>NZ_KV804354.1:0-73591 GCF_001811315.1 Bacteroides sp. HMSC067B03 | reverse complement strand
AATGAAGAACTAAAAATGAAGAATTACTATGCAGCATAATGGCACAGACAATTCTTCATTCATCATTCTTCATTCTTAATTTCTAAAGAAGTGAAGCATATTATTATATTGGGAGACGGAATGGCCGACTGGCCAGTGAAGTCATTAGGGGACAAGACGCTCCTGCAATATGCGAAGACGCCTTATATGGATAAATTAGCCCGCATGGGGCGCAATGGTCGTTTGATTACCGTTGCCGAAGGTTTCCATCCGGGTAGTGAGGTTGCCAATATGTCTGTGTTGGGGTATAATCTTCCGAAAGTATACGAGGGACGCGGACCGCTCGAAGCTGCCAGTATCGGCGTAGACTTGAAGCCGGGAGAGATGGCAATGCGTTGTAATCTGATTTGTGTGGAAGGAGAGATTCTGAAGAATCACTCTTCCGGACATATATCTACAGAGGAGGCAGATGTGCTGATTCAGTATCTGCAAGAGAAATTGGGAAATGATCGCGTACGTTTTCATACGGGAGTTCAGTATCGGCATCTGCTGGTGATCAAAGGCGGTAATAAAGAGTTGGATTGTACTCCTCCGCACGATGTTCCTTTGAAACCTTTCCGTCCGTTGATGGTGAAGCCTTCAGTGCCGGAGGCTCAGGAAACGGCAGGCCTTATCAATGACCTTATTCTTCAATCACAGGAATTGCTGAAGAATCATCCGTTAAATCTGAAGCGGATTGCCGAAGGCAAAGATCCGGCCAATAGTATCTGGCCTTGGAGCCCCGGCTATCGTCCGCAGATGCCCACTTTCTCCGAAACTTTCCCGCAAGTAAAGAAAGGAGCTGTTATCTCGGCTGTTGACTTGATTAACGGAATCGGATATTATGCCGGCTTGCGTCGCATCGCAGTGGAGGGGGCAACCGGACTGTATAATACAAATTACGAGAATAAAGTAGCTGCCGCTCTGGAAGCTCTGAAGACGGATGACTTCGTCTATCTCCATATCGAAGCCAGTGATGAGGCTGGACATGAGGGGGATATAGATCTGAAACTTCTGACAATAGAGAATCTCGACAAACGTGCGGTCGGACCTATCTATGAGGCTGTGAAAGACTGGGACGAGCCGGTGGCGATTGCTGTATTGCCCGATCATCCTACTCCTTGTGAACTTCGTACCCATACTTCCGAGCCTATACCATTCCTTATCTGGTATCCGGGTATCGAACCGGATGAGGTACAGACATACGATGAGGTATCGGCATGCAATGGCAGTTACGGTGTGTTGAAAGAAGACGAATTTATAAAAGAGTTCATGAAATAACGCTTCGTCACAGATTATGCAGATTGCCCGCCGGACATTGAAATCTGTATGGAACTGCGTAGTCTGTGATGAATAAAAATATGATCTAATGAAATACTATAGTACGAATAAACAGGCGCCGATGGCTTCTCTGCAAGAAGCCGTAGTAAAAGGGCTTGCCGCTGACAGAGGGCTTTTCATGCCTATGACTATCAAGCCGCTTCCTCAGGATTTTTACGATACGATTGACAGCCTTTCTTTTCAGGAAATCGCTTACCGTGTAGCCGATGCCTTCTTTGGTGAAGACGTTCCCGCTGATACACTGAAACAGATTGTGTATGATACATTGAGCTTTGATGTTCCGTTGGTGAAGGTGGCGGACAACATTTATTCTCTGGAACTTTTCCACGGACCTACACTGGCTTTCAAAGATGTAGGCGGTCGTTTCATGGCACGTTTGCTGGGATACTTCATCAAGAAAGAAGGACAGAAGGATGTAAACGTACTGGTAGCGACCTCCGGTGATACAGGGAGTGCCGTTGCCAACGGTTTTCTGGGTGTGGAAGGTATTCATGTGTATGTGCTTTATCCGAAGGGGAAAGTCAGCGAGATACAGGAAAAGCAATTCACTACTTTAGGACAGAATATCACTGCTCTCGAAGTGGACGGAACGTTTGACGATTGCCAGGCGTTGGTAAAAGCTGCTTTCATGGATAAGGAATTGAACGAACATCTGTCGCTGACCTCCGCCAATTCTATCAATGTGGCTCGTTTTCTGCCGCAGGCATTCTATTATTTCTATGCCTATGCCCAGCTGAAGCGTGCCGGAAAAGCCGATAATGCAGTGATTTGTGTACCTAGCGGAAACTTTGGTAACATCACAGCCGGCTTGTTTGGAAAGAAGATGGGCTTGCCTGTCAAACGTTTTATTGCTGCCAACAATCGCAACGATATATTTTATCAATACCTGCAAACAGGTAAATATAATCCCCGGCCATCCATCGCAACTATCGCTAATGCTATGGACGTAGGTGACCCGAGTAACTTTGCCCGTGTGCTTGATCTGTATGGCGGTTCTCATGCTGAGATTTCTGCTGAGATTTCGGGAACTACCTATACTGACGAACAGATTCGCGAAACAGTGAAGGAAACTTGGAAAGAACATCATTACTTGCTCGATCCTCATGGGGCATGCGGCTATCGCGCTTTGCAAGAAGGATTGAAACCGGGTGAAACGGGAGTATTTCTCGAAACAGCTCACCCTGCTAAATTTCTGGAAACAGTAGAAGGTATTATCGGTGAAGCGGTAGAGATACCGGCCAAGCTGCAGGAGTTTATGAAAGGGGAGAAGAAGAGCTTGCCAATGACGAAGGAATTTGCAGACTTCAAGAAGTATCTGCTTACTATTTGATCCTGTTGCTCAAGCAAATATCCTTAGAAATAATAGATTTTCCGCTGTTACCTATAAGTGTATATCTTCTTAGGTAACAGCGGATTTATTATACTCTGAATCGAACAAAAATTAAATTCTATATCCCTCCTAATGATTTGAAAGCTGTTTTTGCTCTCATTGTAGTGTATCTTCAAAGAGTTTCATGCCTTGAAACAAATGGTTTCAAGTAATGAAACTTTTAGTTTCAAGGCATGAAACACTTTGTTCCAACGGTTGAAACTGATATTGGAATCAGGGCTGATCAATTACTCCATATTTACTAACTTGTCTGTCTGTGTATACGTTGTCGATCTGTTATTATGCTTCATTACGAATCGGAAAAGAATATATTTAGGCACGGATTACACGGATTAACACGGTTGTTTTACGTAATCATAGCACTAAAACCGTGAAATCCGTGTAATCCGTGCCTAATCCTCAATTTATAATTCAGTTCATTTCTGTGCGGAAATGAATCAAATACTTCTATTTTTTGTGACTTGATTTATTGCAAAACCGGTATGGATTTAGTAGCTTTGTAAGTGAACACAAATGGGATATTTTATTCTAAAATAGTTAATATGGATCAAATTGTTGAAGTAAAATACGACTCTCAATTTAATCAGATTGAGAATCTGACATGGTATCCTTGGGTAGGTAAGGACTATGAGGATGGTAAACGTAGGATTTTAATTGTAGGAGAATCTCATTACATCGACGAAGATATTGAAGATGAGGGAAAACTGAGGGAACAGGAGGTAAAAGTAGATAAATATCATACGAGAAATTGTTTGTATGAAGTATTGGTAGATAAATCATGGTGTAATAGAACCTACCCTAATTTAATGGAGGCATTATGTGACCGAGGGATAATTTCTGAAGATAAATTGGTGTTGTCGAAAATTGCATATTATAATTTTATCCAAAGACAATTGGATTATACCACTGCACCTAAGGAACGTCCCAATCTTGATGATTATGAAATAGCTTGGGAACTCTTTTTGAAAATTGTCGATATATTACATCCTACTGATTGTATCTTTGTTGGGATAGAGTCTTCGCAGCTGTTTGAAAGCACGATGGCCAAATATCAGATTCAATATTCAGAGATTGATATATTAGAAAAAATTAATAGAGTTTACCCAAGGAAAATGTCCATTAATATGAACCCTAACTATAGTGTTAATATTGTATTTATGAAGCATTCGTCTTGTTATTTTAGTCCAGGGAAATGGTATGAGTTTCTAACAAAACAAATACCGGAAGCAATGGAATGGATCAATTCAAAATAATTAGAAATGATGATTATCGATACCTATCCTTTTATCAATGGGAAAGCTGTTGTGTGGGTAAAAGATTCTGTATTTACGGAAGATAATTCTCCTGTTGTAGCAAAATGTGGATTAATTAATAATATAGATAAGTTTATTATTCCTCCGATATATGATAATATCCAATATATCGGAACTGATACGGTTGCTGTAAATATTGGTTTCAAGGAAGGGAAAAAATATCAGTATTCTGGAAGATGGGGAATTGTTGATTTGAACAATCAGATTCTTGTGCCCTTAAAATATACGGATATGATATGTTGGGAAGATGGCATAATGTTCTCTGCAGAATATAGGAGGAAGTGGGGTGTCATTAATATAAAGGGTGAAGTAATTATTCCTTTTAAGTTCGACTGGATATCATGGCCTGATAAAAATGGGAATATTCCTGCCTGTAAAGCAGGAAAGTATGGATGCCTTAATATGAAAGGTAATGTCATCCTTCCATTTGTTTACGATTCTGTCACTTTTAAATAGTAAAAGTGCGGCATCGTACAGGAATGAATAAATATTATAGATAATCAGAAATTACGAGGAATACTAAATATTCTCCCGTGCAATAAATGCTAAACTCTTCTGCTATAGCTTCATTCAATGTGCCTTGCCACCAATTAGTAAAGTCACTAAGAGGATAAACCAATCCTTTTCCTTTCAATCCTTTAGCACCGAAATTGATAATAGAGACTTGCTGTCCGGGATGTGAAGCGAAAGTTTGTGTATCTTGTGCAGGAATAAATATACCGTAGTCAGTTATCATCCGTACTTCCATACCACTTCTCATATACTCCATGAGTAGGCTGATGTTTCCTAATGTATGGTCTTCCCGTTTGCCGGTAGCACCTACGATGGCGATTTTCCGTATGCCTTTACTTTGCAGATAATGAACAGCTTTGGTCTGATCATTCGTCTCCTGATCCGGAATTTGATGGATAATAGAAGAAAAACGCTTTTTATATTCTGGTAGAAGCGAGTCTCCGTCTCCTATAATTATATCAGGAGTATGTCCACGCGAAATATATTCGTTGGCGGCTCCATCACAACAAACTACATATTTGGCATCTGCCAAAACTTGTAAAGGGAGTGGATGGACAGGATATTCGCCGTTGGCAAGTATCACGGCTTCGTGTGTATAGTGTTCGTTTATCATTGTATGCTCATTAATTTTTTCCATTTGAAGTAGCCAAAGATAGCTATAATGGAGTAAAGTCCGTACAATACGGAGGTGAAATAGAGATCTTTATAAATATATAGTCCGCAACAGACGATGTCGACAAGAATCCAGGCAAACCATTGCTCAATGTATTTGCGTGCCAGCATCCACATTCCGACAATGCTCAACGCTGTTGTGAAGCTGTCCAGCCACGGAACGTTACTGTCTGTGTATTCGATAAGTATCCAGGCAATGCCGACGAAAGACACGATAAACACTAGAAGCAGTGGCAGGTAACATTTCCATGGGGTATGTACAATCGGAAGATCTTTCGTTTTCTCTGTCGTTTGCCCGTCAGTTGTCAGTTGGCTTTTCTTTTTCCGGTGTCCCCACATCCAGAAGAACCATCCGTAGATGGCAGCTATCAGATAGTAAATGTTGATGCCGAAGTCGGCATACAGTCCTGCGTCGTAATAAACAAAGATATAAATGGCCGGCATGATGATGCCCGCCAGCCACAGATAGATACTGGCGCGATACTCCAGCCACAGGTAGATAATGCCGATAAACGTACCGAATATCTCCAGATAATTCATTTCCATATTTGCTTATTTATTCGTTCTCTACGCCGGCATTACCCGGATCAGATTCTATGGGTATGTTCTCAGCCTGTCATGTTAGGGCACCCCTATTGCGTGAATCGGCGGTAAAATTACGAATTTAGCAGAAGGAAAACAAGGAATCATGTAAAAACAAGTCTTCCGTTAAAAAACGAAGAGGAGATTTCAACGGCATTTTTGTGATGCCGTGAAATCTCCTCTTCTCCTCATTTGTCGTGTATTATAAAACTTCTTTTTCTTTAGTCAGTTGCTCTTCATATATCGTGTTACCGATTGTATATTTGAGGCTGAACTTTTTGGCGGTTGTGTTGTAGGTACTTTCTCCTGAGTCGACAATTGCCGGTCCGTTTTCAGCATCCCATGCTTTGACCGAAACTTTCTTCACATCATTAGTGCCTTCCACTATCTGATCCGTGATGGTCAGTTCTATTGTACCCGTTTGGATATCAGCCTTCTCGTCGCTCTCGTTGTTCATGGCATAGAATAGTCTGACGGTGTTGACTCCGGTAGGCTTAATCGTTTTAGGCTTCTGAATCGTCTTCGGAGTTTCTCCTTCTAAAGTGGTATGTCCACTCATCTGGTAACTGCCCGAATAGTCATTCTTTAATTTTAATAGAACCAACATTTTACACCCGGATGTACTTATCGGATATCCTGTTGTACTTTCTATTTCGACGGGGATGACGTATGACTGGTCAATCTTCAGACTTGCTGTCTTTATCAACACAGGAACTTCGGCGGAAATACCTTCAGCGTGCTTGATTACCGTATTCTCCAAAGAAGGAATGGAATATAAATCAGTATCCAATGATTTATAATATTTGTCCTCATTCAGAACGGTCCAGTACTTTCTATTGTAAATATCTACCAGCTCTTCGTTGATCTTCATTTTTACGTTCACATCTCGATCTAATGCTAACGTACCGGAACTGCTGACCGTGAAATAAGTTTTCACTTCTTCGTTACTGTAGCTTACTTCTGTAGTCCATACTCGGTTGTAAGCGCCGATCAGGTAGATTTCTTTCTGATATTGTTCTTTTTCAAGCAGGTCTTTTTCACAAGAAGTGATGGAGAGTGTTAGTAAAGAACAGACCACTAGTTTGTATATTGATCTCATTATATGTTCAATTTTATATGATTAATAATCAGTTATATAATGGAAAGAGGTAAGTTACCAATCTCCGAATCCGTCCCATCCTGGATTTTGTTTCAGTTTCGCGTTTTTATCCAATACGGCTCTCGGAATAGGATAGAAGTACATCTTCCTGTCAAAGCTGCGTAATGCATACTTATGAACTACATTGACAACAGTATAGAATTGGTCTCTTTCGGTCGTCTTCTTGGTAACGTCCATACCTTGTACCGGTTTGTTCTCTTCTGTTTCTGCTAGTCCCCAACGACGCAGGTCATGATATCTTCTTCCTTCGCATGCAAATTCGATCATACGTTCGCGGATGATTAACTGACGCATCTTCACTTGATCGCTGGCATCGGCAAGGGTGATGCCCGGCAATCCGGCACGGTAACGAATCATGTTGAAGTAGTACATGATTTCCTCCGGATTATACAAAACATGATAAGTGGTGTTATCTGCCGCTTCCGTATATTCCGGTTCTCCTTTCAGTTCATTCAATGCTTCTACATAGTTCAACAGTATTTCCGCATATCTGAATACAGGGAATGTTTTCGGTTTTATTTTAGCACCTGTATGACTGGTACAGTTATCCTCCGGATGGATATATTTCTTTAGAGTATATCCCGTTAAGTTATAGTCTTCTGGATTGGCAGCCTGTTTTGCACAGTTGCCATTCACGTAATATCCTGCTGTAAAGTTAGTCACGTTGGGAGCTTCGGTTCCTGTTACCGAAGTTGCGGGCCAGAAACATTCACAGAATCCGATAGATGCGTAGAAACGCGGTTCGCGGTCCAGATACATTTTGGCAACGGTTGGTCTCAGCTCATATCCTGTGGCGATGGTAGGTACAGTACCCGCTTCTTCATAATAATCAGGTTGTTGCACATAATCTTCTCCATCTTTCATGTAGTAGGCATCTATGAGTTTCTGAGTGATTCCTAAGCCGTTCCATCCTCCCAGTTTCAACGGGAAGGCGATTGAAATGATGTTGTTGTTCAAGGGAGTAGCATAAATAAGTTCAGGGTTTTTCACAGCCAGTGCTTCTCCATTGAACATGTCTATATACGAATGGTAAGGATCGATTCCTCCTACTCCTAACGGAAATTCCGCTTGTGACGCCTGAGAGGATGCATACGTGTTTTCATCGCTGGGTACAGTGTATAATGAGTAAATACCGCTATCGATAATTCTCTTGGAGGCAGCAGCTGATTTCGCCCATTTCACCGGGTCATATTGCTGGGCTATCATGTTTCGTCCGTCGGAAGTGGTCCAGTCGGCATAATATTGATTGCCGTTGTACCACTTGGAAGCTTGGTAAAGCCGGACACGTGACATGAGGGCGGCTGCCGCATATTTGGTAGGACGTTCGAACTGAGTGCTCGGGCGCGTCGGGTCCAGTAGACTGTAAGCTTCTTCGAGGTCTTTGCAGATATATTCCACACATTCATCGTACGTGTTACGTTCGAATGACAAGTTTTCAATGTTTTCATCTACCGACAGCGGCTCTTCGGGAAGGATGACTGCCGGTCCGTAAAGTTCCAACAGATAGAAATAGAAGGAAGCTCTCATGAAATGAGTCAAACCCATAATTTCACGTCTGTCCAATCCTTTCAGGTCTTTGCATTCATCGATGCGGGTGAAGATAGTGTTACACTTACGGATACCTTTGTAGTATTGTCCCCACATGTTGTAGTAAGAATCGTTCTGCGTGATTTTGTCTGCATACAAGTAGGTACCGGCGTACTCAGCTTTCTGCCATGACAGAAGGACTTCATCTACCGCAGTCTCGTAAGGACCGTAGGAACCGGAAAACAAGTTGCCTTGAGCGGGCATTAATGCCGCAGTTCCCCACACATAACGCTCCAGATAATCTTGTCTGGCAAAGATGGAGTCGAGTGGAGTCAGGTCGTTAAAGTATTCATCAACTGCCAGATAGTTGCATGAAGTCAGCATGAACGGGATGATTCCCAGTGTCGTGCATAGAATATGAAGGCTTTTCTTTAATATCTTTTTCATAATAGTTTTCAATTAGAACGTAGCTGTTAACTGTAAAGAGAAGGTACGCTGTAGCGGATATACGGCGCCGTTTTTAGATGCCTGTCCCGGATCCCATAGTTTCACTGAATCCCATACTGCCAGATTCTGTCCGACAAATTGCAGATTCATATCACTGATGCCCACTGTCCTTAGTACTTTATTCGTTCCGATACGATAGGAAATATCCAATGATTTCCAACGCAGGTAAGAACCATCTGCCAGCCAGAAAGTAGAAGCACGGTTATTGTTCTTATTCTCTCCGTAAGTCAGGCGCGGGAAACGTGCATTCGGGTTTTCTGTAGAAGGATCCCCTGAATACCATGCCGGTGTCCAACGATTCTTCGGGTCGTTTACGATGGATAGAATGTTGCCGACTTCTCCGCCTGAGAAGGGATAGAATCCGGAACCGCCGTATAAGAAGTTAACTTTGGCTGCTCCAGTGAATAAAGCACTGATAGTCCATCTTTTATATCTGTACTCCAGTGCAAAACCGTATTGAATTTGCGGTACATTGGAGTGTGCAATAGGAACAATATCGTCATCGTCAATTTTTCCGTCAGCGTTCACGTCTTTATAGCGGATATCTCCGGGGCGTACTTCGCCGTATGTCTGTTTCGGGCTTCGGTTGATTTCATCCTGATTTTGAAATAAGCCTAATGCAACCAAACCGCGCATAACACCATAATTTACATCGCTATACGATTGGTAAGGGTAGCGCACCGCATCTTGGTCCCAATGTACAACTTTGCTGACAGCATATGTCATGTTGGCACGCACCGTGAAAGAGTTGTCTTCGTTTATTTTCTGGTTCAGGTAAATGTTACCATCTATACCGCTACTGCGCATACGTCCTACGTTGGTATATGGGTTGGTCACGACGCCTACTTCCGAAGGCATCATTTTTCTTTCCTGAAAGATATTATCACGAGTGTCTCTGAAGATATCTACCGTTCCACCTATTTTATCATTGAGAAATTGGAAGTCGATACCCAGGTTATATTTCTTGGCTACCTCCCAATGTAAGTTGTTGGCTCCGATTTGTTTTTCTGTCAATCCATTGGAACCCCAACGACTACCACCTCCAAAGTTAATCAACGTCAGATATGGGAACCGACGTCCACCACCGATCTGATCGTTACCAACTTCACCATAAGAAGCTCTGATCTTCAAAAAGTTGAGCCATCCTGCATGATTCTGCATAAATTCGTATTGGGTCGGGATCCATCCTAAGGCTATTGCAGGGAACAAACCGAATTGTTTGCCCGGTTCAAAGTTTTCGGAACCGGTGTATCCTACGTTTCCTTCTATCAGATAAGCATCTTTATAAGAGTAAGTAGCTCTGGCAGATAATGCTTGATAACGTTTGGGAATAGATGAAATTTCATCATTTGCTTCGGTGGTTTCGGTGCTTTGCATATAGTAATGTATCAAACCGGTTACACGGTGTTCCTGATTGAAAAGTCTTTCATAGGCAAGTTGCGATTCGAAGTAATATCTCCGGTCACTGGCAGCACTCTTGGCGAATTGAATGTTGCTGGCTGATACCGTACGTTGTGTCATTAATGAACCGTCATTGTAACGGCCAAAGGCCTTGTATAGGTCCGGCATTTTGGAGCGGACTACGTTGTGTATATTGTTATTGTTATACGAGAACATTCCTCTGGCAGTCAAACCCTTGATCCATTTTCCGAAGTCTTGACGTAAGGTGAAATTGATGTTCATAGTGGTCCGGTTTCCCTTTTTAAATCCGGTATGGTTCAACAAGATATATGGTGAGATTTGTTCTCCGTTTTTCCCATAAGCAGGAAGCATTCCATTGGAATAACGTAAAGGCACCGTCAGGGGAGTCAGATAGGCTTGTGCGGCCCAGAGTGCGTCATTGTTAGTTCCGAATCCCGGTGCTCTGTCTTCTACAATAGCTCCGTCCATAGCCAATCCCATGATCGTCGATGAAGTTAGATTCATGTCTACCTTTGCGCGGAAATTATATTTAGCCCATTTGACATTCGTGTTGTATTTGTTAACTTTGTCTTGCTTGAAGATAGCATCTTTGAATGTACCTCCTACACTGACAAAATATCTGGCAACTTTTCCACCACCGGATACATTTAAATAGTGCTGATGATTAATAGTTACATCTTTCAGTATCTCTTTTTGCCAGTTAACGTTTGGATATAAGTCATTGTCCAGTCCTGCTTTAATAATCTCCAGTTCTGTCGGGCTATAAAGAGGGTCCATATTGCTTACCACTCGGGCTTCGTTTGCCAAGCTGGCATAATCGTATGCTTCCAGATATTCGGGCATACGGGGGGAATAAGAGAGAGTCATACTGCTTTTCCAGGTTACCTTGGTGCGACCTTCCTGACCGGAACGGGTCGTTACCAAAACAACGCCATTTGCACCACGTACACCATAAACGGCTGTTGCCGAAGCATCTTTCAAGATAGAGAAGCTCTCAATATCCGACGGGTCGAGGTCGTTGAGGTTTCCTTCAATACCGTCAATCAAAACCAGCGCAGACTGGTTGGCACCAAATGTGCTGATACCGCGAATCCAGAACTCAGAAACATCCTGCCCCGGTTCGCCGCTTCGGTCAACGGCTATAATACCGGGAACCACACCTCCCAGCATATTGGCTACGGAAGTTGACGGAGCACTGATGGCAGCCGGATTGACACTGGTGACAGCACCTACCACGCTGACTTTACGTTGTGTTCCCATACCTACAACAACTACTTCGTCCAATGATTCTGAGTCGGGCTCCAGAGATATACGCATCTTCTTATCGGTTTGAGCAACCACTATTTCTTTGCTCTTATATCCCATAAATGAAACAATCAGCGTTGTTTTTGGAGCTAATGATTTCATACTGAAGTTACCATCCATATCTGTTATAGTTCCGGTTTTTTCTTTCCCTTTAACAGATATGTTTGCACCCGGGAGCGGATCACCATGTTCATCTAACACGATTCCGGCAATTTGAATTGGTTCTTGTTGGGCCCATATCCCTTGTGTTGCATTTCCTGCCAATAGCAGAAAGAAACACAGGGCTAATTTAAAATATAGTGTTTTCATTTCTATTCCTTATTAATTATTCAATAGCAAGTTTTCTGATGCAGTGGTTGTTTTGATCTGCAATGTAAAGAAATTCATTTTTGTCCAAATAGACACCCCAAGGCTGATCGAATTGGGCTTCCAAAGGATCCCCGTCTTTGTATCCTTTCCCGCTACCTGCTATCGTGGTCACGATATTTAACTTGGTGTCAACTTTACGAATCCGATGGTTATTAACATCCGCTATATATAAATTGCCTTCTTTATCAATAGCAATTCCACGCGGCTCATTGAATTGTGCTTCTTGTACATCTCCGTCCCGGAAGCCTGCGCCTGCACCGGGAATATATTCTTCAATGTCTCCGTCTAGAGCTGGCCAACCGTCCGTATCGCGTGTGAGCTTAAAGCGATAAACTGCACTCTTACTATGCAACACACAATAAACATACTTATCAACCGGATTGTAAGCACATAAACCATTGGAGCCTACATTATAGAGTGTACCGATTCGTTTTGCTTTGTTGGGATTTAAGGTTCTTTTATTCTTATCAAAAGGTTGTGTCCACAATTGTCCTGTGTTTTGGCGGTATATCACAAAAGTAGAATCTACAGGGTCGAGAACAACACTATGCATCCATCCTCCGTTGGCTAAAAGCTGTCCCATTTTATCAGCCACCCAGCTCACATTAGCATCGAATAAGAAACAACCGAAGTTAGCATTATCGCATGGACCAAATAGTTGTTTCTTTTCTTTATCGATAAATAAAGGTTGGTCGATTACCATGCCATCCAGTAAAGTGATCGTTTTATTTTGTTCGATGGATGATAAACGCGTTCTCCCATCAGAGTCGAATATGAATACATTGTCATCATTGTCTACAGCTACATACCTTGGAGTATTGAATGTGGTCTCGCCGAGAGTTCCGTCTTTATTGCCACCTTCTTTGGCTTTTCCTACTACTGTAGATACGGAAGAAGTTACAATATATTTGAATGTTTTTTCAGCATTGCTGAGTTCAGCTTCTTTTCCGGCAATCTCCACCCGTACATGGCTTTCTCCTCCGGCTTGCTTGGGCACTTGGGCATAAATAACATCAGGCTTGACACCTAAAACCAATGCCTCCCGTTCATTACCTACTTCATCCTTGAAGTAAACTTTCACTTGGCTTTTGTCTTCTCCGAAATTGGAACCTTTAACAATGAATTTGGTTCGTATGCCACCGGAATCGGGCATAAACTCTGTAAACTTGACTGGTTGATTAGGATCGAAAGCTGTGCTTTTCTTGTCTTCATTACAACCTACTATTAGTAGCAGGAAGCCGAAAACCATCCAGATTAGATTAAATGATTTACGCATGTTTTTCTATAAGATTTTATTAGTTTGAAAAAAGGTCTTTTTAGGCTTTCTATTTAAATAAGGTTTAATAGATTCTAATTGATTTCAATTTGACTTAAGGGCTTTTGGCTTTTTCTCTCATGTGATTAATTGTTTTAAATATTACAGATTCAAAGGTGTAAATGGCTATATATAATTGTGAAGCACACTTTCCGTTCGGTTTTCAGGATACAAACTTAGGGGATTTCAAGGAATCAGGAGCATATGCTTTTATTCATCCATGTATATCTTTTCATTCAAAATTGCTTTTTTTATCATTTGCTTCGCCTTTCTGTTATAATATTGATTATTTTTGTGACACTTAAACTAATATGAATATATAATGAAGCGAACCGTTCGATATACCGTCCTTGTTTTGATTGCTATTATAAATTCTTTAGTTATTACTACTTCTCTCTATGCTGTTCTGCCTTATAATGAACTTCATCAGTTGAATATGAGTAATGGCTTGGTAGATAACATCATTACTTGTATCTATCAAGATCAAGATCGTTTTATGTGGTTTGGATCCAGTAATGGGCTGAGTCGATATGACGGGAAGCAGATTCGCAATTTTAGTGTAGACAATGCGAGGATGTATGTTTCCGATATAAAAGAGACTTCTGATGATAAATTGTGGGTAATAGCTAATGAGTATTTATATTGTTTTGATCGACGGAAAGAGAAATTTGTTCTTCCGTCTTTTCAGGATGGAAAAAAGGCCATTTCTGTAAGTGCTATGGAAATAACGGGGGATTCACTTTTTTGGATAGTAAAAGGCGGACAATTGCAATGCTTGAAACGACATTATAAATTAGTGAAAGGTGACTTACAAATAGAGATGACCGTCGAAGCAGGCTATCCGTTTTTTTTAGATGAGGGGGAATCTTTTTCGAATTTATGTGCTTCACAAGACGGGCATTTCTTGTATTTGGTTACCGATAAGGGAAATTTGTTGTTCTTTGATAAGATTGCAGGTAAAGTGGTCCGGAAGTTCAAATACTCTATTAATCCTAGTGCTAATGCTACTACTATCATGAGTGAAGGGGAATATATTTGGGTTTCTTCTATAGTGGGTGGAGTAACTCGTCTGCATATTCCCACGGGAAAATCTGATTATTATCAGTATAATGAGGATGCCAGGTTGTCTTCTTTATCACATTCAGATGCGTATGGGGTGGTTGCGTTGGATAATGATTCTTACATTGCAGTAACCTGGAATGGATATACTCTGTTAGCTCCTGAAGAAAATGATCCTTCTAAGTTGTCGGCAACGCCTTATACGAATACCTCATTTTTGCAGTACCGGAATGTAGAGACAAGAATGATTTCTGTTTATTATGATAAAGAGGGAATACTATGGATCGGAACTAGAGGAGGAGGGATTGTCTATTTTGATTTTAGACAGCATTCTTATATGCAATATCACAGCAAAAAACATAATGAAATCTCTGCTCAGGTAGCTGACAAAGATGGTCGAATTTGGTTGGGCACTTACCATGAAGGAATTATGCGTAGTGACCAGCCTTATGCTAAATCGCGACCGCTGAACTTTTCTCCTGTGGGCAATCAAAAGGAAGTCCCGGTGTTTTGTGCAATCAAAGATTCATGTTCTAATTTATGGTTTGGAAATGCTTCCGGAAACTTGATTTGTTATGACTGGAGTTCCGATTCTTTCCATATATATCCGCTCAATCATTTAGGGAAAAAGGTAAACTCCTATATAGTGGCCTTAATGATTGACTCCCGTTATCGGTTTTGGGTATGCACTTCTGCCGGATTGTACTTATTTGATCATCAGACAGGTCATTTTGAATTATTCTCATTGCGTGAAGCCTTGAAAGAAGATGCAGAGCCATGGGTCACTGCTATTTGTGAAGATAAACAGCGGAATATCTGGATAGGGACAGCAAAAGGTATTGTACGATTATCACAGGTAAATGTTCGTCCATTAAAGATGGTTCATGGATATGAAGAAAAAGAAAATATAGGAGCTCGTGTAGTTAGTGCTTTACTGACTGGTACTGACGGAACTGTATATGTGGGTTATAAAAATGGATTTGGAATCATTCCTGTGGGCGAAGATAGGATAACGTCTTTTTATACAGTAAAAGATGGACTTTGTAATGATTGTATAGATTGTATAGTGGAAGATGAGAAGAAGCGTATTTGGTTGGGGAGTATATCCGGTATCTCAAGATATAGCCGACAACAACATGTCTTCTACAACTATTATATTTCTAGTAGCAATAAATCTGTGATGTTGTTTAAGAATACTTTATTTTGGGGAAATAACAAGAGCTTAACTTATTTTGAACCGGAAATACTGACATCTGCCACCATTGCCAGCAAAACTCTTTTAACTGGATTGGAAGTCGATAATAAACAAATCAATATAGGTGAGAAGATAAAAGGGCAAGTTGTTTTGGACTCAAATATTGCATCAATTGACCATTTGGAACTGGTCAATGCAAACCGTGATTTCTCTCTCCTTTTCAATAATCTGGCTTTTTCGAAGGATCTGCAAAAATATAGCTATCGGTTATATCCATATCAAAAAGATTGGATTGTTTCTGAAGCGGGTAAGGTCTCGTTTACCAACTTGTCTGCCGGTTATTATATTTTTGAAGTCAAAACATTGTTCCCTAATAATACGGAAGGAGACGTTACTGCATTGCCGATAACAATCCTTCCACATTGGAGCCAGACCGTTTGGTTTCGTTTGCTTTTGATTTTCTCGGTTTTATTTTTGGTTGGTTATATTTTCTATAGTTTGTTGCGGCGGCAACGTCGTTTCAAAAAAATGATTCAATTGAAACATGAACTGACGATTGCAAATTTGGAGAGAAACGCAGAACGGCATATACGGGAAGAACGTGAGAACTTTTTTATGAATGCTGCTCATGAGTTAAGAACTCCTCTTACTTTGATACTTGCTCCTATACATGATATAATGAAGTCCATTACCCCATCGGATAATTGGTTTGATTCATTTAGCAGATTGCACAAGAATTGTCTTTCTCTACAGACATTGGTTGATCGTCTGCTATATGTACAGAAGATAGAGGGAGGCATGATAAAACTTCATTTGTCAGAATCGGATATAAAGGAGATTGTTAGCCGGGTGGCTAATCCTTTTCTGCAAATGGCTATGGTCAAGAAGCGGGAATTTTTGGTCCAGGTGGATACAGTGCCTTTGTATTTATGGGTGGATGTGGCGAAAATAGAATCAGCTGTTCAAAATTTGTTATCAAATGCCTTTAAATACACTTCTCAGAATGGACGTATTGAACTGGCTGTGTCAGAGGCGGAAATTGACGGAAGACCTTATTGCCTTGTAACAGTGTCTGATAATGGAGTTGGGATACCTGATGATTTGCAACAGCACGTGTTTGATTCGTTTGTAACAGGGAAACGTATCCCGCAATATTCCACGTCAATAGGTCTTGGATTACATATTGTAAAGCATACGATGGGGTTGCATCATGGATTTGTAACGTTAACCAGTCGTGTTGGAGAAGGAAGCCGGTTCGTTCTGCACATTCCGGTGGGACTTTCTCATTTTGTTCCAGGAGAATATGAAATGGTACCTGATCCGGTGAAGGGAGATTTGTTGGAAGAGTGTACGACAGAAGAACGTCCGATGGAAGAAGTAATAGCAGAAAAGAATGAGACTATGGAGGAGACCGTTAACAGAGTGAAAAATAATAAGGAATTTTTGTTGATCATAGAGGACCACGATGAGATGAGAGAATATTTATGCAGTCTATTTAAAGAAGATTATAATGTTATTGAGGCTGGAAATGGAGAAGAAGGGGTGGCTATGGCTGATAAATATATACCTAAATTAATCATATCTGATATAATGATGCCTGTTAAAGATGGGTTTGAATGTAGTCGGGAGATTCGTGAAAATAAGCGGACTTTTCATATACCGGTTATCTTTTTAACAGCTAAAGCAGAGGATGCTGACCGGTTGAAAAGTTTACAAATAGGGGTAGATGACTATATAATGAAACCTTTTAATCCGGAGTTCTTGAAAGAGAAGGTGAAAGCGTTGATAGAACAACGTGATCTGTTAAGAAAACTTTATGCGAAAACTCTTATGCTGGATGAAGAGGTACTGGAATCTTCAGAAGATGTTCAGGATGTTTTTATGCCTAAAATGCTTCAGATTATAGAAGAAAATTTATCAAACCGGAATTTTACAATAAAAGTGCTGACGGACAAATTGAATATGAGCCAGCCGACCCTTTATCGCAAGGTTAAGCAGAAAACTGGTTTGTCGATTATAGAGGTGATTCATGGAGTACGGATGAGTAAAGCTGCCTCTATTATCATGAGCGGGCGATATAGCAGTCTGACAGAAGTTGCGGAAATGGTAGGATATGATTCGATGATTTCCTTCCGTAAGCAGTTCGTTGCACAGTTTGGGGTGCTTCCTTCCAAATATATGGAAGAGAAAATGAGGAAATAAGAAGCCGCGTTTCATGTTGGCGGCTTCTGTACTATCTGTTTGAATTGTTATTGTTAAAAACGGAAAGACACATGTCCCATAACGTTTGTTCCCGCCTGAGCAGCATATCCGGCAGAATCTATTCTATGATTCACGTCCTTATCGTATGAACTGGATGCCCAGCCGTTATTCTCATATTCTTCGTTGAAGAGATTATAGACGGTCACACCCAAAGTGATTTCTTTCGCTACCTTGCGGGGCTTGAATGTATAAGCCAGATTCAGGTTGCTTACAAAATACTTATCCAGTGTCAATGCTTCTACTTCGGCGTTTGTCATGTATTGCTTACCGACAAACTGAGATTGAAGAGAGGCTTCGAATCCCTGATACGTAAAAGCGAAACGGTTGTTTAGCAGGAAATCTGGTGAAAAAGCGATTCGGGTACTTTTATGAGAAACGCTTGCGACATCCAATAAGTTCCAGTCATCATCGTATATGGGAATGTTTTCTACGAAATTTTTGATACGGTTTTTGCTCCATGTGGCATTGATATCCCACTGGAACCATTTGCACGGCTTGATGCCTAACATGAGTTCGATTCCCATCCGGTAACTGTCCGGAACGTTTTCAGTCAGAGCTTCACCGATATCATTTAGTGCACCGGTGAGGACAAGCTGGTCGGTATAATCCATGTAGTAAAAATTGGCACCTGCTGTCAGCCAATGAGTGGCAAAGGTATATCCGGCTTCGTAGTCGAGCAGCTTTTCAGCTTTCGGGTAGCTGTCCGGATTGCCATCGGTATAGTTGTTTCTTGTCGGTTCTTTTTGGGCAACGGAGAAAGAGGCATAGATGCGATGGTTGGAGTTGATATTCCAGTTCAGTCCGACTTTCGGGTTGAAGAAGTCGAATTTCTTGTCTATGGCGAGTGGTCGCAACGTGTTTTTATTCCAGTCGTATTTGTCATTTGCCCCGTCGATGGTGTAGTCTATATGCCGGTATTGGAGATCGGCATAGGCACTTAGGCCTTTGGTCAGGTCGTAAGTTGCTTTCAGGTAGATGTTGCCATCGGTTTTCTTCGATTGGTTACGATAGTATTCGTGTTCGGGAGATAATGCGCCGATGTAGTTCTTCACCCAGGTCACTCTTCCAAAGTTGCTGCCCCGGTACTGATTTAAGCCTCCGCCCAAGGAAGCTGTCAGCCGGTGGTTGGTATAATTGAGGGAGAATACACCTCCGCCAAACTTATTGTCCATTTTCTTTTGGCGGACCAGATCGCTTTTCGAAACTTCTTTTCCATCCATTGTAAATGGTTTCAGCCCGTATGTTACCAGATAGCTACTGTCTTTGTACTCTTCATAGTAGCCGTCTCCTTTGGTATAGTGCAAGGCTGCGTTCAGATTCCATGCGGTAGAGAAACTATGATTGAAAATAAGTTGATAGTTCTTTTGTAGATAATTATCTGTCTGGTCAGCATAATAATGTTTCTTTCCGTCGTCTCCTTTATACTCCCCACAGGAATTATAACGTCTTCCGAATTCCTGCATTTCCTCCTTGCTGGCGTAGTTCCACGCATGATAAGTCTTTTCTTTTCCGGAAAATGCGATGAGTTTGACAGATGTGTTTTCTGCAAAATATCCTCCTTGCAGATAGTACGAACTGAGATTGACTGAAGCACGGTCGATGTAACCGTCCGTACCGATATTGGAGAGGCGGGCATCGAATGTCCAGTGGTTGTTCAGCAGTCCGGTTCCCACTTTAACGGTTTCCTTGTGCGTGTTGAAAGAACCATAAGAACCGTTGAATTCTGCATACGGTTTCATAGATGCACCTTCGGTCTGCATATTGACACTGGCTCCGAATGCACCAGCTCCATTGGTCGATGTGCCTGCACCACGTTGTACCTGCATATCTTTTACAGAAGAAGAGAAGTCGGGCATATTTACCCAAAACAGGTTATGGCTCTCAGCGTCATTCATGGGGATACCATTGACGGTGATGTTGATACGTGTGCCATCCGTTCCGCGTACACGAAGTGTCGTATAACCGATTCCCGACCCCGCATCCGAGGTGGTGAGTGTGGAAGGAGTCATACTCAACAGGTAAGGGATATCCTGTCCGAAGTTCACCTTTTTAAGTTCGGCTTTGCCTATATTGGTAAATGCTACGGGAGTTTTTGCTGTAGCACGGGTGGATACTACCTGCACCTCTTGCAGGTTGATTACTTTCAGACTGTCTGATACTGCACTCGTTTGTGCATGGACAGGGAAGCCTGCGCCCAATAAGGCGACGGCCATCATCATATTTTTTTTCATCTTGCTTATTAATTGGTTCTCTACGCCGGCATTACCCGGTTCAGATTCTATGGGTATGTTCTCAGCCCGTCATGTTAAGGCACCCCTACTTTGTGAATCGGTGACAAAATTACAGCTTTTGCGGGAGGAAAGCAAAAAAAACTTTTAGATTTGCTAAAAACAATATAACTTTGTTGTTTGTTAAAATATAGCAAGATAGGGATTTATTCATTTTAATATATATCAATTATGCTACTATTATTTCAAGCGACAGCAACACAGCTTGCTGATTCAACGCAAATCGTCGCAGATAAATTAATGGAAGAGGCGATTGCCAATGCGGATGGACTGGACAAGCTTACTCTTATCACCCAACAATTGGTAGACTTCGGTATCCGTGCCGGAGAACGTATCCTGATTGCAGCCATTGTCTTCACTGTAGGACGTTTCCTGATATCAATGCTCAACAGATTTGTCGGACGTCTGATGGACAGAAGAAAAGTCGATGTAAGTATCAAGACTTTTGTGAAAAGCTTGGTAAACATCCTGTTGACTATTCTTTTAATCATTTCCGTAGTCGGAGCTTTGGGAGTTGAAACAACTTCGTTTGCTGCTTTGCTGGCTTCTGCCGGTGTGGCCGTAGGTATGGCATTGTCCGGAAATTTGCAGAACTTTGCCGGAGGACTGATCGTATTGCTCTTCAAGCCTTATAAGGTAGGAGACTGGATTGAAAGTCAGGGAGTTTCCGGAACCGTGAAGGAAATACAGATATTCCATACGATTTTGACTACCGGAGACAATAAAGTGATCTATATACCAAACGGCGCAATGAGCAGTGGAGTCGTAACAAACTACAATACACAGACTACCCGCCGTGTAGAATGGATTGTCGGAGTCGATTACGGAGAAGATTATAATAAGGTACAGCAGATTGTCCGTGATATTTTGACGTCTGATAAGCGGATTCTGAGTGATCCGGCTCCGTTTATAGCTCTTCATGCGTTGGATGCCAGCAGTGTGAATGTGGTGGCACGAGTTTGGGTGAATACAGCAGATTATTGGGGAGTTTATTTTGATATAAACAAGACTATTTATGAAACCTTTAATGAAAAAGGTATCAACTTCCCGTTCCCGCAACTTACAGTGCACCAGGGCAATTGATTTCTATGCTATATATGCTAAAACGAGAGAGTTTCACTTGGGTGAGGCTCTCTCGTTTTATATGAACAGTTTGTCTGGTGTGATTGGAAAATTTCTTTTATTTTATGCCGAAGTCTTCAGCAAATTCATATCGGTCTTCTTTGATTCCCAGTACATGGTTGATCTTCCTCCTTTTTTCGAGGTCTTTAAAGTAGCTTTCTACGACCTGATAGAGATCAAAATTACTGGTTGATCCTGCGGCAAGATCAAGTGATTCCACCATTTTTTCTACTGCCTGGTGGATTTTTCCTGCGTCTATCAGATGCAGTTCGTTGCTGTGTATTAAATATTTTTCCATAACTGCAATGTTTTAATGTTATATTGTTATAACGTATCACGGTGATGGAAAGTTCAATCCTCAGATTTTGGCAAGTGCCTGATCCAGGTCAGCAATCAAATCATTGATATGTTCTGTTCCGATGGACAAACGTACCGTTCCCGGATAAATTTCCTGTTCCGCAAGCTCCTGTGCATTGAGTTGCGAATGGGTAGTGCTTGCCGGATGGATAACCAGTGATTTTACGTCGGCTACATTAGCCAGTAATGAGAAAATTTCCAGACTGTCGATAAAACGGTGTGCCTCTTCTTGTCCGCCTTTTACTTCAAAAGTAAAGATTGAACCTGCGCCATTCGGGAAATAGCGTTGATAGAGCGCATGATCCGGATGATCGGGAAGTGAAGGATGGTTGACTTTCTTCACCTTTGGATGATTATTCAGGAAGTTCACAACTTTTAGTGCGTTTTCTACATGGCGCTCTACACGCAGTGAAAGTGTTTCCAGACCTTGCAGCAATATAAAAGCATTGAACGGACTGATAGTCGCTCCCGTATCACGTAGCAAAGTGGCGCGGATACGGGTGACGTAAGCGGCAGGACCGGCAGCATCTACAAAGCGTACTCCGTGATAACTTGGGTCGGGTTCTGTCAGTTGCGGGAATTTTCCGGAAGCTACCCAGTCGAATTTTCCGGAATCAACAATTACTCCTCCCAATGAACTGCCATGACCGCCAATGAATTTGGTTGCAGAATGCACGACGATGTCTGCACCATGTTCGATAGGACGAATTAAATAGGGAGTGCCGAATGTGTTATCTATGATCAACGGTATTTTATGGCTGTGAGCAATTGCGGACACGGCTTCTATATCGATAATATTGGAATTCGGATTTCCGAGTGTCTCGATAAATATGGCTTTTGTATTTTCCTGAATCGCTTTCTCAAAGTTGGAAAGGTCGCTCGGGTCAACGAACGTGGTAGTAACTCCATAGTTGGATAACGTGTGTGCCAGCAAGTTATAACTTCCCCCGTAAATTGTCTTGGCAGCTACGATGTGGTCGCCTGCGCGAGTGATGTTTTCGAAAGCATAAGTAATTGCGGCGGCGCCGGAAGCAACCGCCAGCCCTGCTATCCCTCCTTCGAGGACAGCTACCCGTTCTTCAAAAACACCTTGGGTGGAGTTGGTCAGACGCCCATAGATATTACCCGGATCTTGCAGACCGAAACGTGCGGCTGCATGAGCCGAATTATGGAATACATAAGAAGTAGTCTGATAAATAGGTACTGCGCGTGCATCTGTTGTCGGATCTGCTTGTTCTTGTCCTACATGAACCTGTAATGTCTCAAAGTGTAAATTCTTTCTTTCCATAATCGTATGCTTTTTAAGTTTAATGTTCTCTCTTTATTTTCTTGCAAAGTTATGGAGCGTAGAAATATCGAACAATATATAACTGAAATATAGAAAATAATACTATTTTTGTATCGTTATACAGAATAAGACGATTGTCTTATTCTTTAAAATCACCTGTTAGAAGAATATTTTTCTTATGGATACTTTTGAGAAATTGGATAAAGTGGATTTGCAGATACTTCGTACTTTGCAAGAGAATGCGCGATTGACGACTAAAGAGTTGGCTGCGCGGGTAAGTCTTTCATCAACTCCTGTTTTCGAACGACTCAAACGTCTTGAAAACGGAGGATATATAAAGAAGTATATAGCTGTGCTGGATGCAGAGAAACTGAATCAGGGCTTTGTAGTCTTTTGCAGTGTCAAACTAAGGCGGCTAAACAGGGATATTGCGGCTGAGTTTACCCGGATCATACAGGATATTCCCGAGGTGACCGAATGCTATAATATATCGGGCAGCTATGATTACTTGCTGAAGATTCATGCTCCCAATATGAAATATTACCAAGAGTTCATCCTTAATATACTGGGGACTATCGATAGCTTGGGTTCACTGGAAAGCACATTTGTGATGGCGGAAGTGAAGCATCGGTATGGAATCCATATTTAGTTGAAGGGCTTATCTCTGTATAGGCTTCCATCCTTATCCTTGTATGTTGCGTTCTGGTAGAGACGAACCAGCATATCACTATAATCAAGAATAATCTTCTTTGATTGTTGCGATAAGTTTGTAGCCAGAATGCCGCTGCCTATAATACCGGGATTGTATAATACCGTATCTTGTCTGATAGATTTCATTATTAGCTCTACACAAGTATACTCTTTGATTCCTGCATCTTTTAGCCGGGTCATAATGTATGAATTCAGATAGCTTTTATCGTTTAGAGTCATGAAGCCATACCATAATAAGCACTTCATTCCCAATCGGGTAGCTTCTATTAATAGATCCAGATAAGTTAGTCCGGATGTTCCTTTCTTGTCAATCTCATAAGGGTCGATATGAACGAAAGTGTCTTTACGCAGCGAAGGCAGTAGGGCTATGACTCCTTCAAGGGAATCGGTGTGATACAGGTGGACAGAAGGAAGTAGATCTGCTCGTTCCGCAAACAGTGCTACATTATCCAGAGCACTCTTTTCGAGATCAAAGAATATAAATCTTTGTGCCTTCCTTCCTGCTATTTTCATGGCTAAAGCCGGAGAGCCTAAATAGCAGCCTCCCTGCATTTCTGTATATTCCAGCTGAAAGTAAGTGGAGTCTTTTAAATCTTGATTGTCGCCTTCTGCCACTTTTTCTAAGAAATGATAAATGCCATATTGCTGTTCCGGAGTTTGTTTCATCGGATAAATAGCACAGGCAGAATTTGTTTCTACATAGATTGATGAACTCTCTCTGCGAAGAACTTCGCAAAGTACCAGATGTTTCAGTACATCGGGTTGTTTGCCAAAATGAGTATAAGTTGCCATATCTTTGCCAATTTACTGTTTACGGTGGCAATATTAGGGCATATACGACAAGAAAACATTGACCAAAGTCAAGACTTTTATTTAAATAGCTGTTTTCTCCGTATTCTGCTCAATGTTTCAGAGGTGATTCCCAAAAACTGGGCTATTTCTTTCAGGGATAGATGTTTTTGCAAATCAGGACATCGCTTCATCAGAGCTTGATAACGCTGTTCGGGAGTATCGCAGTAAAAACCTAATAAACGCCGGTATATTTCTGCAAACATATTTTCTGCTATTTGTCTTCCTAGACGTTGAGTATCCATGTCTGTTTCCCAAAACTGGTTAAGTCTGTCTGAAGTGAGGAGATAAACTTCGCAGGCTGTAGATGCTTGTATGTTGACTGTAGAATTTGTCTTGCTCATCAAAGAAGGGTAATCGCAGACAAAGTCGTCTTTGAAACTATAGCCGACAATCCATTCATTGGCGTTTCCATCGATGTGTGACAGGCGGAAGATGCCGGATGAAACGAATCCTATCTGACTGTTCTTTTCATTCTGCCGGATCAGATAGTCGTTTTTTTTTAGCTTCTTGCAGATACCTTCTTCCAGAAATATCTTTTCCAGTTTTCCTGTATCTATTGTTGTATTATCTTTTACGTTGAATGGATTCATATATAATACTGTTAGCATATTTAGCAAATATACATGATAATTCTTAGAATGTCGTGCGGGATATGAAAATTATCCAGTACCTTTGTCAGGTGATATGAACCCTATTCTTTTAACGCAATGAAATGGCAACGTTGTAAATAGCTTCGCTTTATATGGACGATGAACAATGGTAAAGTCTGTTGTTCAGGTCTTTTGTGACTTAATAAGTCATATGGTATTTTATTATTTTATATTAAAAACGATATAAAGAAGCAATTACAATGAATACAAATATATATCCGCGAACTAATGATCTTCAGACTATCTATCTGAATGCCGTTATCGATAATCCTGATATAAAGGTAGGTGACTACACTATATACAATGATTTTGTGAATGATCCTGTCCAGTTTGAGAAGAACAACGTATTATATCATTATTCTATCAATGGAGACCGGTTGATAATAGGAAAATTCTGTTCGATAGCTTGCGGGGCTAAGTTTCTGTTTAATAGTGCCAATCATACTTTACGCTCTTTATCGAATTATCCGTTTCCTATATTTTTTGAGGAATGGCAGTTGGACAAGAGAAATATCACTTCAGCCTGGGATAATAAAGGTGATATCGTGATTGGAAATGATGTCTGGATTGGCTATGAAGCTGTTATTATGGCAGGAGTGCATATTGGCGACGGAGCGATTATTGCGTCACGGGCAGTTGTCACTAAAGATGTTCCTCCTTATACAATAGTGGGCGGAACGCCTGCGAAGAAAATCCGGATGCGTTTTGATGAAGATACGATCGCACAGCTGCAGGAACTGAAATGGTGGGACTGGAATATTGATAAGATAGCTCAATATCTACCTCACATAATGAATGGAAATACGGAAGAACTTATGAAATAAATAATGTTGTTTGTATGGAATGTGAATCAGTGGTTGAATCTGATTCGCATTTCTATTATTTAGAATCATCTGTATTCCTCCTCTATTTTATTTCAGAGTCAATATATCTGTCACCTTTGTAAGATTAGCCTGTTTTTCTAGTAACTTTGTACCGGCTTTAGAAAAGAAATGTGGAATGATAAATAAATATGAAGAACGGCTGGGAACAGAACGTATGTTACCGCTTGTTTTTAAAATGGCTCTTCCGGCAGTAGCCGCACAGTTTGTCAATTTGCTTTATAGCATTGTCGACCGTATATACATCGGACATATTCCGGGAATTGGAACCGATGCGCTGGCCGGTGTAGGGGTGACTACTTCCCTTATTATACTGATTTCTTCCTTCTCGGCGATAGTCGGCGGTGGTGGTGCACCGCTGGCTGCTATGGCACTTGGGCAGGGAGACCGTTCACGGGCTGGGAAAATACTGGGAAATGGCTTCGTTTTGCTGATATTATTTACTCTATTAACATCTTTCATCGCATATACTTTTATGGAGCCTATTCTCCTTTTTACAGGAGCTTCTGAAAACACATTGGAATATGCGGTTGATTATCTTTCCATTTATCTGCTGGGAACGATATTTGTTGAGATATCCACAGGTTTGAACAGCTTTATCAATGCACAAGGGCGTCCTGCCATCGCTATGTACTCAGTCTTAATAGGAGCTTTACTGAATATCGCCCTTGATCCTATCTTCATCTTTTGGTTGGATATGGGGGTAAAAGGAGCGGCTTTGGCTACTGTATTTTCCCAAGCGTGCAGTGCGGCATGGGTATTGAGTTTTCTTTTCTCCCGACGTGCCTCTTTACCTCTGGAAAGACGCTATATCAGGCTGGACCGAAAGATTATACTTGCCATCTTTGCTTTAGGTGTATCTCCTTTTATTATGGCAAGCACAGAGAGCCTGGTCGGTTTTGTTCTGAATAGCAGTCTGAAAGGATTTGGAGATATTTATATCAGTGCTTTGACTGTTCTGCAAAGTGCGATGCAGTTTGCCAGCGTACCGCTCACTGGATTTGCGCAAGGTTTTGTACCGATTATAAGTTATAATTATGGTCATGGCGACAAACAGCGTGTGAAAGATTGTTTCCGTATTGTGATGATTACTATGTTCTCATTTAACCTGGTATTGATGCTTTTCATGATTCTGTTTCCTTCAGTTATCGCGTCTGCATTCACCAGCGATGAAAGACTGATTGATACAGTTCGTTGGACGATGCCTGTCTTTTTGGGCGGCATGACAATCTTTGGGTTACAACGTGCTTGTCAGAATATGTTTGTAGCGCTGGGACAGGCCAGAATTTCTATCTTTATTGCTTTATTGCGTAAGGTGATTTTGTTGATTCCGCTGGCATTGATATTACCGCATTTTATGGGAGTGACCGGAGTCTATGCAGCTGAGGCTATATCCGACGCAACAGCTGCCATTTGTTGTACGTTGTTGTTCTTTTGGCAATTTCCTAAAATTCTGGGAAGGATTCAGGAAGGTTCTCTACGTACGGCTTAGAAATTATTTGATTAATCTCTTATGGGTGAGAATGGCACCAGAGTGCAACATGATCTCATTAATCAATATATCTATAAGATTGTGAAGTAGATAAATGAGACCTGATAACAAAAAAGACTTGGAACTTGTTCATTTTCGGTTAAGTTAGGTATAATTCCGCATTCGTGGGATGTAAAAAAAGGATATTATCCAATAAATATGTAATCAGTTACGTATTTATTGGATAATATTTGTTTGTATAGTCGAAAATATTTATATTTTCGTAATTAATTACGTATTTAATAACGCAAATAATAAAGACATGGACTTTTTTAATCAGACGGGGAAATTAGCTATAGGCAGCCGACTGCGTATGCTGACTGATAAGATCACAGTAGATGCAGCTGCAATCTACAAAATGTTTGGAGTAGACTTGAAACCCAAGTGGTTTCCTGTATTTTTTGTATTATCTCGTGGGGAGGCGAAAACGATTACCTCTATTGCGAGAGAAATAGGTCACTCTCATCCTTCAGTGAGTAATATAATAAAGGAAATGGTGGCTAAAGGATTGGTAAAAGAATCAAAAGACAAGTCGGACGGGAGAAGAAATGTAGTAATGTTATCTGCCAAAGGGAAGAAGATGTCGGATTCTTTTGCTGAGCAATGTGTGGATGTGACGACCGCTATTGAAGAGATAACCCGGCAGACCCGGAATGATCTTTGGAAAGCTATTGAAGAATGGGAAGAACTATTGTCAGATAAATCTCTGCTGCAACGGGTAAAAGAGGCGAAAATGGTGAGAGAGAATCAGGATATCAGAATTGTACCTTATGAACCATGCTATCAGCCGGCCTTCCGGGCTCTTAATGAAGAATGGATAACTGCCTATTTCCGAATGGAAGAAGCCGACTATAAGGCTTTGGACCATCCGCAGGAATACATTTTGGATAAAGGCGGAACTATTCTGGTAGCTCTTTATAAGAATGAGCCGGTCGGTGTATGTGCTTTGTGCAAGATGGATCATCCGCTTTATGATTATGAGTTGGCCAAACTTGCTGTCAGTCCTGTAGTACAGGGAAAAGGTATCGGAGTACTGCTTTGTGAAGCTGTCGTGAATAAAGCTAAAGAGTTGGGTGGTAAAAGAATCTTTATAGAAAGCAATACACGGTTGAAACCTGCTATTCATATTTATCATAAACTGGGATTTAAGGAACTTTCCGAATATCACACGACTTATGAAAGGGGAGACATTCAAATGGAATTAATAATAGAAGAATGAAAAAGGCAGATAGCGAATTTATAAAGGGGCGTATTGCCCCTTGTGGTCTGCATTGTGGAAAATGCTTTGCTTTTGCAGATGGAGATATTTCTTATCATAGCAATGAACTTAAAAGGTCACTGGGCAACTTTGATGTATATGCACAGCGTTTTGTAGCTATGCTTGACGAACCTGTTTTTGCAAAGTATCCGGACTTTAGAGAGTTTCTGGATCATTTGTCCGTAGCGACTTGTCAAGGATGCAGGAAAGAAAAATGCAAGTTGTTCAAGACTTGTAATGTACGTGCATGCAGCGAAGAGAAACAAGTCGATTTTTGTTTTCAGTGCAGCCAGTTCCCCTGTGAGAATACAGGTTTCGACGACCATTTATACAAAAGATTTGTAATCATCAACAGGCGAATGCAAGAGATTGGAGTGGAAAAGTATTACGAGGAGGTCAGAAATATAACCCGTTATTAGATTGTCAATTCCCCCTCTTATTTCATTCCAGTTCTTGTGCATAAATATTGATGGCGCGCAATGCCTTTGAAATTTCAGTCGGAGTAATGTTCTGACATCCTATTCTTAATACTTTCTCCCAGTCCTCCAAATCTACATTCCATTTGTAGATTTGAGGACATAGGGTGAAAAGAGTTGCGATATGTTTTATTTTTCTGGTATCAAAAATGTTGCAAGGGGGAATTATTTGTTTGGATAGGGCTTCTTGAAGGGGGCAATATGAGAAATTTATTTTGTGGGATATCGTGCTTTTCCTTAAGAAATCTATATATTTATTTTTCTGTTTGGATTCCTTTTGATTAGTAGGAGTCGTTCCATATCATTGAATAGTTCTGTGTTTTTTAATTCAAACATGATCCATTTACCATCGTGAAAAGTGGTAGCTTCATCATATATCATCTGTACCTCGTTAGAAAACAGTTCTCGCTGCATTTCGAATTTGGCACGTTCATCTTTACCTAAGATAACCATAAATCCCAAAGTACGTTCTTTGGCATATAGTGCACAAAGAGTTTTACCGCCTTTACGGTATTTGTATTCATATGTCCACGCTTTGCCGCCACGATTCCAAAGTTGCTCCATTTCATAGCTTTGCTCAATGAGTTGGCAGAGCCGGTTCCATACATTATAAAGTTCTGTGCCTATCAGAGTCTCTATGTCTCTGGGAGTCGGTACTTGAAAAGTCTCTTTCATGTTATTACTGTTTTATATCAGATATGTAATGTGTCGCAAAGATCGGAAAATCTTTTAGTGAATCGTTGTCAGATATAGCTATCTTGTGCTGGGTAATCGATTATTTTATTTACATTTGTTTTTATAAATAAAAAGTGAGTGAAAAACATGAGAAAACAACTATTAGTGTCATTCCTTTGTTGCCTTCTTGCTTCGGCCACATCATTGGCTCAAAACTGGAAATCTTATGAAAAGATTGCGAAGGGAAAGACTTACGAAACTTCCGATTGCGTGACGCTGTTGGATAGCACGTTGGTGTCTGTCCAACCTACCGGGCAAGGCTCGTTTGCCGTATGTAAAGTAATTAAGGTACAGACTCCGAAAGGAGCAGTGGACAACCGGGTGATAAAATACGATTATGACCCTTTGACTGCTTATGCTGAGTTTAAACACGTAACCATCTATCGTGCCAATGGTAAGATAGATGAGCTTGATGTAAAAGGAACCTGTGATTATGCTGCTCCTGCCCGGGCTATTTATTGGGGAGCGAGACAAATCATGATCGAAGTGGGTGCTTTGCAGCCCGGTGATGTCGTGGACTACGAAATAGCTAAAAAAGGTTTTACTTATGCGTTGCTTACAGCCGGTGATGAAGACGAATCACGTTTTATTCCGCCTATGCGTGGGCAGTTTTATGATATTGTTCCCTTTTGGAGCAATACTCCTACTGTACGTAAAGTTTATGTAGTAAGTATTCCGATGGAGAAGGAACTTCAATTTCAGTTTTATCAGGGGGAGTGCACCTCATCTATGCGCTATGAAGACGGTTGCAAAAAATATAGTTTTGTGATGAATGATATGGTGCCTTTCGCTAAAGAACCGAACATGGTAGATCTTTTCGATGCGGCTCCCAAACTGATGATGTCTTCAACTCCACAATGGAAAGACAAATCGCTTTGGTTCAATAAAGTGAACGAAGATTATGGGAGCTTTGCCCCATTGCCCGAAGCGCAGAAGAAGGTGGATGAATTGGTAAAAGGTAAGAACACCGAAATGGAAAAGATTGCTGTACTGACTCATTGGGTGGCAGATAATATTCGCTATTCCGGTATTTCGATGGGAAAAGGAGAGGGTTTCACGCTCCATAATACGAAAATGAATTATACTGACCGTTGTGGAGTCTGCAAAGATATAGCAGGTACACTGATTTCATTTTTGCGTATGGCCGGTTTCGAGGCCTATCCGGCGATGACTATGGCAGGAAGTCGTGTAGAGAGTATTCCTGCCGATCATTTTAATCACTGTGTGGCTGTGGTAAAATTGAGTAATGGAACTTATATGCCCCTCGACCCTACGTGGGTTCCTTTCTGCCGCGAGTTGTGGAGTAGTGCCGAACAGCAGCAAAACTATCTACCGGGGGTACCCGAAGGTTCTGATTTGTGTATCACCCCGGTTTCATCTCCCGAAAACCATTATGTACGTATCAAAGCTGATAACCGTCTGGAGGCAGATGGTACACTGCGTGGTACTTTCACTCTTACAGCCGAAGGACAAAGTGACAGCAATATCCGCCGCATTTTTACTACCGGTTTTCAGAGCGAATGGAAAAGTACGATGGAGCGCCAACTGTTAACTATCTCTCCTAAAGCCAGATTGCTGAGCGTAGACTATGGAAAGAATCCCAAAGATTATCAGGCTGCACCTATTAAAATCACTTTTCGTTATGAGATACCCGACTATGCCTTGAAAGGGGAGGGAGAGATGTTCTTCCGTCCGATGGTGATGAATAACCTTTATAATCAGGTACGTTCTTATTTGCGTATCGACACTTCAGTAGAAAATCGCAAATATGGTTTCAAAGATGGTTGTTCCCGTTTGGTCGAGCTGGATGAAATGATTCAGCTTCCGGCGGGATACAAACTGGTGAATGCTGCCAAGAATGAAATGATGCAAGGAGTAGGAGCTGACTTTGAAGGTTCGCTGACACAGAAAGGGAATAAAGTGTTGCTCCACAATAGGCTGGCTTTGAAGAAACGTGTCTATGAGGCTTCCGATTGGGAAAGTTTCCGCAATGCTGTTAATGCCCACAAGGCGTATGGTGAATATTTGGTGATAAAAAAGTAGAGCAGAATGAAAAATACATATTATTATATAGTAACACTGGTGATGCTGATTCTGGCACTCCCAATGAAAGCGGCATCCGAAGCTGAATTTGGAAAACTGAGCAAGACTTATACGTTACACGCTGACGGTAGTCAGGAAATGCGTGTGCAAAAAGAGCTGACTTTATTTACCCATGCAGCGATGAACCGTGTGTATGGAGAGAGTTTTATTATTTACAATCCGGAATATCAGAAACTGGAGATACACGATTCTTATACTCGTCAGAAAGATGGTACTATTGTGAAGACTCCTGAAAATGCGTTTGTAGAGGTACTTCCTTCTGCGGCGGCAGATGCTCCGGCTTATAACAGTTTGAAAGAGATGGTAATTGTCCATACGGGGCTGGAGTTGGGAGCCACTATTTATCTGGATTACTCTGTTGTTACTCGTCCGGGATATTTGCCCGAACTGGATGTGTGTGAGCAGGTGGAAGAGCTTTCCCCAATCAGGGAATATGTATTTTCACTGTCAGTGCCCGAAAGCAAACCTCTGCATTATGAATGGTTGAATGGGAAAATTGCTCCGGTTGTAAAAACTGCGGATGGTATGAAAACGGTGACCTGGACATTGAAAAATGTGCAACCACGTCCTTATTCACTTGACGTATCTTTGCCCGCAGGCAATATACAGGCAGTTGTGGCATCAACTTATGCTTCAAAAGCTGATGCGTTGAAAGTGATAAAACAACAATTAGAAAATAATGGAAAAGATGTTTCCGAATTAGCACAGAAGTTGACTGCCGGTGCACAAACTACAGAACAAAAAAAGGATTTACTCACTGTTTATGTAGAAGGGTTAGGAAATTGCAGTCTGACATTATCACAAACCGGATACCGTTTGCGACCGGCTTTTGAGGTGATTCGTTCCGCATACGGAACTGAAGCGGAGAAAGCAGCTCTGTTGGCTGCCTTGCAGCAGGCGATAGGTATTCGTGCGGAGCTAAAAGCGGCTTTTCCTAAAACTGAAGATAAAGATGCAGCCGGGCTTGCTGCTCTTAGTGGATTGTTTGTGACCAATAATGGGGTTGCTGATATACAAGATTTTATTTCAGTTGTTGATCTGAATGCTCAACCGGTAGCTTTGAAGAAGGTTACTCATGTTATTTCACGGACTGATACATTACGGGTGAGTGATAAAACCGGAAAGATGCTGGCTGGTGGTTATCGGAAAATTGATTTGCCACAGGCTCGCGGTGGGTGGGCAAGTTACGATGGACGTATGACGGCTCTGAATACCACTCGTCCTGTTAATTTGCTTTTGCGGTATTTGCCTGATGAAACTTACACCTATATCGTAAAAATCGATGAAGGAATGAAATCAACGGTTATACCAACTAATAAAAAGATGGAAAATCCTGTCGGTAGCATGGAAGTTGCAGTGAAAAAGGCGGTGGATAAAATAGAGATCATCCGTACTTTGAAACTGAAAAAGCAATTGATAACTCCGGCTGACTATCCGGCATATTATTGCTTGATGGCGGAATGGATGGACATCAATGGCAATAGCCTGTTATTTCAAACTATAAAGTAAATCTGATAATTAGATCGTTCTGATTGTTATGCTATCCAAAACTTGTCGAAGGACTTTTCTTTTCTGATTAGAGGAGAAGAGCTCCTTCGATTTACCCGGTAAAGTAAATTATTCATTAAAGAAGTTTTATCGGAATGCAAATATCGACAATGTGCTTGTTCTCCGGATGAATCTAGTGCCTTAATTCTGTAACAATCTCACTTATCCGCATCTCGTTATGTAATAATCGATCTTCTACTAATTTTAGTTTATAATTTAAAATATCGACCTGGGTAATTTGCCGAAATGCCAAAATGTCTGCTGATAACTTTGGTCTTGATTTTATCAGGTTGGTAGATATTAGTTTGGATATATTGCAGAATATCCAATGCCTTTTCTTCTGAGTATTCGTCTACCTGTCTCGGCAAAAACATGGCAATGTTGCGTGCGACTACAATAATTATCGTATTAATCAACTGAATGATACTTATATGGAAAGATATAGTATAAATGGGTGTTTATTCATTAATTCAGCTTGCGATGATAGTATATTTTCCATATAACCTTTATCTTTGCACTGAATTAGAACAAACAGTCAATTAAAAATATGAAAACAGCAATATTAGCATTAGGAGTTTTGTGCATGATGGGAGGTTGTTCATCAAAGGCAATAAGTTCAAAAGGTGTCGTTTGTGATGCGACTATGAATACAGTAACGATTGTTACAAATAAAAATGATACACTTTCATTCAGTACGATGGATGCGAGTAAAGACGAGGTCAATGGTCTGCTTCTGAATGATACTCTGGAGGTATTCTATACAGGAAAATACACACCGGGAATGCAGGCTTCTAAGCTGGTTCAGTATCCGCAATCTCCGATAGTAGGAGGTGACCGTGATGAGCATGGTTGCATCGGCTCTGCCGGATATGTATGGTGTGAGGTGCAACAGGATTGTATTCGTTTGTTCGAAAAAGGAATCCGTACGGAAGCGGTTGATTGCAATGACGCTTCTGCTTTCATTGTTTTTAGCCCTGATTCTACACGAGTAGAGCTTTTCTTTTCTAATGATCAACCCAATGAAATTCTGGAAAGACGTGGCCTGCCATCAGGAGGTTATGCATGGAATGTGGAAGATGATGATACAAAGAATGTACGGTTCGTAGATGGCGTGTGGACGATCAGCCAGAGAAATAGGTTGATTTATAGCCAAAAATCAGAAATAAAATGATTGGCAGTAAATAATCGTTTTTATAAATGCCTGATTTGCATGGCCGCTCCTTCCTCTAATAACGAGAATCCATGTTTCTCGTAGAAAACAATATTTTTCTTTTCATCCGGCATGATGTTGAGGTAGAGGTAATCTCTGTATTTCTCCTTTACAATATCTAGGAGCTTTCCGGCAATACCATTCCCCTGATAATCGGGGTGTACTAATAAATAATGGAGAAATGCAACCATTTCTCCATCATCCAGTGCACGGATGAGGCCAACTAATTGGGTTCCATCCCATGCGGTTACTACTAATGACGAAGATTTTAATGCTTTAATTAGCCGTTCGGGATATTTCCCCGATAACCATTTTACAGACAAGAATAGTTCTTCTACCTCTTGTTCTGTGAAGTCTTTTGTCTCTTTGTATACTATATTCATAAGTTGTTTAATTTATTCTCTGAATTCTGCCGGTAAATATCCTGTCTGTCGTTTGAAGAATTTTACGAAATAAGATGGATCTTCAAATCCCAGATAGAAAGCGATTTCTTTGATCTTTAGACTGGAATGAAGCAGTTGACGTTTGGCCTCCAGTATCACTCGGTCATTGATAATCTTCAATGGTGTACTATGAGAACTTTCATAAACACAGTTAGTCAGAGTTTTAGTCGATACGTTTAGATAATTGGCATATTCTTTAACTGTGTGTATGTGTCGGTAGTGGTGCTCCAATGTTTGACGGAACTGAACAAAAGTACGATTGGACGAATTGTTGATACACAATGGGATGCCTGTTCCCCTTTGTCCGATACGCTGTATGTAGATCAGGAACATTTTTACTAAATACTTTAGATAGTCTTTATGGGCAAATGTATTTATATTCCGGCTTTCAGTCTCCATTTCTTCTGTAATATAAGCCAAACGTTGGATATTCTCCGGGGTTACATTATAATAAGGAACAGCATCGAAGGCATTGAAGACATTATATTTCAGGAATACATTTTCGCTGCTTCCTTCGTCTGAAAGAAAACTTTCATTGAAATGAATAATCACTCCTTCAGCTTCCTGATTATTGTCGAAATAATGTATCTGGCCGGGTGATATAAAGAACAACGTATTGTCGCTTACCGAATACTCCTTAAAATCAACATAGTGGACTCCTGTACCTTTCTGAAACCATATAATCTGGTAAAAGCCATGTATGTGCGGCTGCTTGGGATTGTCGCCGTTTTCAAAGAAAAAATCCGGCATTTTCATTAGCTCGAACTGAATACTGGCAGGTGTCTTTTCTTCCAAATGATAAAGAGGAAATGTTTCTGTCTTTTTCATTAGCGGATATGGTATTAGTAATACAATTGATGGATATAAGTTTGCTTGCAAAGATAAGTTGTTTTTATGTCAGGTCAATGGTAAAAAAGAGATATTTAATGGTAAATTAAGGAAGTGAGTTTGAAGGAATGAAATAGCCTTCTCAAATTTACCATTCATTTTCTTAAAACCCCATTGAATACCAATGCCGGTAGTTCTAACTTTGCAGTGTTAATTTAAAAACAAAAGATTATGGCAACAGAAAAAACTGTGGGAGCTTATTTGGAAATAACTCTTAAAGTAAATGAGAACGATCGTGCGGCTGCCGCAGCCGTGTACACAAAGTATCGTCAACCGTTTTTGGATACAATATCCGGTGCAGTCAGTAAGCAATTACTTGTAAGGGGGGAAGATGTGCAGGTACTTCATGGTTTTACTTCTACAACAGAGGCCGAAGGGTATTTAGTCTCTGATTTGTTTAATCAGGATGTAGTAGTTGAACTAAAGCCCTACTTTCAGGCAGCCCCTGAAGTGTACATTTACAATGTAGTTGGTTGAATTTAGCAAATCTCTCCCTTCCTCTTGAACCCGGCAAATAAATAGGGCGCTTAAGTGGAAGGGAGATTTGATGAGGAGAGAGACTCTATTGTAGTTGTAATGCTAAGAAATGTGATAAATTAGTAGTCGCAAAGTAAAAAAAAGGACGAATGTAATCTTTAATATAAAATTTTGCTATATTTGTATAGCCGTTGAAAGGTGCGTTCATTGAGACTAAATATTGAAAAGCGTTCAGCTTTTTTACGTAGTAACGAAACTACCAATTTCTTTACCCTCGGGGTAAATATTACAACACGTAAAAATGGCTGAACGCCTACGCTTATTATACATATACTTTGCGTGGGCGTTCTTCTCATTTGTGTTGTAGGGATTGGTAGTTCCTGTTGCTACATTTGGGAAGAAAAGGCTCACGTTTTTTTATACCTATCCTCGATAATCAAGATAACATTCAAAACAGATGAAAAGATCTTTAGTTTGGGTTTTATAGTGAAAAAGCGTTGTCCCTTAGACGAGTTAGTTTCCCTTTTGTATTAATTTTAAAAAGACTACTATGGATAAGAAAATTGTAGGTGTCAACGCGGGAAAGATTTGGCATGTTCTCAATGAAGTCGATGGAATTTCCATCCCGGAACTTGCCCGAAAAGTAAATCTTAGTGTAGAAAGCACGGCTTTGGCAGTCGGTTGGCTGGCACGTGAAAACAAAGTGTTTATTGAACGCAAGAATGGACTGGTAGAGGTTTATAATGAAAGTCATATGACTTTCTCTTTTGGATAGTTCGTAATACTTATTGATTTAATGGGGAGCATTGCATCAAGCATGGTGTAATGCTCTTTTTTATTGTTTGTTTTGAGTAAACTGCCATTGTTATTTGCCTTCTATTTTTCTTTAGTCGGACTTTGCCAAAGATGAGAAAATAGCCTCACCTTGATAAGCATTCTTTCTTATCAAGGTGAGATGATTGTTTCTTTTTAAAAGATACTATTCTTATTTTTTGGCCAGAAACTTCTTGCTCAGCCACTTTCTTACAGGCTCATCATATAGTTTCAGACAAAGATAAGCCAGCAAGATGCTTCCGAAGAACACGACCAGGGCTATCGGCCAGGACTGGGAGAAAGTAATATGTGGTTCTTTACTCCACAACCAGGCATAGAACAGATACATGAAAGGATAGTGGATGATGTATACCGGATAAGATATATCTCCCAGAAATTTACAGATCTTGGCTGTGCCTTTATCTGTAGTTTTTCCCGAAGCACCCAGGTAGACCAGTAGCGGGAAAATAAGAATGGTGCATACAGCATCGTAAATGCCGTTCATCCACTGAGAAGTGTGACCGCCAACGTAGGGCATGGAAAGTAAAACGAGAGTTGCCACGCTGCACATCCAGAAAGCCCCTTTGATGTGGACAGGTTTAAAGATGCGTGACATCAATAATCCGATAGAGAATGCAAACAGCATGCGTAGAAAACCTCCGATCAGGTTATAGTCGATCATCGACCAGCCTACTCCTAAGTGATAGTTGCCGGAAAGATTGAATATCGAGAAGGACGCCAATCCGATTCCTGCTATCACAACGAGTATCGTAAGTGCTTTGGTAGACAGTCGGCGAATAAACAGGGCATACAAAATATTACCGATATACTCGAAGAACAAAGACCAGCTGGGACCATTCAAAGGATACATCTCACCGTTTCCACGGACTTCGGGACCTGTACCCGGAACAGCCGGGATCAGGAAAAGATTGAGGAGCATGGCCAACATGACCATGGATATGGAAACACGGGTGCCATCCCATTGCTCGCAGCCTTGTATACAAAATGTAATAGCGCCTAAAACGGCTCCCATAACAACCATCGGATGCAGACGGATTAACCTGCGTTTGAAGAACTCTTTCTGGGTCATCGTTGTTTTCCAACGGTCGTCATAAGCATAGCCGATAACGAAGCCCGACAGAATAAAGAAGAAATCGACAGCCAGATATCCATGATTGAATTTCTGATCGATGGGACTTGTGGCAAAGCCTTCAAATACATGATACCATATAACCAGAAGGGCCGCAACCCCTCGCAGTCCGTCAAGGAGTACGTAATGGGGTTTAGAGTCTGCAAAGGCAGAAGAAGAGATTTTTTGCATGTTTTAAATTATTGTTCAAATTAGTATTAGTCATTGTAGAAGCCGCAAAAATACGGATTTTATAGGTTTAAAAATTTGTCCTGCATCAAAATCTTACCATGTATGAGAATTATTTGTATGCTCTGAGGCGGCTGAGTGTTGAAAGTGTTATGCCCAGATAAGAGGCGATGTATCCTAATTGTATCCGCTGGCACATTTGAGGAAACTGAAGCTTGAATGCTTCATATCTTTCTTTAGCAGACAGGGTAAGGCGGTCTTTGTGCGAACGGTGCAGGCGTCTGTATTCGTTTTGATGAATCACTCTTCCCCAGTTTGCCAGTTCGATATTGGTTTCAAACAACCGGAGCAGATCCGTCAGTGATATTTTGTATGCGACAACATCCTCAAGGGTTTCCACAAATTCTTCGCTCATCTTATTATAATATAATTCATCCATACTGAAGACAATCGCCCCTTCACATGCAAAAGAAGTTGTTATCTCTTCTCCGTTTACCAGCCAGAAAGAGCGGGTCATCCCTTCTTCTATAAAATAAGCCGATTTGCAAAACTTGTTAGCCTCTATCAGTTGATGTCTCTTTGGAAAATGACATAATACTGTATTTTCTTTTAGTATTTGTATCGTTTCATCCGAAATTGGATACAAAGAGTTCATCTTATCTATAATATTCCTCATAAAGTAGCCCTTAATAATTTTCTGTCAAGTGCAAAAATAGGAAAAACAATTCTGCTCACAATAGATGCAGGTGAAAAAGGGCTTTGTTTTATCGATTCGTTTACTAAGGAGGAAAGAAGCGGGAGAGTGAGGACTGTGTTGAATGGTAAAGAAGGTACATTTCAGTTTTTATGAAATGTACCTTCTTTGATATCAGGGGGACAGGTTAAATATGTGAATATAGCCAGTTTATTCCGGAAATTATATACATCAATAGACGTTGGTTATCTTGGATTCTGCTGTATATTCGGATTGGCATCTATCTCACTTTGCGGGATAGGCAGAGCTATTCTCAGATCGGTAGCTTCTATCTTTTGTGCGTTAAATGCTTTCAGAGTTTCAAGATGCCAACTGCCTTTGCGTTCAATAGCCAGGCCATTGCGTAAGTAGTCATAGAAGATTTCCCCTTCTCCAACCAGTTCCTTGCGGCGTTCTTTAAGAATTCTGTCCAGAGTGAAAGTCTCTGTTGATACTTGTTGACTCGTATCCGTGGTACGGCGGCTGATAATGTCATTCAGATAACTTTGTGCCTCTTCAAGATTCGTTCCTTTTTTCAGTCCCGCTTCAGCCGCATTCAGATAGACTTCGGAAAGGCGGATGATGCAAATGTTATTGGTCTTGGGATCATCTCCGGTCTTACCGGGGAATTTGGCAAGATAGACTTTCTCGTGCCTGGCGGCAGTCGGAAGTCCGGTGTTGTTTTCTATAACAGATTCCTTTGTCAGGCAATGGCGTACATCCTTGGGATCTTCATTCAGCAGGTTGAGAAAATCCTCCGACAAGATCAGATTATTCCAGTCGATTGTTGCTTCGTTGGCATAAACCATCGGAGCACCCTCACCGCCTGTACCTCCAGAGGGTTCAGATAAAGTGATGTAGAGTTCGAATAATGATTCCGACTGGAAATCCTGTCCCCATACATTGGGATATTCCTCATAACTGTAAAGCTGGTAACGTCCGCCATTGTTATTGATAACATCCGTAGCGGCATCATAGGCTTTCTGATATTCACCCATATTCAGATAGACTCTCGATAGTAATGCCTGAGCTGCCCAGTAGTTGATATAACCATTGGATGTCTCTTGTGTCAATCCGGAGAGTGCATTGCTCATGTCACTGACTACCTGTTCGTAGCATTGTGCTACAGTATTGCGTGACGGTTTATGCGTGGGATCGGACGGGGAGGTTTCGATGGGTACTCCCAATGAAGCCCCCTTGTCATTCGTATAAGGCATTCCGAACAACCGGGTCAGGTTGAAGAGAGAAAGTCCCCGCATGACCAGCGCTTCGGACTTAATGCGGTTCAGTTCTTTGGTATCACTGCTTTGAATACTGCCCGACTCAATTTTCTGTATCAGATTATTCGTCTGTCGTATTACTTTATAAACGGTGTTCCAGGGCAGTACAATATTCAGATTATCGGAAGCAAGCACGTTGTATTCATAATAGGGAGATACGCGTTTTCCGTCTCCTTTGGTTATACGTGCCTGTACATCGGCGGCACGGCAATCACCGTAATACCAATAGTTATCTCCGTAGTAGCTGTGGCCGGATGCCAGACGATAAATTCCGTTCAGAGCGATTTGGGCATCGTCCAGTGTTACGATTGCCTGTCCTGTTTCTACCGAACTGGTAGTGTTAAGGTCTAACCAGTCTGCCGAGCAGGAACTGTTTAGCAAAACCATTGCTGTAAGTATGTATATATGAATTCGTTTCATTATGCTGTTTATTTAGTTAGAATGACATGTGTGTTAGAATGATAATTGTGCTCCGAAACTGAAAGTACGCATAGCAGGAGCCTCACAAAAGACTTCGCCGTTGACGGGTGTTTCGGGGTCATACTGTTTCCATTTGGCCCAGGTCAGCAGGTTGTTTCCCGAGAAATATATGCGTACTTTGTCAATCATCAGTTTTTGCGTCCACTGGTTGGGCAGTGTGAAGCCGAGTGTAAAGTTCTTCAGGCGTAAATGATCGGTACTATGGATATAGCGGGACGAGTTGGTAGAAGTAGCCGATTCGTTATATACAAACCGGGGAATGTCTGTCTGATCTCCGGGATTCTGCCAACGGTTCATCATATATGCGGGTAAGTTGTATCGTGAACTATAGATGGAGCTAGTGCCGTTTTCAATATAAGTTCCCAGTTTGTCGAACGAGTAGCCGCCCAATGAATAAGTCAGCGTAAAAGTCAGGTCTATCCATTTGTAATTCAGAATATTGGTGAATCCTCCCGATACTTTGGGAGTGGCTGTTTTGTACGGAATGGATTCTGCTTTGTCAGCGTCGGTGGTAAGTTCGCGATTGTAGCTTCCGTCCTCATTTTTAGTGTTCAGGTAATATTGGGCATAACCGGTCTGTGGGTCTACTCCGGCAAACTCTTTTACATAAAACGTATGATAGGGGAGACCTACTTTATGGATGAACCATGTTCCCTCAATCGTTTGATCCAATAGTCCGTTGAGTGAAACAATCTTATTTCGGTTATGGCTCAGGTTGAAAACACTGGTCCAGTTAAAGTCGTTGGAAACAACGTTCAGCGTACGCAACTCAAATTCTATTCCCTTGTTGTTCAAGCGTCCGATGTTGCTCAAATAGCTGGTAAATCCGGTAGTGGCGCTGATGGGGAGGCTGTAGAGCAAGTCTTTGGTATCCCGGTTGTAATATTCCAGACTCGCGAAAATACGGTTAATAAATGAAAGGTCGATACCCAGGTTCAAACTGTAATTCTTTTCCCATGTCAACAAATCATTAGGTTGTGACGATTCATAAGATCCGGCTGCCTCCATGTAGTTTTCGCCATAACTGTATAGCCCTTTGTAGCCATAGTATGAGCCGGGTTGATTTCCGTTTACACCATACGAAGCACGTATCTTGACATCACTCAGAACCGGTTTTACGGCTTTCATAAAATTCTCGTTGCCCAAATGCCACATGCCCGATACAGACCAGAAATTACCCCAACGGTTGTTGGGTGAAAGACGTGAACTGCCGTCCCGGCGGTAACTTCCGGCAATGTAGTAGCGGTCGTCATAATCATAATTCAGTCGTGAAAGATATGAAATCATCCGATAGGCCTGAGTGGCAGACTTGAAACTGTTCAATACGGCGGCATTATCCGGTTCTGTCAGTTTATCACTGGGCAGTTTGGACTTTTCACCCGAAGCGTGGTCTGTCTGGTAACTTTCTATTTCATAAGCTGCCAATACATTCAGGTGATGCTTGTGGGCGAAAGTATGCACATAGTTCAGGGAGGTCGATGAAATCAGTTTGCCGTATTCAATAAAACCTTTGGCTGTCTGGGCATCGCTTCCGCTTTTAGGGCCAGCCGAACTCAAAGGGTTATAATAGCGTGAATCCTTCTGGATGGTATAATCATAGCTTAATGTTTCCTTTAGTTTGAGACCTTTGACCGGCTCTATCGCTGCGTAACCGGTTGAAAACATACGTGTCATACGCACGCGGTTGTAATCGGTCAATATATCACGCAACGGGTTCAGGCTGGTGCCGTCATAAGCTCCTACGTAGTTCCCTTCTTCATCACGTACCACCATGGAGGGTGTCATGGTCATAGCTACGCACAGGAAAGGGTTGATAGATGATCCGCGTTCTTCATTCATCTCCTGATTCATTTGTGAGAACATCATATTTGCTCCTACTTCTCCGTATTTGCCGACTTTTTGCGTCATGTTCAAACGTGCAGAGTAACGGTCCAGACTGGAGTTTTTGGCCAATCCTTCCTGACTGTTGTAGCCGAGCGAGGTATAGAATGTAGAACGGTCGTTACCGCCGGAGACGGAAGCTTCATAACTCTGATGTGTAGCGGTGCGGAGCAGTTCTTTTCGCCAGTCCGTGTATCCCATAGCCGGTTTATACGCATACGTGCCGATATTGGAACTGGCATATTCAGCCGGAGACTCCATACCGTTGTCTGTTGCATAATTCAGCAATCCTTCATAAAGAAGTTCTTCACGTTGGTCACCATTCAAGGTAGGGCGGAAGTCGACAGCCGCATGAGAGAAACCGCCTGACACGTTCAAATCCACACGTACCTTTCCGGTATTTCCTGTGTTTTCATTCCCACGTAAGATACGACCAGCATCTTGGTTCCGGCTTCAACGGACAACTGAAACTGACCGTTGATATCAGTAATCACTCCTTTGGTGGGATTTCCCTTTACACTGACGGTGGCGCCGATAAGTGGTTCATTATCCTCTGATGATATAACAACGCCCGATATGTTCAGTTGCTGAGCGGATGTATACGAAATACTCAACAAACTAAACAGTAAGCTAAAACATAATGTTAACCTTTGATTAATCTTCATACTTTTATATTTAAAAACACATTTGTTGTAAGGTCGATACAAAGTGTATACCAATGGGGTATAAAGAATTTCTTAAAAAGATAAGATACAGATTAACAGCGAAGTTGAAAAATGGATATTTGGGAGGAGGTGTGGAGGAAATGTGGAAAGGTGTGGAAAATATACCCAATCGTTGGTACAGTCAATAGTGTGGCTATATGGATCATTGTACCGATAATGATTGGGTATATGGGTATTATAATTTAATATCCCGGATTCTGATACTCGCTGCCATTAATAATGGTAGCGGTAAAGGTCGTAGAAATGGGACGTAAAGCATAATTCGGATCAAAGAACCGTGCGAGATCCGGGTGAGTATCTTTCAGATAATCGGAACTCTTGAACATCCCTGTCCGTTTCAAATCGTAGAAGCGGCAATATTCACCGCATAGTTCGCGTCCTCTTTCGTCTAATACGTCACGAACCGTCATGTTGCCCGTTAACGGATTTGCTCCGGCACGCTCGCGAACCTTATTCAGGTATTTGGCGGCATTCGCTCCTCCGTTCAGATAAATGTCAGCCTCTGCGGCAATCAGATAGACTTCCGCCATACGCATGATAAACGTAGCGTTTAAGTTTCCGTTTCTTTGTTTGGAGGCGTTTGCAACGTAATAGTTACTGCTGTTGTGCTTGTTTAGTGACGGATAATAGTAACGGAACAGATTCTCGCTGGTACCGTCGTTCTTGTAATTCCCTGTTACATTTGTATACGAGTAGTTCATATTCACATTGTTGTTTCTATCACTGTAGACATGGTTGTAATCAATCAACAAATAGTCGGTCTTGTGCTCATTCTGTTTTTCCGTAGAATAATCCGCATCCTGCGGCATGATAAATTTAATGGCCGGATCACCTTTCTTCAGAGTTTTGCCGATAACTGTTTCGTCTTTGTCGTACATGTGTACGGCACTTTCGTCCCAAGTATAACTTTTATTGGCCTTCCATTGGGTAGTGAATGACTGGTGGAATCTGGGGTCTAACGTGCCGTCATTCTGTACATACAGATTCAGCAAGTGTTGCGTAGGCATGAAGATGCCGCTGACGGAGCCTTCCCATGTCAGTCGTGTCTCCTGATTGTCTTCACGGGCACCGAACTTATTGATGTCACACAGGAAATACTCGTCATTGCGGTTTAACTTGTAGTTACCGTTGCTCGAACCGTGTCCGTCCGTGCCTGCATACCAGCGATGTTTCCAAAGCGCTTCCTTGTTTTCCCAGTTATTGCTTTCTTCGAATACTTCACTGTACGTAGGATACATATAAGTGTTGTATTTCCCGCCACCCGATTCGCAGTCGGAGATCAGCTGCAAGGCTGCGTCGAGAGCTTCCTGCAGGTATTCCGTGCTTCCATACTCGTAGGTCTGCAGACAGGCTTTTGCCAGAAAGCCGAGAGCGGCCTTCTTGGTTGGAGTGGTAGTCGTGGCATGATTCCCGATTGACAGCCATTCGGATGCGAATCTCAGGTCGGGCAGGATGACTTCTTTGTAGATAGTCATCGGGTCGGTGCGGACAGGAGAGTAGTTGAGGCTGGTTTCCGGTTCCGTAAGCATGGTTACCCCTCCGAATTGTTCCACTGCGTTGAAGTAATAGACAGCTCTCATGAAGCGGGCTTCGGCAATTTTCGCATTCCGTTCCTCTTCTGTGGTGTAGGGAGGCTTGTCGCCTAAGGCGATGGCTTCGTTGCAGGAACCTATTCCGTCGTATGTCCCGTTCCACCAGTTATTGGTGTAGGTCGTGTTGGGCGATGTGCCGGCGAAAAACCAGAACCATTCGGTGTAGCTTGTCGATTGGTTAGCCTTGTACGTCCAGAGGTCCGTATCCCCTTCGGTCAGCGACATCCAGTCTGCGGCACCGTAGTAAAACCTTTCCATTGCGAAGTAGCACTGGTTGATCAGTGTTTCGTATCCCTCGGTTGAGGTAGCCAATGTTTCATTGGTAAATGCGCCCGGGTTGTACTCTTCCAGCGAGCAGGAATGTAGGAATAGTGCGGACAGCAGGACAGAGCAAAAAACTGTTTTTAAATGTATACTTTTCATTGTCATTTTCTTCTTTAATTAGAATGTGAGATTAACTCCAAATACAAATTGCCGATAGGTGGGAAACGCGTCCGAACCGTTCGTTTCGGGGTCTGTGTCCTTCAGTTGCTTGTCTTTCACAAAGATGAACGGATTGTAGGCCGTAGCGTAGATGCGGCATTTCTCCATCAATACCTTGCGGGAAATGTTGGCGGGGAGGGTATATCCCAGAGTGATATTCTTGATCTTGATGAAGGAGCCATCGTGTACTCTCAGCGAAGGATATACCGTTTTTTGTTCGTCTCCCGTTCCGGGACGCGGGAAGTATGCGCCCTGATTGTCCTCTGTCCAGTAATCCACGCCTGCCAGCTGATTCTTGGTCACACTTTGCTCTGCGGTATAGTAGCCGAGCAGGTCACTGTTGATTGTCTGCCCGTAGCGTGCCATTGCAAAGACGGATAAATCGAAGTTCTTGTAGGTGAAGGAGTTGTTCAGTCCGATGATCCAGTCCGGATTCGTGTGTCCCAGAATCTGTCTGTCATCGGTGCTGTATTTATGTACTCCGCCGTCTCCGTTTTTATCCACTGTCTCTATCTTGATAAATCCCGGATTTACGCCATACGCATCCAGCGTCTCCTTCGGAGTGTCACTTCCCCAGATTCCTGCATATTTATAGCCGTAAATGGCGTGAATCGGTTCGCCGGTAAACAGGTTCTCGGAGATCAGGTCACCGTCGGGCAGCTTGTCTATCTTCTCCTTGCTCCAGGTGGCGGACAGGGTCGTGTTCCATGTAAAGTCCTTGTGCTGTATATTGTGGGAGTTCAATATCACTTCCACGCCCTGATTGCTGGTTTGGGCGATATTCTGCCAGATAGACAGAGGAGAACCCCATCCGGTCAGTCCGCTGGTGATGGGCAATATACGCTTGAATAATAATCCTTTGGTGGTTGTTCTGAACCATTCAATGGAACCGTCGATGCGGCTGTTCAGTATGCCGAAGTCCAGACCGATGTTCCAGTTGTACGATTTTTCCCAACCGAGGTCGGCACTGCCGTAAGTCTCCGAGTATTGTGTGAAAGGAACGATTTTTCCATTGACGGAGACTCCGCTGGCAGAATATACGTAGGCTTGGGTAGTGGTGCTGTAAGCGTCTGTTCCGCCGGAGTTGCCCGTGATGCCGTAGCTGACTCTCAGTTTCAGGTTGTCCAGCCAACTTCGTGTCTTTTCCATAAAAGCCTCGTCGGAAATTCTCCAGGCTATGGCGCCTGCCGGGAAAGCATCCCATTTGTGTCCGGCGGAGAATTGTGAGACTCCGTCCCAACGGGTGGAGAAGTTGAATAAGTACTTGCTCTTGTATGAATAGTTGAGGCGGAAAGCAAAAGACATTTTCTGTGTCTGTGCGAAGTCCGATTCCACATGTGGGGAGGAACCCGAAGTCAACCGCCAGAACGACCATTGGTCTACCATCTGTCCGCTTGCGGCAGCCATGTTGCTTTCCGACTGGTTCTTGTTCCACGAAGTGATTAAAGAACCTCCTACCGTATGCGCTTTGGCAAGGGTCGTGCTGTATGCCAGAATGTTTTCCCACGTGTAATTCCATGCGTTGTCATTGGTGATGGAGGCGTGAGGCGAACCCGCATAACTCGGACGGTTGGCGTTGCATTGGTTTCCCCAGTATTGTCCTCGTCGGGAATGGTTCAATGTCCCGTTGATCCGGCTGGTGAATGTGAAATCTTTGAGAGGAGTCAGTTCGACATACCCGCTCATATTCAGGTAAGTGGAACGGGTGTTGTTCGCATATTGATTCTCTATAAAATCTCCCATCGGCGAATACTGCCCTGTGATATATTCGTGATTGATCTTGCCTTCCTCATCATAGGCATCCCCCAACGGGAAAGCGGAGAGGGAGCGGGTAAACGTGTTTTTCACGCCGGAATTCAAATCACGGTACACCAGATTGGAGGTGAAACCGACTTTCGCCCACGAAAAGAGTTGCTGGTCGATGTTGAGCCGTAAAGAGTACCGGTTCAGATTTTCATTGCTGAGCAGGCCTTCTTCCCGGTTGTAGGAGGTCGAAGCGAATATCCTTGTTTTTTCCGTTCCGCTGCTTACCGAAAGGCTGTACTTTTGCGTGGTAGCTGTATTGCCGGAAACCTCGTCTACCCAGTCAATCCATTTTCCGGCATTATACGCATCTGTAAAAGCCTGCTTGCCCAGTAGGGCAGACATATCGGAAGGGAAATCACTGTTCTTATATCGGTATGCCTCTTTCTGGTAAGTCACCCATTCATCCTGAGTCATTCCGTGTTTGTAGTTGGGCGATCCGCTGAAGCCGTAATACGCGTCAAAGTTGATTGTGGCTTTGCCTTCTTTTCCTCTTTTGGTGGTGATAATCACAACACCGTTTGCTCCTGCCGAACCGTAAATGGCGGTGGATGAAGCATCCTTCAGAACATCGACACTTTCAATATCGGAAGGGTTGACCTGATTATAGCTTCCGGGGATTCCGTCGATAATAAACAGTGGCTCGTTATTGCCATATATGGAACGCGAACCACGCAGCAGGATGCTGACTTCACCGCCTACCTGTCCCGATGTTTTGGTGATGTCCATGCCGGGTATCTTTCCTTGAAGAGCTTCCATCACATTACTGGTAGGAGCAGCCAGTACCTCGGCACTTTTGACAGAGGTTACCGCTCCTGTCAGATCCCGCTTTTTGACGGAACCGTATCCTACTACTACCACTTCGTCAATCAGTCGGGCATCTTCCACCATCGTGATTTCCAGTTTGCTTTTATTGCGTGTGCTGACTTCCTGTTCTATGTATCCCATGTAAGATACTTTGAGTACTGCGTTGGGCGAAACACGCAGTGTGAAGAGTCCGTCTACATTTGTAATAGTCCCGTTGTTTGTGCCTTTTTCTACAATATTAGCTCCGATTATCGTCTCCCCCTGAGAGTTTTTCACTACGCCGGAGATGCTTCTGCTCTGCTGGCCGTAGACTTGTGTGGCTCCGACTACCGATATTATTCCTGTTAAAAGGAATAGCAGGTAGAATCTTATCATATAAACTGTCTTTAGGGTAACGTCTGTCCCTATGTTTGTTTTATCAGAAAATGATTTCATGTTTTTTGTTTAATTGTATGTTCACTAATTGGTTTTTGAATAGTTAAATCTCTGAATGATTTAAATCTATGTCCGATTATACCGATTTGATTTACTCCATAGGCTATTAGATTTTATTGGTTAAAACTGCGATTGTACCGTGAATTGACGGTCAATCTCTGAGTGTATGTATTTGATGTGGCGCCACGGTCAATATCAACTTATTTAGACTGATTGGACAAAAGTAGGCATAGAGCGTTGTGGATTGAAAAAAATAAAGTTGACTTTAAGTCAGAATGGGTTGATTTTTACTATCTTTGTCTCAATGTAATCACATAAAGAACAATAATATGGATGTCGAAGTAAAAAATAAAGCAAACAGGAGGCACGTCGGACATAATCTGCAAAAGATCCGTGTTTATTTTGGTATGAAGCAGGAGGCTTTAGCGGCTGATCTTGGTGTAAATCAACAGGTCATTTCAAAGATTGAAAAACAGGAAGAAATCGAAGAAGGGCTTCTAAATCAAATAGCTTCTGTATTGGGGATATCTGCTGAGGTGATTAAGGATTTTGATGTTGAGAAGGCAATATATAATATCAATAACATTAGAGATAACACCTTTGAACAAGGAGCTACATCAATAGCCCAGCAGTTCAATCCATTGGATAAAATCGTGGAATTGTATGAACGTCTGCTGCAAAGTGAGAGAGAGAAAATTGAATTATTAAAGAAAAGGTGATTATTATTAGTTGATTAACTAATTTAACTAAGAAATAAATATTATGGAAACAGAAACTTATACAAACAGTTCACATTTGGGGCGTAAAATAGAAAGAATACGCCGTCTTCGTGGTATGACGCAAACGGATTTGGGGGAGTTGCTAGGGGTGACAAAACAGGCTATTTCCAAAATGGAACAAGCGGAAAAGATAGATGATGAGAAGTTAAAACAAGTGGCTACTGCATTGGGGGTTACAGAAGAAGGCTTAAAGAAATTTACAGAAGAAACTGTATTATACTACACAAGCAATTTCTATGAGAACTGCCATGTAAGCGCATCTAATATAGGGCCTATTACTCATGTGGAAAATCTCAACCATTTTTCAATGGATCAAGCTGTGAAACTATTTGAGGAGTTACTTAAAATCGAAAGAGATAAATATGATAAGGGAAAAGAGGAAAGCGCTAAATAATAATGGGTTTATCCTTTTCCTTATTTAGGGTTCTTAGAAATATATGATAAAGCTCCATTTAGTTGTTCGGACATTGAAGAATAACTAAATGGAGCTTTAATTTGATAGATATCCTATAAATGTGTTCTAATCAAATAATTGATAGAAGTCAGCAATTGAATTATTGCTTCTTGCTTATCATTTAAAATGGGTTGAATGATTTAATAATGGGCTAAATGATTTAACAATGAGCAAACCGGTACAGAAATGAACTACACTGTCTATATATAAATTCAAATCATACAAATCTAAAAGTGGTTTATTGGATAAAGAATTCTTATGCTAAATTTAGCTCCGGCTTGTGCAATGAATAATCCCTTCCAGTGCATAAATTAATTCGTCCGCCTATAGCCGGACGCAAGTTTGCCTATAGCCGACGTTTCGTTTGCCTATAGCCGGATGAAACGTTGCCTATAGGCGGACGAATTAATTTATGCACCCGCGGATATTATTTTTTATAGAGAAAATGTTTATTGTGTTCGTCTGCAATGATTGCAGTAACTCGAAAGTAGATTCAAGAAACATCAATAGAGTAAGTAACTCATAGTCACTTTTTCCCATAATACTCTATTATACAAATGAATACAATGCACCTTCTTTTTTGGGTATTATGTTCTCTCTCTGTATATTTGAATGTCGCAATCATGCTTTTCTATCTATGATATTGATTGGCGCATATAGTGCGATAACTAACTCACATAATGTGCAATAGCTACCGCACATGATATGGATTAGCTATCGCACATTATGTGAGTTAGCTTAAAGGCATAAATTATTTTATAGAATGACAATTTCAAATCAGCAGACTATGTGTCTGTTTACATTAAAAGAATAAGAAGATGCATTGTAACAGGCTGAACAGTTGAATGATAGATGAAAATATGATTTGCTGACGAAGTTTTATTTTATTCATAGCTACATAGCAATAAGTCAAACGGTATGAAATTGGTTAGTTATCTTTGGTCAATGAGACTAGCGAACTTTGAAAATTATTATCTTTGTTACCTTATGTAATGATACAGTTTGGTCTAGAGCAATAGATGCTGTAATTTGTGACCGAAAATTTGATAATTATGAACATTGGCGATAGTGATATTCTATATTCTTTTGATAGAGCTCGTCTAATTGACAGAGCTCGCAATGGATTCATGAGAATAGACGGGATCACCTTTAAACGAGCTAGAGATTATATGGCCAAATATAGTGCTCGTGATTATTTGATGCAATGTCCGCTTGACCTTTCAACGAAAGAATTGGTCAGTGGGATGAAAGATTATTGCCTGCAGCGTAGAGCCGAAATGCTCGAACCTTATCGAAAAAAAAGATATTCAATTAATGGTGATCCCATACATCATCTTTATATTATAGGTAATGGATTTGACAGATATCATGGTGCTGATTCTACTTATATGGATTTTCGCAACTACCTATTAAAGCACAATGATTTTGTCGTAAAGATGTTCGAACTCTTCTTCGGTCCCCGATCTATGATGAATAATTTTGATGATTATAATGATTATCTTTTGTGCCTTCAATACGGACGCAAATTGCCGGCTCCAAAGAACACTTGGGCTAAAGACTATTTATGGAAGGATTTTGAAAAATATCTTAGTGAACTGAACAGGGAACGTATTTTTGATTTTGTTGATGAGAATTTGCCGCGATTATACGAAGATGACGAGAATTTTAGTTATGCTGAATATTTAGGTCCTATAGATATTGTTGCTGATGTTGTTTCTTCTTGTACCTTCGAAATGCAATATCTGTTTCACCGCTGGATTAATACAATACATTATAAGAAAGGATTTAGGAAGAATATGCTGTATCTTGATCCGAACGCTGTTTACCTGAATTTTAATTATACATTGTTTCTTGAAACAGAATATAATATTTCCCGGAAACATATTCTTTATATTCACGGCGATAGAAGGCAGAAGTTTGGCTCTTTGGTTTTAGGGCATAATGTAGAGGATAATGAAGTCGCTTTTGAAGAGTGGGTTCATAAACATAAAAATCGTCGGAGATATCGCCCGAATCTGAAGGATAAGGAGGGTAAATATTTTGCCAATGATAAGTTGGTCTATCTCGCTTTCTTTTTAAAGGATATGAAAAAAGGGAATTGGAAAAATCCAATAAGATATTATGCTGTAGATCATATTGAGGAGCGTTTGGAAAATTATTATGCGAAGAACATAAAACATTCTAATGACATAATAGATCATAACTTGGGCTTTTTTGAGTCGCTGAATGATTTGAAAGAGATTACATTGCTTGGTCATTCTCTGGGTGATGTAGACTTTCCATATTTTAAGGCAATTGTTGAAAATGTAAGAAATGTGGATGATCTGATTTGGAATTTTAGTTATTATAGTGATAATGATATTAAAAATATCAGAAGATTTTGCAGACATCTGAATATTCCCCAAGGAAAAAATGTCCGGCATTTCAAGATGTCTGATATAAAGCGGTAGCCGGACTCACACCATTCGCATACCTTTAATTCTAAACGATCTGTTTGGTGGTGTGTGACTAGTTAATGCTGCTATTATGCAGTGTTCTATTGTATAGGTGTGTACGCTTTCTGCCTTGAGCAGAGTTTCTAAAACCAGAATCGCTAGTAGGTCTTTAAGACTCGAATGTGATTTGTTTAATGGTTATGAGGGCAGGCACAAGCCTGCCCTCTTTTCAAAATAGAAGGATATCACAATCCTATTTTTTATTTGAATAAATAATAATAATTGCTTGTGGCAAAAAGAGCCAGAAACCGGAGGCAGGTTCAATAATACAACCGATTATGGTAAGCAGTAAAATAGAGTAACCTAAAAATACGGGTGCCGGTTTTTGTTCTTTTCTGATATAATATTGAAGCGTTTGCCCCAAAAGGATAAGTATTACTCCACAGATCAAGAACCAAAAGGCGAATCCTTGACTATAATTCTCTCCAATAGAATTTACCAATCCATTTCTGAGCATTTCCGAAAAAGCATCTTTTCCGATAAATAGTGCATAAATCGTATGAATGATTCCTGTCGCTGTTAAAAATGTCCCACTATATTTCCAAAGTTTCATGTTCTTATTATTTATATACTTGGTTAATGCTGCAAATATAAAGTATAATAAGATATGGGTATTGGATGAATTCGACTTTTTTTATTTTGTATAAATGATAGTAGTCTCATTATCGGGGGGTAATGATAAAAAGAAATTTGGAGTACTACCGGATAGCTTTTTCACTTCTCTTGATAAATGAGAAGCATCATAATATCCGGCTTTTACTGCTACTGATAAAAGGTTGTCAGATGATTCGTTCCTCAATATTTTAATCGCATTCTTGAATTTTACTATACTATTATATTTTTGAGGAGTGAAACCTGTATGTAACTTGAATTTTCGTTCAAAGTGTCGTTGGCACAGATTAACTTCGTTCATTAAATGGCTTATGGATATCTTGCCTTCATGCGCATTAATTTGATTCACAGCATATGCGATTTGTGCATCCATTGTATGGCTGCTTTTATATAGGTGTTCTTTCAGATAACGTTCTATTAAATTAATCTTGCCCTGAATACCCTGTTCTTCGAATAACCTTTCAGCAAAAGAATCGCTGAAAATAGTATCTAAGTCATTCACACTTAATCTTATATTTGTCAATTCGCTTAGAGAAGTCTTCATAAAACGGGATAGTCCGCATGGACGAAAGCGAACTCCAAATGTATTGATAGTACCTGCTGATGTTATTAATGCCGAACCGATATCCGTGGGACCAATAAAATAAGAATGATAGGGCTGCATTATAATGCCATGATTAACAGTGGTTTCTAATATGAACATAAAGTCTGTACATCCATCTGTAGATAGTTTTATTTGCATACCTTGTTCTGTTTGGCCTTTGAATTCCCAATATCTATCAACATAGGGAGCAAGTATATGGCATGGTAAGTATTCTTTGTACATATTTAGAAAGGGTATCTGTTGAAAAACGATCTGATAGTACAAATATAAGCAATCGTATAGGATTCCTATTGTACGATTTCGACATTTGTATTTGTTTTAGATTCTTTATAATAGATAATTCAGTTGTTCGGTGTATTTGTATTGTACAACTAATTTTATGTTATTAGTATGATGCAATATCAAGTCACAAAATCGTTTGCAATCGACAAATGGTTGATAATTAATGTCTTGGTGCAAGTGAGAAAGAGCAAAGGCAGTGTGGATATCGACAATGTCAGTACGAAAGAGTATGAGAGTAATCTCGGAAAGAACTTGCACTAGTTGTGGGACTGCATGAGTTCGGGAAATTCTTTTCCTGAAGCTGTAAAGTTAGTGGATGTACTTAAACCTTCCGGTGGAACCCGTCCTTTGGATATTCACGGTTGGAGACTGTTTAGCTAAAATGTCGATGGTATTGCTGATTGAAGAAACTCCCTTACATAACAGTATGAGGGAGATTTTTATGTACGGTTCTGTGAGAATGAAATGCCTGGGGGGATTCCGTAACATTGTATAAATAGAAAACTACGAGATTTCTCTCATAGTTTTCTATTTATATATTAACTTTGTAAAAAGCATATTTTATTTATCATACTGATAACACATTGGTCATCATCAAGAGTATAGACATTGTGTGCCTCTCTTGTGGTTTTATCCCAATGCCACCATTCATGCAAATCTGCTGATTTTGTTGCAGACATAATAAATGAATTGAGAACAATCTGCTTATCACCTGCTGTCGGTGCTAACTGCTTTTCCAAATCCTTGATTGTTTTGTAAAATTCAATCTTAGGGTCATCAGGCATAATACGAAGCAAACCTTTCGGATCGACAAATGTGATATATTGCTTTTCAGGTGTGTCTATCCATAAGATATAATCAGGATAGAAATTGCCTGCAACAAAGAATCCCATGCCCACCTTACTTTTATTTCTTAGAAGATAAAGAGATTTGTTTTCAAGTACATCACCATTATTCTCTGTAAATTCCTTCAGATAATCAACAAACAGCTTTTCATCTTCATTTAAACTGACAGGGGTAATCTGTATATTGGTATTTCCCTTTTTCAAGCATACCAATGGTGCATACAAGTGAGAACGGAAATCGAACAGACACAGATTTTTGTTGAAGTCAAACTTCTTTTCGTATTCGTTCAATCCATTATTATCTGCAAGAATAGACTTTATATCTCCAATGAATTTATCCAATTCTTCACCAGTGGTATCTAAGCTATTTTGTGGTGTAACAGTGAAGGTATATTCATCTACAAAATTATTGTCAGTAGCCGATATTTCTTGGAATTCAAGCAATGGTGCTTCCCATCTTTCTTGCTCGAATTTGTAGAATTTGTCCATATAAGACTTTAATGCCATAATCGCATAATCTGTGGCATACTCAATTTTGCGAATTGAATCTATTTCAAGTTGCTTTTCTGGAATAATTAGTTCATACCAACCATCTGTTTCAAGAATAGGTTTCAGCTTGTTTCTATCAATGCTGATATTGAAATAAGACTTCTCATTCTTGTATTGCTGAATCTCATCAAAAATGCGATAATAATCAAGCAAGGCAAGTGTTGATGCTGGAATCGTAAATTTTGTATCAATCAACTGAATATTCATTTTTAATGAGCCTGATGATTCAATGGATTGAATCTTGCTTCGGCAATCTAGTACCGACTTACTACGAACAAGGTATCGCATGAAGTCTTCTTTGGGTACATCGAGTACCATACGTCGTGCTTGCTTCTTGAAATTCTTTCCGTCCTTTACTTTTATGACACGGAGTTTCTTTGTCTTTACTTCATCATAACGATTGACTACTGGCAGAGTCACTTCAATAATATCATCATTGATAGGAGCGCCTTCCTGTTCAAGGAATTTCTTGAAATCCTCCATATATTGCGCCTTCACACCGAAAATGGTAAGTGTTTCTATGCAATTCATATATCGCAAAGGCTTTACTGAGGTATCGTCAAGGCATGTAGACCTTTTTAGCATTCCTTTATATCCTTTCAAACGAACACCACGACCAAACAACTGAATTGCCTGAGAACCTTCACCTTTGGCAAAATTTATCAATCCCATTGTAGACACACGCCAGCTGTTCCATCCTTCGGTAAACTTTCGTGAACCGATAAGTATTCTAACCTTTGATTCTTTATCGTTGATGCTACTGAATAGTGAAGTAGAAACGAATTCTTCGCTTCTGCTGACTATTCCCTTTGCTTCACAAGCCTTAATAAGATTAGCTGTATCTCCAATGTTTATCACACCAAAATAATCACCATATTCGCCAATCTTCATTGCAATTTCACCTTGCACTTGCTTTATGGCTTCAATGTGCAATCGTGGAGCATCGGCAACAGTGTCGGTATTGAATATCAGATGAAGCATATCTTCATATAGCACTTGCGCTGATGGTAATTGGCCATACACATCTATTAGCGCATTGAAATCGTGTGAAAATAGATCACGCCCATATTTATCGGCAAGACCTGTTTCTTCTGACTTCACTTGTTCTATACAACGGATGCTTTCTTGTTTGTTACGAACAAATCTGTCGATAAAACATAGCACTTCTTGAACATCACTCAACTCATCTTTTGATGTTGATGCCGTTACACGGTTTCCAACAAACACTAATAATGGATTCTCTATATTGAAAGGAATCAGTTCGGTTCGTTTTTCAATAGAGTACTTCACTTGTTGGAAGAAGGAAAGCAAACAACCTATCAAATACAAATGACGGTGATGATCATCAATACCTGCTCTGAGGTTATAGATACGATAATCTTTTCCATAGCCATCGCCATAGAAATATTTATAAGAGTAGTCCATTATTATAGACTTGCCATATTCCGCTACCATCTGCCTGTCTTCCTTTTTTGAAGATGTGGCATTCAGTGCTTGTTTGAATGTAGCTGAGTACTCAAAGGCAAAACCTTCTTCGCTTAATCGTGTACGATAGTCGTACCAAACACCATCTGTTGAAGACATGCCACGATGGGCTTCATCCACAAGAACAAGGTTATTGCGTTCAAAGCTGTCTACCGATACGGTTTTCACTTTGCCTTCTTCCTTTAGTTTGTTCATATCAATGATGGCAACACCTTCATTTTGTCCGTTAAACATACCGCCACCATCTTTATTGAAGATATTTGCTTTAATTCCAGAGAGAGTAAGCTCACTTAAATGTTGTTTACTCATTCCTTCATTTGGAGAAAGCACTATAATTTTATTGATAGCGATACTGCCGTTTATTCGTTTTGCACGCTTTAAATAGAATATAAATTGCTTTATGTTGATATGCATTAAAAGTGTCTTACCACTACCTGTAGCACACATATACGCTAACTTGTTCATTGAGTTAATGGTATATGGTTCCATCGTAAGAGCACCAAGTGTTCTTGCGTTTTCGCTATCAATGAATTCGTTAAGCGACTTGCAGAAGGCTGATCTGTCTGCAAAGTAGTTGTCGAGATACATCTCAGTAAATAGCAGCGAGATGTATTGGAAATACTTCAAACTGATACCACCACGTTTCTCTCCAATTTCTTTTGTATATCGACAGATTCTCTCATCGTATTCTCGCAACTTATCGGTTGTGATACTACAATGTTTCATCTTTGCTATCTGAGCTATGTAATGATGAAAATGAGTATTGCCATTTTCATCCAATCCTTCATATTCAACGTTGTTGAGCTTGTTACCCAAACTTTTCAGTTCGGTAGTGCCTATCTCACCAAGAAAGTAACGGAATAAAACCAAATAGGTCTCAAAGCTGACTGATGGTGAACTTTTCTTTTTTGCCATATTTCGTTATTCCTCCCACATTCGTTTATTGAATTCTGTTTCGATAAGCACTACTTTCCATTGCTCATCGTCAAGACGCAGATTCTCAAGGTTGTTATCCCCATTGATATATATCACATCAAACTCACGGTCGGCAGGATTGATGCGATATTTCGAGAAATAGGCATCTAGTGCAGCATTGCTCGCTAGAATATTATCTTGATTAATGTTACGCCATATAATCAAAGCCTTACGACCATCTGGTAATGTTCCTTCGATTTGACGGAATCCATAAACTCCATTAAGGTCTTTTTGCAAATCAACTGCACCCTCATATGGAGGATTAACAGCTTCTTTGGTTGAGAAGTAGGAGATTGAAGATTGACTATGGACAGAAAGACCAATAAGGTAATTGAAGGTTTCAACGACATCAACTCGTCTTTCTTTACATTCGTTCTTCTCTGTAATCTTCATGTTGTACTCGAATGGGGAGATGAAAGCGTCAAGATTTAGCAAACTGCCTTTTGCTTCCATATCAAGCATATAGCCTATTAGGTATTCATCTCCTAAGTTGGATCCGAAGAATGAGTCTTTCTCTTCAAGAGTAATGTTTGAAAGTGCATCTTCGTAACTTTCAAGACGCATGTATTTTATTATTTGTGGTATACCACTTGTTATATTTGAAGGTTTGCCGTTCTTCCATTCTGTGCTATATATTATTTTTTTTATTCGAGGTAGAGTCACAGAATTAAAGTATTCGCCCATTTCTACCAATATATATTTTCTATCTCCATTATCTTCACGATTTAATTGTATTACGGCATCTCCTGTTGTACCTGAACCTCCAAAAATATCGAGAACTAAACTATCAGGAGATTCTCCGACTACTGTAAACAAGGTATCTCTTACTGCATGTACAGATTTTGGGAAAGAAAATAGAGCAGACTCGCCAAATAGAGATTTGATATATTTAGTCCCATGCGAAGAAGCATCGTATTTGCTTCCTACCCACATACTCTTAGGTCTAACCCCCTCTTTTATTCTGTCAATTATTTGAACCTTATATACATTATTTGCTCTCTTTACAATTCTAATTTCATTATTTGCAAGATGAGTTAATAATGAAGGTTGTGTCTTTCGCCAAACTCTATACTTTCCTTCGGAATCAACAGGCAAAATTTTGATGTAATTTGGCTTCTCATTAAGACATATATCGCCAGTTTCTTCGCTATAAAATATAGGATAAAATGAATTAGGCCTTTCTTCAGGGGTTGAATAGCCCCCTGTTCTCATAAAATCTCTCCATTTATGTGCACCTAAATCAGAATCTTCCGAATACAATGATTTCTGCTCTTCTGAAAGAGGGAAAAAGCAAATAGCCGCCTCTGAGTATGTTTTTGCATAAAAATTTATGTATTCGTGACTTGTAGCTAGGAAATAATCATTAGTTCTACCAGATGGTTTTATCTCTATGGCTAAATTGCCTAATCTATTGTTTCGACCGAAAATAGTATCAGATACGTATTCCAAAAGAGAATGTTCAAAATCGTCAATAGCAGTGCACTGAATTGCTGAAGACTTCATTAGCCTATTTGATACATTTAATCTATCAAGCATCATAGTAGCCCATGACGATTCTTTATACCCATTTTTATAAATGAATGTTCCTTCAGATGTATTATATGGTGGGTCAAAGTAGCAGCAGTCAACAGATTCATTATACCTAATAGATAAAAGATTAAGAGCATGATAATTCTCGCTGTTAATCATCAAACCATTGGTATTTTCGTCAATATTGTCAATAGATGCAATTAAACGGTCACGGAATGTGGTAGGGAAATTCTTTGTATCAACAATTAAGTTCTGATTCTCCTTCAAAAAATCTATGCTCGGAGGATTTGTGAATGCTGTTGTATTTAGATCTCCTTTGATTTCATCAATAGCATACATATCAATCCACTCTTGAATCTGTGTCTTATTAGCAATAATCTCTGGATAAAAAGATTTATCAATATGGTCAAGTGTAATGCACCAATTCGTTTCCACCACAAACTTCTTCTTCAGCCAAAGTTTGCGCTGGAAATTTTCTATTTGTGCCAAGAATGTGATTATCTCTTTACCGATACGTTTTACCGCACGCACCTTTGCAAGATAACTTTCTGCATGTACTTCGTTATCTGTGTCAAGGTCATCGAGATGCATCACTTCGTTCTTGATAAAGAAATCAAGTTCACGTGTGAGGAATCCACCTAAATCCTTATGGATGAAATAATCGAATGTGTTCTTTGCTACATATCCGTTAAGATGTTTCTGAATCAAAGTTACAGGTTTCTTTGGGTCTGTTGATGTTTGGTACATCAATGGCATCATCAATTCAGGTACACCAATAATATATTCACGAATTTTTGCATAGTTATCATCAACATAGTTCTTCTTTTTGTCTGCAGGTATGTCAAAGATAAAGCGAATGATAAGTTCCTTTGATTCAGCATTCCATTCGAATGTCTTCAATTCAGGCCGCTCATCATTTTCTGTATACAGCATGAACACACGTTTAGAATCGTCAGTTTCCTTATTATTGTTCTGCTCGATTGTAGCATCAACCAACCGAAAATGAACATTTATCCCCTCCTTTGTAACAAATGAATAATCCTTAAAGTTTTCAGCAGTCTTGATGTAATACTGGTCTTGGTTAGCCCAATACAGTTTTACTTCTTCACCTTCATATGGAATGGCATAGACACCTTCTTTATAACGCCGTTTAGAGATAAAATCTCCTTCGTCGTAGTAACGATTAAAGAATGAATATAGTGCAGAATAAACGTCGCTTTCGAGTGCTGACATATCTGAGCCTTGAGATAATTGTTTCTGCAAAGCAATATATTCTTGCTTTTGGGAGTATTGTCTTGAAGAGCATCAATAGTCATACCCATTGATTCAACATCAGATTCTATCTTAGCCAACTTTTGTTTGATTTCATCAGTCTTTTCATTTGCAAATGGGGCGAGAATCTCTTGTATTTTCTTGGGTAGACGATTCTCGAAGTAATCAACAATCTCACGTTGACGAATATTGATGATTCTGTAAATACCGAAATCAAGGTCAGACTTATCTAACTCAAATATGGTTTTCAATAATGCGACGAAGCGCTTCTGATATTCATTCATTATGTTGTTTATTAATTAGTTAGTACTCCAGCGGACAATAAATAGATTGTCTGAGGAAGTTGTTTGAATCATTTTTCTCTCAAGTTCAGCAACGAGCTCTTTTCTACGAACAGATATTTCATCTTCCCTGTTTTCAAGTTCATTGCGCTTTCTACGCTTCTGGCGGCGCAGATCCTCTGCTTTAGCTTCAAGACTGATACGTTCTTCTATATTTTCAGCTTGACGAGCAAGTCTTTCTGTCTCACGTATATTACGTTTTACTATATCAAGCTCTTGCTCAATACCATCAATTACATCACGTTCCCAACGATAGATTCTGTCTTCTTCTTCTTTGAAAAATGAAAGGTTTCTGCTATCCACATTATTTATTGTTGTTATGATGTGTTGTTTTGAATTTGCATTCAGTCGAGAAACAATGGTATCGGATATTTGGGTATTTATCTTTTCAATTCCACCACAGAGGAATAGTTTTTCGGCTTCTTCTTGTGTTAAGAACTTGCCATCCTCAGTGAATGCAGTAAACAAGCAATATTGTTCGTCTTCAAATGATGAAATTTGAAGTCTTGATAAGACTAAATAGCCTGATTGACATCTAAGATATTCAGGCAGTACTACGTTTATACCAGTGTCTTTATTGTTGAATATGATTTCACTGTTGCAGTTGTCTGTATCTAAAATCATAGCTTTGTCGAGGACATATTGAGTTAAAGGGTGAGAAAGTCGATACGGAGCGCCATCTTGCAGTTGTGATAGTAGATCATATTTACCACATGCGCAATTCGCAACTGACTTTTTGAGAACGAAAGAATGTTGTTTATCATCGAATTTAGCTTTGCCATCAAGCACATACTTTGTTAATTCCCAAAGAATATGTTCATATCTATTTAAGAAAGTACTTGCTTCATCTTTTGCTACACGAAGATGTTCTTGCACATCAATATCAAAGTTTTCTAAAATTTGATGGCGAGTATCTTTCATGCGTTCGTCTATCTCAACCTGCATGTCAGTTTGAAGACGATCGAACGCTTCATTGATTTCTTCTTCAGTTCTACATTGCTGATAGATTTCCCAAATGCGAGTTTCAAAGTCGATAGCGTCTGCCTTACCAAGAATTTCATCAGAAGCGCCGAATATATCATCAAAAAGATTGAATTTCTCGTTAAGGATATTGAATACACGCACATCTGCGTAATTCCTGATATTTACGAAGTTGACAACAACAACATCATGTTTTTGACCATAACGGTGGCAACGACCAATGCGCTGTTCAATTCTTTGAGGATTCCACGGTAAATCGTAGTTTACAACAAGAGAACAGAACTGAAGATTAAGACCTTCGCCAGCAGCCTCTGTTGCAATCATAATATCTGCCGATTCTCTAAAATAATCTACTAATGCCATTCTTCGGTCAGCAGATTTGATGCCACTAACTTTTGAAGGATTAGCTTCGTACCAGTTTTTATATATTTGTGTTGTTTTAGGGTCAGAACCCCGACCATTGAACAATACGATTTTACCTTCGTAGCCATTAGCTTCAAGATATTCTTTCAGATATGCCTGTGTCTTTGTTGATTCGGTAAATATCAATGCCTTTCGTGAAGCACCCTCTTTGGCTTGCATCTCAAATGATTTATCCAATGCTTGAAGAAGAGCTTCTGATTTGGAATCTTGCTTTATCTGTTTGGCTTTGTTGATAAATGTTTGCAACAGCTCAATCTCAGCCTTTAGTTTATCAATGTCAATCGCATTCTCTTCCTCGGCTGATATATCTTCGTTATCATCAACATACAAATCTATTTCTTCATCATCGTCTATCAAATCCTCTGCTGTAAATAAGAGCATAGATGCCGTTTCGAGCATCTTTTCGAGACGTGATTTTATATTAGTCAATGTACTTATAAGAGCAAAAGTTGAAGAAGCCAATATCTTACGGATTATCATTGTAGTCAATTTCTTCTGCTGTGCAGGAACTGAGTATATATCGTTTCTTCTGAGAAAATCAGAAATAGCTTGATATAGCTCATATTCAGCATCAGTTGAGTCGAACTTCTGTGTCAGTGGTAATCTATTTGTATAATTGATATATTCTTTTACATCACGTCTTAATGTACGTTTATACATCGTAGACAATCGTGCACGAAGGTCGGCATTATTTTCTCCAGAACCGTATTCACTTCTAAATGATTTCTCGCTACCAAAAATATGATCATCAATTATGCTTGTCAAGCCATAAAGCTCCAGTAAAGAGTTTTGGAAGGGGGTAGCTGTAAGCAACAACTTCTTTGTTGTTGTGAGAGCATCACGAACTGCATGAGATGTTTTGCTTGATTGGCGATAAACATTTCTTAGTTTGTGAGCTTCATCAATGATTGATATATCGAAACCATGCATCAATATTTCATCCTTTTTACGAGCCACAAAATTATAGGAACAAATAATTGCCTTATTCTTTAAATATGGAGATCTGCCGTTCTTGATGGCTTCATTATAGTTCTTAGTGTCAAGGATAATATTGTCAATGCCAAATTTATCTATCAATTCTGTACTCCATTGTTTTCTCAATGCAGCAGGACAAACAATTATAATCTTTCGTTTGCCTATAGCCCAATATTGGCAAATGACCAAACCTGCTTCGATAGTCTTTCCTAAACCGACTTCATCAGCTAAAACGATACCTTTGGATAGCGGTGATTTGAATGCAAAAAGAGCTGCATCAATCTGATGTGGATTGATGTCAACAGACGCACTCATTAGTGATTGCGAGATTGAAGATAGTTCACCGCCCACAGCTTTTTGTGTAAGCAAGTTTGCGTAATACTTCGCGTGATATTTAGTTATCATATTAATAAAAAATTCCGTCACAAAATACTTTAACTGCTTTATTCCTAGGTAGATGCGAAAGAACTGTCTTTCTGATTCATTATTTCAATATAACTATGTTATAGTAGAATAATAAATGTTTTTGCTTTTTGTTGACCTATATTAATAGGTGAAGGCGCTTGCAAAAATACATATTTTGAACTTTAAAACACCATTTTCTGTTCCGTTTTCTTCAAATATGCACGAATTAGTTGGTAATGTGGAAAATTGACTCTCAGCTGCCCCTTCATTTATTTTAAAGTGATCTTTAAAAATTACACATTGTCCTCTTTGGCTTTTTGGGGGAAAATAAACTCTTTTTTTTGAATAATTTGTTTTTTACTTTTGCAAGTTTTTTCTATCTATCATTAAAAACTCGCAAAACATTCAGAGAAGATTTAGAGTTTTTGGGAGTTTTCGGATTTTCAGTTGCGAGGCAAGAGTTCTGCTAAATCTTTGCTGTAATCTTTGTCATAAGTATGTATATTCTTCAGGACATATACAAGCCAATTTCTGAAGTTAACTTCTCCTACTTTGCAACAGCCCATAAAAGCATAGATTACCGCAGCATTCTCTGCCGCATCATCATTTCCACAGAATAAATAGTTCTTTCTTCTCAGGGCTAATAGCTTTATTGAGAAAAAACTTCTTGTTTTGTGGAAATCATGAGGCGGCGGAAAACACAGCTGTCATCTGTTCATTATTGGCATCATGCAAAGCATCTCAAGTTAACCCCAGAGAATGGCTTACCGATATAATTGCCAGGTTGCCATATTACACAAGGGATAAGGGAAAAGACCTAAAAGAGTTGCTACCCAATTACTGAAAACTGAGAAACTCCAAAGAACTCTAACAATACTCTAATGAAAAGCATATTATAAACAGAGAATCGCTATAAACTTATTCGATTTATATAGCGATTCTATATTTATACGGGTACTTTATCGGGGGCTTACACAATACATTCATAAGCATAATTTTAATGGTAAGTATTATATAGAAAGATTTAATGTCTGATTTCATACTTTTATATTACCAATAAATATCCATTATGCCAGAAAATACTAAAATCAATCTACAATTATGAATCTAAACTAAATTGGCTTCTTTCTTTAGAAAAGAATGAAGTGATTTGATAGAACTAAACACATATCCTTGATTCTCCTTTTCTAATTTCTTCATTTTTGAGAGTGAGGCTATCCATGCAGCAGACAAGCATTGTATTCCAACTTTACTACAAGCCGTAATATCGGAAAATTCATCTCCAACATATACCATTTCTGCTGGTTGGATATTATATTTTGACATTAGTTCCGTCATTGATTCCGCTTTTGTGTTTCTATCTGGCGATCCGATTGAAATACTATCAAAAAGAGCTTCCATTTCAAAATGGTGAAGCGTAATATCACAACTCCTTTGACCTTTACCTGTTATTAAAGATACAATAATTGAGTTCTTCTTCAATTCTGTTATCAATTCTCTTATCCCTGCAAATGGTTGAATGTAGACTGTGTGCATTTCTTTGTATTTCACATAAAAATCAATCAGAGCTTTTTCCCAATCTTCTGAAACGACCTCTTTAATCATTCCCTCTTCATTAAGTCCGAATGTTTTCACAATATCATCTTCTGACAATATTTTTGATGCATAGGGAGATACTGCCTGCTTAAAGGCTTCGATACACATTGGGATTGTATCGGCAATTGTACCATCTAAATCAAAAGCGACCAATTTTATCATAGTTTCTTAGTTTGATTGATTTGACGTATCACTTTACATGGATTTCCAACGGCTAAACTATTTGCCGGAATATCTTTTGTAACAACACTACCTGCTCCAATTACACTACCGTACCCAATTGTTATTCCGGGAAGGATTATTACACCTCCACCAATCCAGCATCCATCTTCAATTGTAATAGGCAAAGCGTAAGTGCGGCGAACTCGTTTTATTCCATCTTCTGTTTCAACAGGCGCTAGCCGTTCATCTAAATCAATAGGGTGAGTTGCTGTATAAAGCTGAACATTAGGGGCAATAAGAACATTACTTCCGATAGTGATTTTATTACAATCCACAAAGGTACAACCAGTATTTACAGTAACATTATCCCCTATATGTATATTGCAGCCATAATCACAAATAAATGGACTGGCAACCGAAACTTTCATTCCGATACTACCTAGCATCTTTTTTAGCAAGCTGTGTTTTTCTTCTTTATCCTCATAAGGTAATGAATTATATTTCATTAATAACTTATGTGTTCGGGTCTTTAAATCCAAGAAAACTTGGTTATGACAATCATACCATTCACCAGCCAGACATTTTTCCATTTCTGTTTTCATAATTGTTACGTTTATAAGATTGAAACTATTTCGGTTATATCTTTTCTGTTTCTTGCTGAATAACGTTGTTTTGATAGTTCTAAAAAGTTCATAAGTAATCTAATTTTGATTTGTGGCAAAGTTATACCTATTTTGTTTCAATTATAGGTATATGTTTTTGTTATATTGGTATAATTCTGCTTTATGTGTTATATTTGAAGTATGAAAAAAGAAAATCTTCATCAACCATTTGAGATCAGCTTTAACGAGCATAATGAATCGTTATTAACTGAGCATGAGCATACTTTTTTTGAACTAGTCTACATCTTAACAGGAACAGGTATTCAATGGATTAACAATAATATGTTCCCATATCATGATGGACATTTGTTCTTGATAACTCCAAATGATTCTCATTCCTTTGAGATTCACACAACTACAAAATTCATTAACATCAAGTTTAATGATATCTATATACATTCAGCTATATTGGGTTCAGAGAATATCCAGAGATTAGAATTTATTTTGCAACATGCAAATCATCAACCGGGTTGCATCCTTAGAAATAAAGTGGATAAGTTATTAGTGAAACCAATGATTGAAGCTATTATTCGGGAGTATGTTAATAGGAATTTGTACAGTAAAGAGATTATCACGCAGTTGATAAATACTATAATTATTGTTGTGGCAAGAAATATAGCTATGTTTCTACCTCAACAAGTCGATGAATGTTCAGATGATAAGTCTCTCGATATTCTTCAATATATCCAAGCAAATATCTATCAAACAGGTAAAATTAGAGCAAAAGAAATCAGTCAGCACTTCGGTATATCTGAAAGCTACTTGGGACGTTATATAAAAAAGCACACTAACGAAACAATGCAGCAATACATATTAAGTTATAAACTAAAATTGGTCGAAAGCAGATTGTTACATAGTCAAATGAGAATAAATGAGATTGCCGAGGAACTAGGATTTACTGATGAAAGCCATTTGAGTAAATTTTTTAAGAAATACAAGGGATGTAGTCCTTCAAGTTTCAGAAAAAGTAATAATATACTTGAAACAGATGTTTCTTGCTATCTGCCCAAAAAAGAAATCCCTGATAATGTTTGATTATCAGGGAATTTTCTTGAATTACTCTTTTGATTTTCAGTGATCCGCCTGGGGCTCGAACCCAGGACCCCAACATTAAAAGTGTTGTGCTCTACCTGCTGAGCTAGCGAATCAATCCTTATTTGCAAATCAGTTATTTCCTGATTGCGGGTGCAAAGGTAGTTACTTTTATTTAATTTGCAAGTGTTTCGTAGAAAAAAGTTTCAACTATTTTCCCTCTTTGTCGCTTGTTTCTTGATTATCAGTGATTTCTACTTCATCATATTTTATCTTTTCTTTGTTGATAATAAAGCGTTGATAGTAGGAAAGCATCAAGGTGGTCAAAGGCAAGGCAATGATCATGCCTAGCATTCCCATTAATGAACCCCAGATAGAAAGGGATAAAAGGATGATGGCAGGATTCAGCCCCGTAATCTTTCCCATGATTTTGGGGACGAGGAAGGTATCCTGTATAATTTGAACGATAGCAAAGACTGCCAGTGCACATGCAATGATAATCCAAAAATTTTCTCCCGTATCGGCAGCTTTAAGAATCGCTAATAAAACAGTAGGAAGAAAACCGATGATCTGTAAATAGGGAACCATATTAAGCGCTCCGATGAAAAGTCCCAAGGCGATGGCCATCGGAAAATCGATAATAAGGAAACCTATGCTGAAAAGAATACCCACGCAAAAGGCAACCAATGCCTGCCCACGGAAATATCGGTTCATACCGTCCTGTACATCATGAACGAGGTTGGATGCGAAGGTACGATACTTGTTGGGCAGCAGATGTAGCCATCCTTCGGCTATGACTTCATAATCCAGCAATATAAAGATTACATATAATAATATGATAAATGAGGCGAGAATGCTGAACAGGATATTGAGCGACTCCGCAAGCAGGGCCCACACTCTGGGCACTGTATCTTTGATGGCTGCAAGAATATTCTCTTCGCTTAATATACGGTTGAGCGCCTGAAGGTCAATATTCTCATGAATGAATTCAGAAAGATTCTTAGGTACATTATTCCCGGCTCCATTGGTGAGGTAAGTCACCAATAAGTCATTCATTCTGCCTATTTCCGAAATCATGGGAGGAACCAGCAGATAGAAGAGGGATACTCCAATAATAGTGATCAGAAACAAGGCACAGAAGATAGAAGCAATGCGGCTTTTCAACCGTAGCTTATACTGGAAAAACTTGACTAACGGGTAAACCATGTAGGCAATCAGCCAAGCTATAAAGAAAGGTAATAACACTCCGCTGAGCCGTTCCACAAGCATTAATATCCCTACCACCAGTACACATCCGATGGAACCACGTATAAAACTGTCGAATGTTATCTTCTTTCTTTCCATATATGTTTTAAATAGAGTTTATATCTGTTGTCCGTCCTCTCCCCGTGCACGGAGGTAGCACTCCCTGCAAAGCGGCTCGTATTCGGCTGTCTCTCCTAAAAGTACCTGCTTGTCATTCTTGACGGTACGATGAGAGAAAGATGCCAGGTCACCGCACTTCACGCAGATAGCATGAACTTTGGAGACTTCGTCGGCAATAGCGCATAATTGCGGCATCGGTCCGAAGGGATTCCCTTTGAAGTCCATATCCAGTCCGGCAATAATGACACGGATGCCGTTATTGGCAAGCTGCCGGCATACGTCAATCAGTCCGTCGTCAAAGAACTGAGCTTCGTCAATGCCTACCACATCTATTTCAGAAGTAAACAGCAAGATGCTTGCCGATGAATCGATAGGGGTAGATGCGATAGAATGGCTGTCATGCGATACTACGTCTTCTTCTGAGTAACGAGTGTCGATAGCCGGTTTGAATATCTCTACGCGCTGGCGTGCGAATTTGGCTCTCTTCATTCTACGAATCAATTCTTCCGTCTTTCCGGAGAACATTGAACCGCAGATTACCTCTATTCTACCTCTTCTTCTGGTCTCTTGTATGTGGTCTTCTGAAAATAATACCATGTGATTTTTGTGCTTTCTTGATTTAATAAATGAATGGACAAAGGTAAACAATTCGATGTACAAGAACTGTTAAATTATCCATTATTTTAAGTTATTGCATAAATTATTCCTACATTCGCACCATAATAACAATGGATGGAAATGAAACAGAAGCTATTAACAGATATTGAGCTGGATGTTCATGAGCTGAAGTTCCTCATGGATACGTTTTCTAAAGAGCCGACTCAGACTTTGTCTGAACTGTTGAAGCGGAGCATCCTGCGTATGCAGGATCGTTTGGAGCAGTTGTCGGAAGAGATAGAAGCTGTCCCGGTGGAAGATTCGCCTTCCGCTATAGCGGAAGTGGAAAGTGAAGTCCCCATTGTTGAAGAACAAGCTCCTGTAATAGAGGGAATTGAATATCCGGTAATAGAAGAGAAGGTCGTGGAAGAGAATGAAGCGACAGCGCTGGGAGAAGATGAACCTGTGATAGTACAGGAACCGCAGGCTGTTGTGGAAGAAACAGTAATTGAGGAACCTGTTGTCGAAGACGAAATGGAAGAGAAAGAAGTGGAAGATGAGTTGGAAGACGACGAATCGCTTCTGATAGAGGAGCCGAAAGCTGCCGTATTGGGCGAAAGCATAAAGATGGCTGCCGGATTACGTCATTCCATCAGCCTGAATGATTCTTTCCGTTTCTCACGTGAGATATTCGGCGGAGACCCTGAACTGATGAACCGTGTTATCGAGCAGATATCAGTCATGAGTTCTTATAAGACTGCCGTGGCATTTCTTGCCTCGAAAGTCAGCGTAAACGAAGAGAATGAGGCGATGACCGACTTTCTGGAGTTGCTAAAAAAGTATTTTAATCAATCAGCATAAAAGTTTATGGGAAAGTTATATGTAGTACCTACGCCGGTAGGAAATCTGGAGGACATGACCTTTCGGGCAATCAAGGTGCTGAAAGAGGTCGATCTGATTTTGGCAGAGGACACACGTACTTCCGGTATTTTGCTGAAACACTTTGAAATAAAGAACGCAATGCAATCTCACCATAAATTTAATGAACATAAAACGGTGGAAAGTGTTGTTAATAGAATAAAGGCAGGTGAAACCGTGGCATTGATTTCGGATGCCGGAACACCCGGGATTTCTGATCCGGGATTTTTGGTAGTCCGCGAATGTGTGCGCAACGGTATCGAAGTGCAATGTTTGCCGGGAGCGACAGCTTTTGTTCCGGCACTGGTAGCATCGGGACTGCCGAATGAAAAGTTCTGCTTCGAAGGGTTCCTCCCTCAGAAGAAAGGACGACAGACACGACTGAAGGCATTGGCAGAAGAACATCGTACGATGGTGTTTTATGAATCGCCTCACCGCTTGTTGAAAACGTTGACACAGTTTGCCGAATATTTCGGCACTGAACGTCAGGCAACCGTGTCTCGCGAAATTTCCAAACTCCACGAAGAAACCGTTCGGGGAAGTTTGGCGGAATTGATAGAACACTTTACCGCTACCGAGCCCCGGGGCGAGATTGTGATAGTATTAGCAGGAATAGACGATTAAAATAACTTCATTTAAAAACGTAAAACGTAAACGTATGAAAAAGTTAGCAGTTTTATTTATGTGCGCAGCCATGTTGGCTTCGTGTGACTTTAAAGGTGGAAGCAAAGACCTTAAGGCTGAAAATGACTCTCTTTTAATGGAATTGACACAGCGTAACGCTGAATTGGATGATATGATGGGAACTTTCAATGAAGTGCAGGAAGGATTCCGTAAGATCAATGCTGCCGAAAGCCGTGTGGACTTGCAGCGTGGTACTATTACCGAAAATTCAGCCAGTGCCAAGCAACAGATTGCTTCTGATATCGAATTCATCTCCAAGCAAATGGAAGAAAACAAAGCTCAGATTGCAAAACTGGAAGCTCAGCTGAAAAACAGCAAGTATAACTCTACTCAGATGAAGAAAGCTGTAGAAGCTCTGACTGCTGAATTGAAAGCTAAACAACAACGTATCGAAGAACTTCAGACTGAACTGGCGTCTAAGAACATTCGTATCCAGGAACTGGATGCAGCTGTCAGCGACCTGTCTGCTGCCAAAGAATCTTTGGCTGCCGAAAACGAAGCGAAAGCTAAAACCGTTGCCGAACAGGATAAGAGTCTGAATGCCGCATGGTTCGTATTCGGAACAAAATCAGAGTTGAAAGCCCAGAAGATTCTTCAGAGCGGTGACGTGCTGAAGAGCGCTGATTTCAACAAGGATTATTTTACTCAGATCGATATCCGTACAACAAAAGAAATCAAGTTGTACTCCAAACGTGCTGAGTTGTTGACTACTCATCCGACAGGTTCTTATGAACTGGTGAAAGATGACAAAGGTCAGCTGACTTTGAAAATTACTAATCCTGCCGAATTCTGGAGCGTATCCAGATACTTGGTTATTCAGGTAAAATAAGGTAGACATACCTGGTTAGAATTGCCAATGTGCTGATTCCTGAATTCAAGAAATTAGCACATTGGCTTTTTTATTTCTCATATTATATATATTACGGAGCCAATGAAATATAAAAATCTCTTTTTTGACCTGGATGACACCATCTGGGCTTTCTCACGAAATGCACGCGACACCTTTGAAGAAGTATATCAGAAATATTCATTTGACCGCTATTTTGATTCATTCGATCATTATTATACACTGTATCAACGACGCAATACCGAACTCTGGCTTGAATATGGAAAGGGAAAGGTGACAAAGGAGGAACTGAACCGCCAGCGTTTCTTTTATCCCTTACAGGCAGTAGGAGTGGAGGATGAGGCTTTGGCAGAACGTTTCTCGGAAGATTTCTTTGCCATTATTCCTACCAAAAGCGGTCTGATGCCCCATGCCAAAGAAGTGTTGGAGTATCTTGCGCCGCAGTATAATCTGTATATCCTTTCCAATGGTTTCCGCGAACTGCAGTCGCGCAAGATGCGTTCGGCAGGAGTAGATCGTTATTTTAAGAAGATCATTCTTTCGGAGGACCTCGGCATATTGAAGCCTTGGCCCGAAATCTTTTATTTTGCTTTATCTGCCACCCAGTCCGAGTTACGCGAATCGTTAATGATCGGTGACAGTTGGGAAGCCGATATTACCGGAGCGCATGGGGTAGGGATGCATCAGGCTTTCTATGATGTGACGGAACGAACCGCTTTTCCTTTTCAACCTACCTATCATATCCATTCACTGAAAGAATTAATGAATTTATTGTAGGTTTTATGGATTAAGTCGTATTTTTGTTGTATTTAATAAATGTATAAAATACGATAACATCATGGATAGTACGCTTCTGCCATTTGCCTTACTTTGTTTTACTTCGTTCTTTACGCTGACCAATCCTTTGGGGACAATGCCGGTCTTTCTGACCATGACACACGGAATGACAGATAAGGAGCGGCAGGCTATTGTGCGCCGTGCCACCATCGTGTCGTTTATAACGTTGATGGTGTTTGTCTTTGCCGGGCAGTTCCTTTTCAAATTCTTCGGTATCTCTACCAATGGTTTCCGTATTGCCGGTGGAGTAATTATCTTTAAGATTGGTTTTGATATGCTTCAGGCACGGTATACTCCGATGAAACTTAAAGACGAAGAGATTAAAACCTATGCCGATGACATCTCCATTACTCCTCTTGGAATTCCGATGTTGTGTGGTCCCGGGGCTATCGCTAACGCCATCGTTTTGATGCAGGATTCTCATACTTATGCAATGAAAGGTATATTGATCGGAACAATCGCCTTGATTTATCTGCTGACGTTCTTCATTCTCCGTGCTTCCACCCGACTGGTGAAAGTACTGGGAGAGACCGGAAATAATGTGATGATGCGTTTGATGGGATTGATTCTGATGGTGATTGCAGTGGAATGCTTTGTGAGTGGAGCGAAGCCGATATTGGCGGATATTGTGAGAGAAGGGCTGAGCGGTATCTGCAAGTAGAAGTCTGTATTGTGGGGAGGAACGGATAAGATTACTTTCATGTGTAAATTCGGAAATGAAAAATAAAAAGCGAGAGGTTGTGTCAAAACGCTGGCACAACCTTTTT
>NZ_KV804353.1:0-37316 GCF_001811315.1 Bacteroides sp. HMSC067B03 | reverse complement strand
ATTTTTAACTAAGGAATCAAATACTGATTCGGATTATTAATAAATTCTTCTATTTTATTCCAATTATCATCCATGAATGGCTCATGACGTAATAGCTCTTTTATTTCCATCTCCTTCACCTTTCTTTCAAAATACTGATGAATAAAGTAGTTTCTAGTGAAATAAAATATTTCCATAAAGAGAAAACGATGAATGCTGAAAAATGGGAAAAAGCAGAAAAGGTTCACTCTATACTATTGTATCCATCGGTACTTCAAAGAAAGGTGAAAGAGGGGAACAAGAAAAACAACAATAATAGGGATTGTAGTGATGGCTCTGTATCTCATAACAGTGTTTCTTATGCCTCGTTTCAAGCATTATAACATGTTATAACAAGCATTGCTAACCAGCTTCTCAAGTCTTAATATCTGACTCCTCAGATATTAAGACCTGTCATATCAAACGTTAATACCTGAGCACTCAGATGTTAACATCTGAGTGCAACCATTATTCTTTCACAAGCCTGTCCGTCACCATAAGGGTTATGCGTTTCAGACATTCGCTTATACATTTCTTTATCTTGCAACAGGGCAGTGACATTACTTACAATAGCCTCAGCGTCCGTGCCGACCAGTTTGACTGTACCCGCTTCGACAGCTTCCGGACGTTCCGTTGTATCACGCATCACCAATACCGGCTTTCCCAGTGAAGGAGCTTCCTCCTGCACACCACCGCTATCCGTCAGTAGCAAAGTAGAATGTTGCATGGCATAGATAAAAGGCAGATAATCCAAAGGAGAAATCAGATAGACATTATCCACTCCCGACAACAATTCATACACAGGCTTCTGTACGTTAGGATTCAAGTGAACGGGGTAGACAATATCCATATCCGGATGCAGAGCCGCCAATTCCTTAATCGCTTTGCAGATATGCAGGAAACCTTCTCCGAAGTTCTCACGGCGATGGCCAGTGACGAGGATATACTCACGGTTGCCTACAGTGTAGCCTTTCTCCTGAAATTCTTTCGCTATCTTCTCTTCCATTCCGGGAGTGGAAGAAATAATATCAACCGCCATCAGCAGAGCATCAATCACCGTATTTCCGGTAATGAATATTTTCTTTTCATCTATATTTTCTTGCAGCAGATTCTTTTTGGACTGTTCAGTCGGTGCAAAGTAGTAGGTACAGATACGGTCTGTCACCTGACGGTTCATTTCTTCCGGCCAGGGAGACAGCATATTATAAGTACGCAACCCGGCCTCTACGTGTCCCACAGGAATCTGCATATAGAACGCCGCAAGCGAAGCAGCCATCGAAGTCGTCGTATCCCCGTGCACCAATACAGTATCGGGACGGAAGTCTTTCAACACTTCCCGCAATCCCATCAACACTTTAGCGGTAATATCATACAAGTCCTGATTGGGAGCCATGATATTCAAATCATATTCGGGAGTGATGCCAAACACTTCCAATACCTGATCCAACATTTGCCGGTGCTGTGCCGTGACGCAAACCCGCGTTTCAAAATGTTCCGTATCTTTCTGGAGCGCTTTTACAAGCGGAGCCATCTTAATCGCTTCAGGACGAGTACCGAAAACGAGCAATATCTTTTTCATCTGCTTTATTTATAGAGTTATATAACCTCTTCGCAATTAAACTACCAATCTCTTTATCGTCTCACTCCGCAGAAGTCCAGTTCGATCTTTCCGTCTTCTTTCAGCAGCGCTACAAACACATCGTGACGAACCAGCCAGACGATAATATCCGCCTTCTCATATGCTTCCCGGTAATCTGTCAGATGGAAACTTTTATGAGTGCTGATATTAGGTTCGATAATCAACACATCCGCTCTCGATTCGGAGATGATACGGGAAGCTATATATTTAGCGGGAGACTCCCGCAAATCATCGATGTTCGGTTTGAAAGCCAGCCCCATACATGCTACGATGGGTTCGCGCTCATTCTGTTCTACAAACTTCTGGCAGGTTTCCAATACCTTGTTCGCACACCAGTCTGCCTTGTAATCGTTCGTTTCACGGGCACGCTTGATCAGCTGCGCCTGTTCCGGATAGTCGGATACGATGAACCAGGGGTCTACTGCAATGCAGTGGCCACCTACGCCACAACCCGGCTGGAGGATATTCACACGCGGATGCTTGTTTGCCAGTTCAATCAATTCCCATACATTGATTCCGGCTTTGTCGCAGATCATGGAAAGTTCGTTGGCAAAGGCTATCTGTGAGTCACGGGAAGAGTTCTCCGTCAATTTACACATTTCTGCCGTGCGGGCATTGGTGCCGTGCAGTTTGCCTTGTACGAAAGCGGAATAGAATTCGATGGCTTTTTCGGTAGATGCCGGATCGATACCGCCAATCACACGGTCGTTGTGTACCAGTTCATATAATGTATTTCCCGGCAATACGCGTTCGGGGCAATAAGCGATGTGTATCTTCCCTTTCAGTTCGGGACGTTCTTTATAGATCACTTCCGCCATACGTTCGGTAGTATATACCGGGGAAGTGGATTCAATGACGAACAAGTTGCCCTCTTGCAGATAAGGGATCACGGAGCGGGTTGCCGCTTCCACATAAGTGATGTCCGCCCGATGGTTTTGCTTGAATGGGGTAGGCACTACGATAAAGAAGGCATCTGCCGCTTCCGGCTTGCACACTGCCCGTAACTTTCCTTTCTGCACCACGTCCCTGACTACCTGACCCAGTTCAGGTTCAACAATATGTATCTTTCCCTGGTTGATTGTTTCTACCACAGAAGGATTCACATCTACACCTATGACTTCGAAACCATGGGCGGCAGCAACGGCTGCCGTAGGAAGGCCGATATAGCCCAATCCTAAAAACACAACCTTTTTCATGTTCAATATCTCCTTATTAATAAGTGTGGCAAAAGTACAAATAATATGTGACTTTGTACGGATTTTCACTGAAAACCACTACTTTTGTGCAAACATTTTGAAAGCATGAGGGTACTAATCATCAATACTTCCGAACGAATAGGTGGTGCGGCTGTCGCTGCCGGACGCCTGATGGAATCGCTAAAGAACAACGGCATCAAGGCAAAAATGTTGGTACGCGACAAGCAAACAGACCAAATCAGCGTTGTCGGACTAAAGCGCAGCTGGCTGCACGTATGGAAATTCATGTGGGAACGCATTGTCATCTGGAAAGCCAACCGTTTCAAGAAGAATGATCTCTTCGCCGTAGATATTGCCAATACCGGCACGGACATCACTTCGCTTCCCGAATTCCAGCAGGCAGATGTCATCCACCTGCACTGGATCAACCAGGGGATGCTGTCACTCAACACCATCCGCAAGATTCTGACATCCGGCAAACCTGTAGTATGGACCATGCACGACATGTGGCCGTGTACCGGTATCTGCCATTATGCACGCGAATGCAGAAATTACGAGCAGGAATGCCATCACTGTCCTTACATCTACGGGGGAGGTGGCAAGAAAGACTTATCCACCCGAATCTTCCGGAAAAAGAAAGAGATTTATAGTCAGGCACCTATCACGTTTGTAGGCTGTAGCCGTTGGCTGGCAGAGAAGGCCAAAGTCAGCGGGTTGCTCACCGGACAAACCGTTATCAATATCCCGAATGCCATCAACACCAACCTGTATAAACCCCATAACAAGCAGGAAGCCCGCAGGAAATGCAGGCTGCCGCAGGAAGGCAAACTGATTCTTTTCGGTTCTGTCAAGATCACAGATAAACGAAAGGGGATCGACTATCTGATAGAAGCCTGCAAGCTGTTGGCAGAGAAGCATCCGGAATGGAAAGACTCACTGGGCGTAGTCGTTTTCGGCAATCAGTCTCAGCAACTGCAAGACTTGATTCCTTTCCGTGTTTATCCGCTTCCTTATATTAAGAATGAACACGAACTGGTCGATATATACAATGCCGTAGACCTTTTTGCGATACCTTCTCTCGAAGAGAACCTGCCGAATATGGTCATGGAAGCCATGTCCTGCGGTGTGCCTTGTGTAGGCTTCAACACCGGAGGCATACCGGAAATGATCGATCATCTGCACAACGGATATGTAGCTCAGCGCAAGTCGGCAGAAGACCTGGCCAACGGCATCCACTGGATATTGACGGAGCCCGAATATGCGGAACTCTCCGCACAAGCCTGCCGCAAAGCCATAGGCAACTATTCGGAAAGTATCATAGCCAAGAAGTACACGGACGTTTATAACAAAATAACAGGGAAATATGCATAGTGTCCATCCTACTCCCAAGTTCTCGATTATCACGGTGACCTACAATGCCGAAAAAGTGCTGGAAGATACCATCCAAAGTGTTATCTCGCAGACCTATCACCATGTAGAATATATCATTGTGGACGGAGCCTCCAAAGACGGTACTCTCTCTATCATCGACAGATACCGGTCACGGATACACACCGTCATCAGCGAACCGGACAAAGGACTGTACGATGCCATGAACAAGGCAATCTCTCTCGCCGGCGGAGACTATCTCTGTTTTCTGAATGCGGGCGACTGCTTTCACGAAGACGATACTTTGCAACAGATAGTGCACAGCATCAATGGCAGCACACTTCCCGACGTTATTTACGGGGAAACTGCGATTGTCGATAAAGAAGGGCACTTTCTGCACATGCGCCGGCTTTCCACACCCGAAAAGCTTAACTGGAAAAGTTTCAAACAGGGAATGTTAGTCTGTCATCAGGCATTCTTTCCCAGACATACACTAGTGGAGCCTTATGATTTAAATTACCGGTATTCCGCAGATTTCGACTGGTGCATCCGTATCATGAAAAAGGCGCGTACTTTACACAATACGCACCTGACAATCATTGACTATCTGGATGAAGGAATGACTACACAAAACCGGAAAGCGTCCCTTAAAGAACGATTCCGCATTATGGCAAAACATTATGGATGGATAAGCACCGCAGCACATCACGCGTGGTTTGTACTGCGGTTGATTACGAAGCCGGGGCAGTAACCTACGGAAATTACCGAAAAAGCCTTTAGCAAACTTAATTTATAAAAATTATGAAGAATCTTCTTCTTACAACTATTTTCACATGGGTGATTGTCGTAATCAATCTTATCAGAACTAAAATTCAAGCCAAAGACAACTCGTTACCTGACAGCCTGATAACGGCAGACTATGTATACGAATATACATTCTCTGACTTCGACAAAGCATTGCAAATCATGGGAAAACTAAGAAAACGAAACTCCCTCCCCGGATTTAAACTAGATATAACCGAAGGTGACTTGTACTTCAACACCGGCAAATACTATCAGGCGCTAAAATTCTATGGACGCGCACTGCAAAGTGATTCGATACAAGCGGACGACCAACAAAACATGGAACAAATACACCGCATGATCTCCTGCTACGATTGCCTTCATTACGAAACGAAGAAAGCACAGTATGTAGAAATGTTATTGAAAAAGTCGAAACAATGCGGTAACGAAGCGATGCAGTCCGTAGCTCTGTTCAACATGGGAAAGATGCTTTATTATCAAGGAAATAAAGGGAAAGGCTATGAGTTTATGCTACAAGCTGTCGAACTAATGGGAAAAACAGACTACAAATACAAATATGACAACCTGCGCTATGACTATAACACATTGCTCATATTTCAAGAACGGGACGGACGGAACAATGAAGCCCTTCAAACCCTTGAAGCATTGCAAAAAGTAGTCGTAGCAGAAACCGGCGAAGAAACTCCAATGGAGGAACTGGGCGAGAAAGAAAAGAAGGCAATGTATGCCCACTATGCAGTTGTACTGTCCCGGCTGGGAAGATTGAAAGAGGCTGACGGTTATTACAAACAGTTTCTATCTCTAAGTAATGTATTCGATCGGGACAATTACCTGATTATGCCCTACTTATTAGACCGGAAAATGTACGACGACGTGATTCTAATGAATTCTGCCCGTGAAAAATCCCTTAGAGCACAAGGGGATACCATTACCTACCACATGACCAGCATCAAAAGTTCTCTCGGAGAAGCATATAAACGAAAAGGTGATTACCTAACTGCCGCAGAATATTTTCAGCAGCTTGCAATGTTAAAAGACAGCATTAAGAACAGAGAACAAAAAAGTTCGGCACTGGAACTGGCCACTATTTATGAAACCCACGAGAAAGACCTGTTTATTCAGCAACAAACCGCCGACATACGCATGCGAAATGCCTTGTTGATATTTGTAGGCTGTATTGTCTTTTTGTCAGCGGTATTCTTGTGGCGTACAATACGCTACAACCGGGCTATACGCCGTAAAAATGAAGCAATGGTCGGTACCATTGAGGATTTACTGGCATATAGAGAGGAACTTTACCGAAGAAAAGAAGAAAACTTTATTCTAAAAGCACAACTACAAGCAGAAGATAAACCACAAACCACCCCCAAAGAAAACGAAGATGTGTCCACTATAGAAACGGACATAACAATAGAAAATGCTTCCGCGAATATGCCTTCAGATAAGGATGAAGATAACAAAAATATGTTATATGACAAAAGTATGTTCGACAGAGTAGAACGCGAGATTATTAATCGCCAGCTTTTCTTACAACCCGATTTTTCAAGAGAAGAACTGATAAAAATAATCTATATCCCCAAAAATAAGTTTGCACAACTCTTTAAATTATATGCCAGAACCAGTTTCTCAAAGTATGTCAACAATCTCCGGTTAGAATATGCCGCCGGAATGCTGAAAGAGCATCCATATTATACGATAGACGCCATCGCTAAAGAGTGTGGTATGAGTACCGTCCAAACCTTCTACCGTCTTTTTTCTGAAAAGTTCGGGGTAACCCCCACTGAATTCCGATCAGGATTAAAAATATCTGAAAATGAATGCAATAACGACTAAAAGTGAAAAATTGAGATAACGAGAGTGAATAAGTGAGACAACAACCGAATCGGATTTTTTGATATAAAACCCAAGCTTGTTACCTTTGAGCCAGACTTAGTAAAAAACAAACAGTACGACTAAAATGGAACTCAAAGAAACAAACAAACCTGACTATCATCATTTGATATCTGGGGATATGTCTATAAATACACAACGCGAATGCGTTTGTAATAAGGGCATATTAAAAAAACAAGCCTTTAGATGTTTTAAATCTTTTGGCTTGTTCTCTATTTTATTATTTTTTGTATGCGGTTCTCCGACATCTGTCTGTGCTGAAACAACAGTAGCTGCGAACTTAAATAGTACCACCACCGATGCCTACCTTATACTAGTGATACTTTTAATCATATCGCTATCAATTATAATAATGCTTTCTTTTTCCCTCTTGCATTATAAGCGTAAACTGCGGGACTGCCGTAAGCGATTATTACGTAACATAAACGAAAACACGGAACTCAAAAAAAGGATACCGGTTTCCGAACGGTTCAATTATTCCAATTCACTGGACGTTTCTCCCGAAGAGTTTATCCAGATCATTAATAATATAATGAAAAAGCTTACGCTCTGATGGCCTGCTTTCTATCCTGCTGATATATCACTCTGAAACAGAAGGAACGTAAAGCATCACCTGATCCAATACTACCCCTTCATCCAGTGCCTTAATCTCCAGTTGATGAGATTTCTTTCCGGACACAGGAAGTACAATCTTTCGAATAGCCTGATTACGAAGAACATTCTCCTTCCATTCTTCGCTACGTCCTTTTGTCTCATAGGATATCACTTTCGGTTCAGCTCCGTCAATAGAGACAGAAAAACGTAGTTGTGTTCCATGTACAGGATGGTTAGGTAATAATCGGACTTCCACCTCTACTACATCCGCCTTCCAGTCGCTAAAGGAGAAAGTCAGCGCTTTGCCCATAAGTATCCCTGCTGCCCTACCTGCGTATCCCAAGCCTTCGTGACCAATGAAATTTCCTTTTGAGGCATCCATACCGTTCCATTGATAGATAGCAGAACGCTCTTGTATCATCGGAGTAGTAGCTTCCTTCCTTTCTACACGGTTAAATACAGGAAGTTTGCGGGGTTTGAAATCCATCATTCGGTTCCATTTGCCATTCTCCAATGAATTATAGTGTTGGGTAAGTGCGGCAATGCTATCGTAAGCAGCGTCACTCTTTTCCCAATCTGCCTTTCCATGGCGTGCCAACTGGGCAAACAGCAGCTTCCGGTTCATTTGTGCCGCAGCCTGCACCGGATATTTCACCAATTCAAAATAAGCGCTTTGCCTATCGGCAGGAATCCGAGAGGTAACCTTCTCTACAGTTTCCGACAGTCTGTCATAAGACGATAAACGCTCATTTATAAATTCCTCGCTCCAAGGCAGGTCTTTCACTATGCGGTAGGCAGGGTCTTTCTCTTCTTCCCTCGTATTCCCCATAAATTCCGGCTTGCGGATATGGGCAAGACGATAATATTCTTGCATAACAGGCAGTAATTCCTTGGCAGGGGAAGTACCCAGTTCCCGTTCCAGCCAATGCTTCAGGTGTGCCGTGACTCCTTCTTGGGCAACTGCTTCCAAATTCCACGCCATATCCATGAAAAGTTCAATCTGATATTCGGCAGGTTTGATATCTCCCACATTCAGAATCCATATTTTCTGTATTCCCTGATCGTACGCCTGCTTCATCTGCTGATAAATCAATGAAGGACTCATCGTACTCAGCCACAGATGATCGTGCGGGCGTCCCCAATAGGAGACATGGTAATAAATACCGTTTCCTCCCTTGCGGACACGCTCTTCAGCAGTCGGGAAGTGACGGATATAGCCGTAGTTATCATCACACCACATCAGGGTCACATCATCAGGAACTTGCAAGCCGGCGTTATAAATATCAAGTACTTCTTTATAAGGTATAAAAACCTGAGGAACCTGAGTCACATCTTTATTCACATATTTCTCTATCAAGCCACGCTGGTCAGCGAGTACACGGTCCAACACAGCTTTCTGCTCTTCTACCGTCTTGGCACCCTGCATCTTGCCATCATGTACGCCACGCATACCAAGCGTATAGAGTACTTCCTGATCTGCCACTTCTTTCACCCTGTCTTCCCAGAATTTATAGACAGCAGCACTGTTATTTACATAGTCATACGCTCCATTCCCTCTTCGTCTCCACTCTCCGGCAGCACTGCAAGCCATCGGTTCACAATGGGAAGCCCCCATAAAGATCCCGTACTTCTTTGCCACTTCCCGATTGCCTTTAGTCAGGAAAAAGGGGAGCGTACATTCGTGCATGGCCGGCCAGTAGGTGTTAGCTCTTAAGCGAAGCAGCAGTTCGAAGATACGTTCATTTGTGCGCGGACCTATTTCTCCATTCACGTCCGAAGGTTCATAGGTTTTATTGCTCCATGGCATCAGTCCCCAATCTTCGTCATTGATAAAGATACCGCGATATTCTACGGAAGGTGACTGTACGCTGCGGAACTTGGAGGAAAGTTTAAAAAGTTTCTTTTTTTCCGGAGTTACGTCCGCCCACCATTCCCAAGGAGATACTCCGAGCAAACGGGATATTTCGAGTATGCCGTAAGCAGTGCCGTGCCCGTCACTACCGGCCACTATAAGTTTTCCTTCGGGCGAAACAGTCAGCAAGAAAGCCTGCTTCTTACCTTTTAAGACGGAGGTGTCCACTCCCGACTGATCGATCAGTTCACTCCTGCCGGCTGTACCTATTAGAATAGTTCCTGTGTTCGTTTCAACTTTGGCTGTTGCCGATAGCACCGTTTGAAGATCCCGACGGAGTAATTCTAAAGCAGTGTGCACTACCTGTTCTTCAGAACTGTTGCAGGCTATCGGTACAGGTATGCCGGATTGTAGCACAAAATCCCGCTGTTTGCCGGTGACCGACAAAGCAGTCCAAACGAAAGTCAATAAAAAAAATAATGTCTTATATCTCATAAAAGTCTTAGTTTATCAATAATTACAAGGGAATGCAAGCAACTGATACATCAATGTACGGGCCATGCGTTCCTGCCCTTTCGTACTCGGATGCAAGCGGTCGAAAGTCGGATCATAGAAATATTCCAGTTGCCCCTCTACCATCGGATTCATTCCAGTTACTGCATTAAAGTCTATGACCGGAACTCCCCATACATTGGCAGCCTCTTTCACAGCAAGAACATAAGCATCCACATATTCGCCACAACGGTTCTGATAACTCTCATCCGGCTGCACATTCTTTTCGCCGAAATCGGCAAACGAACGGTGTAATGGAGTCAGTAATATAATCTGTTTATCGGGGAACAAACTTTTCAAACGGCTTATCCCTATGTTAATACGCCCTTTGTAAGTCCGGTTATCCATTACAAGCGTACGTTTTATACGAGTTTCCAGCTTTTTAGTCTTTCCACGAGCAGCCATAACTTGTTCTTTTTTCTCAGTATACCATTCTCCGACAGGTATACCTTCATTAAAATCATTCGTTCCTAACAATACAAGAATAGCATCCACCTCTTCTCCATGCTCTTTCTTCAGTTGTTCAGCCTGGCGCGGTACATCATTCCATTGCCGCCCGCTTACCCCATAGACAAACGGAGTAATACCCAGCCATTCTTCCAAAAATGACCAGTATTTCTTTATCTTATCACCATAACAATTAGGGTCTGTAATGGAGTCTCCCAAGTACCCTACTCGCTTTCCTTGCCACGGATGCCGGATAAAGCCTTTCGGGTTTCCATCTATAAAACCCGTTTCTACCACCTGCGTCGGAACGTAATATATATCTTTAATTGTTACATAAGAGTTATTGCTGCCATAGATGGTTTTCGTTTTATCAGTCCAGGTAGGCTTATTTCCCGTAACTTCCACCACCAATGTATATTCATCCTTTACTAACGGAGGAGTCATAAAACGTATGGCCTCATCTTTTACCTTACTATAAAAGTCAACTAATGAAGAATAGATCTTTTCTCCTCTCTTATTCAAGATATTCACTTGCGCATACCCGCTATGAGCATTTGTTTCGCCCACAACAACCATCCGGGAACCATCAAAAGGTACATTTAGACTGGCTCCTGCCACATTCGAAGCCAGATGACCGTTTTCCATCTTCCACTCAGCCGGATTACTGAGGCTTATCTCCTCACGTGAAACGAGTTTACCATTACGTAAAGGATCTACCGGTTTGATCTGATCCATATCCCATGCAGGCCAATATTCCGGTATGGTAAGCTTTGTTCCATCCACCTGTATCGGCATCCAGACGTATGTAGCCGCTGAAGCCTGATGTGGATAAGACCATCTGTCTCCCATAAACATAGGAATGGTATCATTCCCACGCTTTAAAGGAAAAACAAAAGTCGTCTGAGAATTGAATGTCAGGCTACCTTCGGGAGCAAATAGTCCTTGGCTCGTCCAAGGCCCTTTTACAGAAGGAGCCGTATAGTAGAAGTTATCATTCTTCTCCCAACTGGTAAGATTAGAAAACAAAAAGAAATAAGTCCCGTCTTTTTTGAACATTGCCGGAGATTCTCCGTGAGAACCGGGAACTCCCGACAGCACTTTCTCCTCTGCCGAACGGTAATCTTTACTCAAACGATAAACAATTCCTCCATGCAACAGTAAGTACCCGGTACCATCTACATCCTGATAAGTTCCCATATCCCAACGACGGATAGGTTTACCCTCATATAAAAGCGGACCATGAAGTTTATACTCTCCGGCAATAGTGCTGCAAGTAGCATACCCAATGTGAGGATCCTTATAATTCATGTTATCTGCATGCATAAACATCACATATTCACCGGTCGAAGGGCATTTCATAACTTTTACCCGCTCGCCTACTCTATTAGGACCAAGTATGCCGTCTGGCTGCATTGGCAACACTACACGTTCAAATTTCCAGTTCACCAAATCATCGGAAGAATAACAGCTAAAACCGGGGAAAGCATTACTTTCATCCGATTTCCATTCACCGAAAAGATAGTATCTGCCATTCTCCTCTACAATACAGGCACCGTGCGCATTTACAATCTCTCCACGATCATCAAACCAAGGCACACCATTGTATATCAATTTTTCAGTTCCCTGAGCCCAACTCATTCCGCACAACAGCAATGAAAGGACAACTAATAACATCCAGTTTTTCATAATATTTTGTTATCACTTTTTATTCATACTCATGCTTCGTACAAACACAAATACGATGTTTACATATCTTCCCGCAAAAGTAAGTGATATCATCCAATCTACACATAGACAAACATGCAATAAAGATGGAATTTCGTCCACAGACCCGAATTACATCACCAAATTTACAGTCATGACTGACAAAATCCACATTCTACATCAAGATATAAAAGAGATTTAATACCACCACAACAACAAACATATTTGACGATTCTTGCTAAAATACTGTCCAACAGCATTTTTTTTGAAAGATTCTATTAATCATTACAGCTAAAATCATATCTTTGTTCCCGAACTAATAAAGAATAATTGAATGTTTACCACATTTACATTCCGCAAGGATTCCGTTCTGTAAATAATCTGTAAGTCTTCCTCTCATTACAGATTATCCCTTTATTTTCTCCGACATACTTCATGTCAGAGTTACTTTTTATTCTCTAAAAATAGTAACAACTGTAAGGTCTAATGGCTACAGGTACCATCATACACCCCCATTCGACGTACACTTAAAACATTAAAAACAATGAGTAACAACCATACATCTATCCACGATTTCGATTTTACACTTATATGTAATTACTTCAAATCACTCGAACGTCAAGGTCCCGGAAGTCCCGAAGCCACTCAAAAAGCCCTGAGTTTTATCAACGAGCTATCGGAAAAATCACAGATAGCCGACATCGGCTGTGGTACCGGCGGACAAACCATCACACTGGCAGAGTACACCAAAGGACAAATCACAGGCATAGACCTTTTCCCGGACTTTATTGAAATATTCAATAAAAATGCGGCAAAAGCCCTTTGCTCGGACAGAGTGAAAGGAATCACCGGGTCGATGGATCATCTCCCGTTCCAGAACGAAGAACTCGATCTTATCTGGTCGGAAGGAGCTATCTACAACATCGGATTCGAACGTGGCATGAACGAATGGAACAGATTTCTGAAAAAGAACGGTTTCATCGCAGTCACGGAAGTATCCTGGTTCACTCCGGAACGTCCTGCCGAAATAGAAGATTTCTGGATGGATGCTTATCCCGAAATCAATACGATTCCCGCAAAAACAGCTCAGATGGAAAAAGCCGGATACATCCCGACCGCCCATTTCATTCTACCGGAGAAGTGCTGGACGGAACACTTCTATGCCCCACAAGTTTCGCTTCAAGAGGCATTTTTGAAGGAACACCCAGAGAATAACGCAGTCAAAGACTTCATTGCCAATCAACGGTATGAACAGAGTCTGTATCATAAGTATAAAGAATATTATGGCTACGTATTCTATATAGGACAAAAAAGATAATTAACCAACTGCCGGAGAAGTTAGCAAGACAGGATAACTCTCCGGCGCTTATTATCCTTTACTTTGCAAAAGATATGGAAACGAAAGATATAAATAAGCAAGAATATCTGTTACGAATCAAAAAAGTCACAGACTATATCCATCAGAATATAGATCAGCCGCTATCATTACAAAAAATGGCCGGAATCGCATGCTTTTCCCTTTTTCATTTTCATCGTGTTTTCACTGTTCTGATTGGAGAGACACCTACAGAATATATTAAACGAGCCCGAATCGAAAAAGCAGCCCTGCTACTGCAAGGCGAAAAGCAACTTTCTGCGACGGAGATAGCCCGGCTCTGCGGTTTCAGCAGCCTGTCGCTTCTCAGCCGCAACTTTAAGCAACATTTCAATATCACTATCCGTGAATTTCGTTCACTGGACTAAACACCTAAAAGACATGGAAAATCAGATTCTAATTTTTCGTACTTCAGTCACCAAAAGACGGGACATCAAATTAATCGGCAGCCTCCTGGCGCGATTCCCACAGATCAGCAAATGGAATGTAGATTTTGAAGACTGGGAGAAAATCTTAAGAATCGAGTGCAGCAATATCACCGCACTCGAAATTTCGGAAACTCTCCGGAATAATCATATTTTCGCATCAGAGTTAGAGTAATAACTTCTTTTTCAACTCTGCCACCCCTTCGGAAGCGCCCTTCTGAATCACATGTATCGAACGGGAAGTATGTGTATCCACCGGTTTCGGATCAATCAGATACACCTCTGCTCCTTTCGGTACATAATGTAGCAAACCTGCCGCAGGATATACATTGAGAGAAGTACCGATGATGACAAAGATATCCGCTTTCTCTACGTATTGAATAGCTGTCTCAATCTGCGGTACCGCCTCTCCAAACCAGACAATGAAAGGACGTAACTGAGTTCCGTCACCAGCTCTATCTCCTATTTTCACTTCATACTCTTCCGGTTTCAATTCCTTTATATAATGGGGATTGTACGGGTCTCTGCTAGAACAAACCTTTGTCAACTCACCGTGCAAATGAATGATGTGACTGCTTCCGGCACGTTCGTGAAGGTTATCTACATTCTGCGTGATAACAGTCACATTGAAACTCTTCTCCAGTTCAGCCAGCAACTCATGTCCGCGATTCGGTTTCACTTCCAACAATTGCTTCCTTCGTTCATTATAGAAGTTGATCACCAATGCCGGGTCTCGCTGGTATCCCTCGGGTGTAGCCACCTGCTCCACAGGATATTTATCCCACAAACCACCCGCATCGCGAAAGGTACTGATTCCACTCTCGGCACTCATGCCCGCACCCGTCAATATTACCATATTCTTCATAATCACTCCTCCTTTAATTTTAATGACATACAAATGTAAGCAGAATCATTGAATAAAAGAAACCTTCCGAACGTATAATCTGACCCTCCGGATACAGGAGTTTACTATCAGTCATGCGAAGACTTAGTAGCGGATATACGAAAATTCAACAGCTGTCAGACGAATAAATTCTTGCATAAACGAACTTACACAGTAAGCGTACTAAAATTAAATCTTAAGAAGGAAGGAATTAATTCCTCCAAGAAAAAAAGACTAACTTTCACGGATATAAGAATTTTTAAATACTAAATGCTAAATCATTCAAATAAAACGTGTACTTTTGCGATTCATAAATTTGCAATTGATTGAAAGCTAAAACCATGAAGGTGATATGTTTCAATCTCCAACAAAAACATTATATGGACAAATTCAGTTATGCTATTGGCCTTGGAATCGGTCAAAACTTATTAAGTATGGGTGCAAAAGGCATCGCAGTAGATGACTTTGCACAAGCAATCAAAGACGTATTAGAAGGCAATCAGACGGCTATCAGCCATCAGGAAGCCCGCGAAATAGTAAACAAGTATTTCGAAGAACTGGAAGCCAAGATGGGCGAAGTCGCCATCGAACAAGGCAAAGCCTTCCTCGAAGAAAACAAAAAAAGAGCAGGTGTGGTTACGCTTCCAAGCGGACTCCAATATGAAGTGATCAATAAAGGTACAGGCAAAAAGGCAAAAGCTACTGACCAGGTAAAATGCCACTACGAAGGTACGCTGATTGACGGAACACTGTTCGACAGCTCTATCAAACGTGGCGAACCGGCTGTATTTGGTGTCAACCAGGTGATCCCGGGATGGGTAGAAGCATTGCAACTGATGCCGGAAGGTTCCAAATGGAAACTTTACATTCCTTCTGACCTCGCTTATGGCGCCAGAGGCGCCGGAGAAATGATCCCTCCCCACAGCACATTGGTATTTGAAGTAGAATTACTCGAAGTATTATAAATAAAAAATTTCAAAGCAAAATGAAAAAAGTTAGTATTTTTATGGCAATCGCCGCTGCTGCAAGTCTTGCTTCTTGTACAGCTCAAGCTCCTAAAGCAAATCTGAAAACAGACATCGACTCACTGTCTTATTCTATCGGTATGGCTCAGACTCAAGGTCTGAAAGGCTATCTGACTGGTCGTCTGGATGTTGATACTGCTTACATGGCAGAATTCATCAAAGGTTTGAATGAAGGTGCTAACAAAACTAGCAAGAAAGACATCGCTTACATGGCAGGTCTGCAAATCGGTCAGCAAATCAGCAACCAGATGATGAAAGGCATCAATCAGGAATTGTTTGCCGGTGACTCTACCAAGACTATCAGCAAAGACAACTTCTTAGCTGGTTTCATCGCAGGAACGCTGGAAAAAGGTGGCGTGATGACTATGGAAGCTGCACAAGAATATACTCGCACAGCTATGGAAACCATCAAAGCGAAAGCTATGGAAGAAAAATACGCTGACAACAAAGCTGCCGGTGAAAAATTCCTTGCTGAAAACAAAGCGAAAGAGGGTGTAAAAACTACTGAAAGCGGATTGCAGTACAAAGTGATCACTGAAGGTAAAGGTGAAATTCCTGCTGACACTTGCAAAGTGAAAGTAAACTATAAAGGTACTTTGATCGACGGAACAGAATTCGACAGCTCTTACAAACGTAACGAACCTGCTACTTTCCGTGCTAACCAAGTGATCAAAGGCTGGACAGAAGCGCTGACTATGATGCCTGTAGGTTCTAAGTGGGAACTTTATATCCCGCAAGAACTCGCTTACGGTTCAAGAGAATCAGGACAGATCAAACCGTTCTCTACTTTGATTTTCGAAGTTGAGCTGGTAGGTATCGAAAAAGATAAGAAATAAGAAAGTATCTTTCTAAATAGAAAAAGGAAAGGAGTGCAAAGTCTTTGCACTCCTTTTTTTTGCTTTTTCCTATTTTTTTTCCCGTAAAAGAAGAATAATTAAAATAAATCTCTATATTTGCTTACTATTTGATAACAACAGGAAATTATAATTTATTATTATGGAAAAAATAGACAACCTCGACAGGCAGATTCTAGAGATTATCTCACAGAATGCCCGCATCCCTTTCAAAGACGTAGCAGCCGAATGCGGAGTGTCACGTGCAGCTATCCATCAACGTGTACAAAGACTGATTGACTTGGGCGTCATCGTAGGCTCAGGCTATCACGTAAACCCGAAATCTCTGGGTTACAGAACTTGTACATACGTTGGAATCAAACTGGAAAAAGGTTCTATGTACAAATCAGTCGTAGCTGAATTGCAGAAGATTCCGGAAATCGTGGAATGCCATTTCACTACCGGTCCTTACACCATGCTGACCAAACTTTATGCATGCGACAACGAGCACCTAATGGATCTGCTGAATAACAAAATGCAAGAAATACCGGGTGTAGTTGCCACAGAAACGCTGATTTCTTTGGAACAGAGTATCAAAAAAGAAATTCCCATCCGCGTAGAAAAATAACAGAATGGAATTCCTGAACGAATATCACCTTGCAGGGTTATTTATCGGAATTTGTACCTTTTTGATCATCGGCCTTTTTCACCCTGTTGTGGTAAAGGCCGAATATTATTGGGGCACCAAATGCTGGTGGATATTCCTGATACTCGGCATTGCCGGTGTAGCAGCATCGTTAAGCATCGACAATGTGATATTATCTTCTTTGTTAGGCGTATTTGCCTTTTCTTCCTTCTGGACCATCAAAGAGGTCTTTGAACAGGAGGACCGGGTGAAAAAGGGATGGTTCCCCAAGAACCCGAAGCGCAAATATAAATTCTGAACAGAGAAAGAATCGTAGTTTTTTGCACAAAGAATTTGCATAATTCAGCAAAATATACTACTTTTGTCACCGCATCCAGTAAATGGATACATCGGGCTTTTAGCTCAGTTGGTTAGAGCAACAGACTCATAATCTGGAGGTCCTTGGTTCAAGCCCAAGATGGCCCACTGAAAGAGACTCTTAATTGATTGAATCAATTAAGAGTCTCTTTCAGTTTCCTTCATTCTCATCTTTCGGTAAAATTTTATGGATCACCGATCTCCGTAAACATCTGAGAGATTTTATAATAAACGAATGATTTGTATACCCTCTTGAATGTTTATTGTGCCTATAATACGGAAACGAAAAAAATACAGACTCTTTTGATCTAAAAGAAGACCTGTTTCTTGTTAAAAATAAGGACTTTTGTAGAGCGATAATTAATACCAAAAACAAAAATTCTCAAAACTTAATCTACATTACAATGATGAATCTTAAAAATCAGCAAATCAAAAGTTCTCTTTTACTTGTCTCCGCTTTGTTTTTCAGCTTGCCATGTTTTTCCCCTTTCAGTCTTATCGCCGCCGAACACAATAACCCAAGCACAAATGCAATAACACATACTGCAACTGTAGCCGAAGATAACTCCGGCATCAACATTTGGGCTATCACAACAACCGAGTTTAAACTTACAGGTGAAAAGGATGTCAGGAACGTAAAAATAAACTGGATGCAGCGGGAAGATGCAAATCTGTATAAAATATACAGAGATGGAAAGTTGATAGGTGAAGCTAAAGGCGACACTTACGATGATTATGATCTACCGGTGGGGAAAACATATACTTATCATATTGAAGCATACAAAGATGGAAATAATAAAGTCGCAACCACTGCGTCTCAAACAGCCACCACCTTTGCTCCTACCGGTGAAGTTGAGGTTTACGATAATATAAACGGGAAATATATTGCCAAAGGATCTGCAGACAAGCCCGGTGGCATGAAAATAGGTAATCTCTATTTCTCCTACAAAATGGAGAATATCGACAAGGTAGTAGATGAGAAAACACTAAAGGGATGGGCCATTTTTGAGAGTTACTCTCAGACAGGGCTTAAGGATAGCTGGAGTACTCCACGGGAACTAGCTTTCTACCCCAATGTTAAATTCGAAGGTATCGCTTTCCGCTACAATAAAAAAACAAACAAAGTAGTGTTATCAGCACATTATGAAGACGGTCCGGGATACACAGCTGCTAAAATATATCTGGCACAAATAACTCCAAAGGGAACGGTTGAAGTCGGTACGATGGAAAGACCATTGGGGCATGATTCAAGAGACCAATCGCTTTTCGTAGACGATGACAATACGGCATATCTGCTTTCCGCTACTAATACGAACAGTGATATAAACATCTACAAACTGGATGAATCATGGACAAAACCAGTCTCATTGGTCAACACGATTTGTAAAGGGGAGCATCGAGAAACTCCTGCTATCATAAAGAAAGACGGAGAATACTACTTCTTTAGTTCAAAAGCTTCCGGATGGTATCCGAGTCAGACAATGTACGCATCCACCACTGATTTAGGAGGAGCATGGACCTCATTGAGAGAAATCGGAAGCAACTCTACCTTCGGTGCCCAGTTCAACAACATCAGAAGAATCGGTACTGATAAATCAACTTACGGGGTATGGAGCTATCATTGGGGAGCACAATACCATCACAAAGACCCGGATGGTAACTTTCCAAGAGTCTCTGTCGCTTCATTCAACCAAGGATATGCTTCAATGGATTACTACAGATATCTGGAGTTTGACGAGAAATACGGCATCATTCCCGTTCAAAATGGGAAAAATCTCACATTAAATATGCCCGTAACTTCTCAGGTTAGCGGTGCAAAAGGGGTAAAAGCCGATTGCATCACCGATGGAGCCGATCTGAATTCTTCCGACTTTTTTCAAAAGAGTTCAAATTCTCCTGTTGGTGCCCCACACCTGTTCGTTGTCGACATGCAGAAGAATGCCAAGATCTCAGAAATAAATCTTTCTACAAGATTAGTCAATGGATCTGAAGCTGCTTATAAATACACAGTCGAAGGCAGTCAGGACGGTAAAAGTTATAAGATGCTCATTGACGGTAGAACGAACTGGCAAGTAGGCTTTCAAATCCTCCCCATTGAGGACGCGACACCCTACAGATATCTACGCCTGCGCGTTTATGGTGTTGTCAACGTACATACAAACAATTCCGCAATGTGGGCTGACGGAATTTATGAGTTCGCAGCTTTCGGAATGCCACAATAATTTCTCTAAAACAGAATTACACAGTTGCACTACCTACAAAAGTATCTCCAAATCTTTTTTCCAACAAGAGATACTGTTTTATAACGTCTGCTCCATATTCATGCAAAATCCCATTTTGAAACCACTCTTGGCATTCAAAATGGGATAACACAAACAAAACAAACAATATTGGAGCGATTTTCACAAACAGCTACCTTAATCTAATATTTCATAACACTTATTAGTCACAATACCACATTTCAATGATATTGCTGAGCAAAAATACAGTTTCAAGATTAGATAAGGAACAAGGATTCTAAATCAGTTATTAATAATAATATATTTATATATAAAGAATTGTATTCAAGTTATTAAGAATTGTATCTGCAGCTATATAAAAAACGTTATTTTAGTGCAAAGCAGAATAATATAAACCACTGTTTTACAATATTATATTTCGTCTATACCCATAGTAATACAAGTCTATACCAAGATATGAACCAATTTTAATAATCAATTCCGGCAAGAAACACCAAACGCTCAAAACAGTTCAAGTTTTTTCTGCCAAATCATAAAACAGAGGGATAAAAACAAATTTTCTCTTCTCTTAATTCAACATCCAGGCATGAGTAAACAACTCATAAAATCAATCTGAATACATCTCTCCCCTTCTTCCTTAAAAATAAATATCTATATTGGGGAAATATAGAATCAAATACAGTTTATTTATGACTGATACTATTTCTTATCAATATTCCAATCTGTCTCCGAACAAGTTTATTCCTTTCACCGTTTACAGATACTTCGGCTCTTTCAACAAACTCCCCAAAAGAGTGGAAAATATGACTATTATTTAGTAATGTGTGGACAAAAAAACGCCTTTTCACCGGTAAAAAGCCTACATGCAATCTGTATCGTCTTGGCATGCAATCTACCAAAGGTGCCGCATTAAACACTCTACTCGAAATATGGAAGAAAACAACAAAACTGAAAAAGTAATAGCCAACATCGAAAGTTAAAAATACGGTTTCTGTATAATCTTGCGTATCCAACACACATATATATCCGACAAACAACGTAAAAAGGGCTTTTTATTGGCGCTAAATTCAAAAAGAAGTATCTTTGGCACACTAAATCCAAAGGAGTAGTCATGATTCTGAAATATAGTTTACCTGTCTTTTGTTTTCTGTTAGCAGGATATTCCTGCACATCAGGACACAAGGAGAAAAGGACATCTACAGCAACCGAAACAACGTGTACAGATCCTATGTACACAGTCCTTATTCATGCGGACTCCATTCATGCCACCCTCTTGCAGAAAAATAAAGTCGGCAACCAACCGACCTCGGGACATGAGAAAAGCCCGATGGCCCTTTACATGGATTCCCTTGGTCTGGTAAATATAGCGGAACTGGACAGCAGTATTGCCATCAGCCTAATGTACACCCAAGCGGATAACTTCACCGGAGAAATTCTTTATGATAGTCTGGCAGAAGCCTACCTGCATGTCGATGCGGCACATGCTCTTATGAAAGCACAAAAAACACTGAAAGAATTGTATCCATCCTACAGTCTCATCATTTATGATGCTGCACGTCCGATGTCTGTACAAAGAAAAATGTGGGATGTAGTCAAAGGAACTTCCAAATACCGATACATTTCTAACCCAAACCGTGGAGGCGGACTTCACAACTACGGCCTGGCGGTAGACATCAGTATTCTGGATTCTTTGGGCCACCCGTTATCCATGGGCACAAAAGTAGATCATCTTGGTGTAGAAGCACATATCACAGAGGAAGGCGAACTGGTACGAAACGGCAAAATTACCGAAGCGGAACGTCAGAACCGAATATTACTAAGGAAAGTGATGAAAACAGCCGGATTCCGTGCATTGCCCAGCGAATGGTGGCATTTCAATTTCTGTAGCCGCGAGGAAGCTCGCAAAAAATACAATGTAATACCATAACAAATCCACCATATAACACCGAATATAAACAACCTATGATGCAAATTTCACCCGAAACTCAGCTCTTTATCCGCCAACATCAAACGGACGATATACGCATTCTGGCCCTGCAAGGCAGAAAATACCCAAACGTAGATATGCCGACCGCCATCACACAGATAGCAGGAAGGCAAGTAGCAGCCGAAAAAATTCCATCATGGAAAGAAATAAACGATATATGGTATCCAAAGCATTTGTCACTGGAACAATGTTCCTCAGAAGTCACCGCCCACTACAAAGCAACTCTTTTAAAAGGCAATTCTCTGACAGACTTAACCGGAGGATTCGGGATTGATTGTTCTTTCCTTGCTGCCAAATTCCAGTCCGTTACTTATGTGGAACGCCAGAAAGATCTCTGTGAAATAGCAATACATAATTTTCCTATTCTGAATTTAAAACATATTGATGTAAGAAATGAGGATGGAGTAGATTATCTGAATGCCATGTCTCCGGTAGACTGTATCTTCCTCGATCCTGCCCGTCGTAACGGGCACGGAGGAAAGACAGTTGCCATCTCCGATTGTGAACCTAACGTAGCCGAACTGGAAGAACTCTTATTGAAAAAAGGCAAGCGAGTCATGATCAAACTTTCTCCCATGCTCGACCTGACATTGGCATTAAAAGAGTTACAAAGTGTGCAAGAAGTTCATATCATATCCGCCAACAATGAATGCAAAGAATTACTATTGATACTTGGACAAACACCGGCAGATGAAATACCCATCCATTGCATCAACCTCTATACAAAGGGAATGCAGAAGGAACAACGCTTTGTCTTCACCCGTGAGGAAGAACAGCGCAGCAAATGCAGTTACACTAATACATTGGAGAATTATCTCTACGAACCCAATGCCTCGCTCTTGAAAGCCGGAGCTTTCCGCATCATCACTTCTGCATTTCCTGTTAAAAAGTTGCATCCTAATAGTCATCTTTATACTTCCGATACTTTGATCGGAAATTTTCCCGGCAGAATTTTTCACATCGTCAACCAGTGCAGTTTTAACAAAAAAGAAATAAAAAAGGGACTTGCAGACCTAAAGAAAGCAAATATTACAGTACGCAATTTTCCGGCTACAGTTGCCGAACTCCGTAAACGCACCAAACTTATGGAAGGTGGGAACACTTATCTATTTGCCAGCACCTTAAACGATGAACAGAAAGTACTGGTTCGCTGTGAGAAAGTCTGAGTCATGCAATAGAAGCATTATAACATGACTTCCTCCAGCATGATACACATCAACAGATTGTTGTGGAAACAATGAAAGGTTCCGGATAGTCTGTTTTTTCAAGTATTTTACTGAATATTCCGGAATATAAAATAGCCTCATAAACAACAGTTCACGAGGCTATTTATATTTATTTTATAAGCGCATACATTCTTATTACCGAAGTATAACACTTAGTTTGTTCTCCGAAGCTATATCCGAGCTATTGCCATACATAACTTCGTATTTTCCGGGCATAACACGCATTGTATTTGTAACCGGATCAAAGAATTCAAATGTAGCTGGTAAAAGATCAATGGATACTACACAAGACTCTCCCGCCTTTAACGGTACCCGGCGGAAAGCCCGCAAACTCTTTACCGGTCCCTCCATATCATCCACCTTACGGACATATACCTGAATGACTTCAGCACCATCGCACTTCCCTGTATTCTTCACATTGACTTTAAAATTTAAATCCTTTCCGGCAGATATAGATTTCTTATTTAGACGTCCTTTAGATATATCAAAAGTAGTATAACTCAATCCATATCCAAAAGGGAACAAAGGAGCTTCTACCATATATCTATATGTACGGTTTTTCATGCTGTAATCTTCAAAATCCGGCAATTGGTCCGTACTTTTATAAAAAGTAACAGGCAGTTTCCCACTCGGATTAAAATCTCCAAACAGAACGTCTGCCACAGCCAATCCACCTGCTTGTCCAGGATACCACGCCTGCAAGATGGCATCACATGACTCCATTTCAGGAACCAATGCTACTGCCGAACCGGAACAGTTGACAAAAACCACTTTCTTACCTGCTTTCTTTAATGCTTTCAGAATATCCCGTTGCACCTGCGGAAGTTCAATCGAGGTGCGATCGCCACCAGAGAAGCCGGGACAATTTACAAAATGTTTTTCTTCTCCTTCCAAATCCGGTGAAATACCACCCACAAAAATGACAATATCCGCGTCCTTTACTTTATCAACAACCGTTGCAGCAGGGATCTGCCGATAAATACCTAAATCAAACTTCAACAAAGCCTCTGCACCTGCCTGCATATACTCTATTTTTATTTTATAGTCCTGCCCTGCTGTAGCTTTCAATGTATATTCTCTTTTTGCACTGGCATGTTCTCCCCAATAATCAATTACCTTACTGCCATTCACATATACCCGATAACCATCATCTCCCTCAATAATTAATGTATAATTACCATCCTTCTTCGGACAGAAAGTACCTTCATATATTGCTGTGAAGTTGTATAATCCGACTCCTGTAGCAAATACAGTATGGCCACCGTTACTCAGATTAACCGGAGAAGTGTATTGCTCCGTAGCAGCCACATCCCCACTCATGTTCATATTATTCCAATAAGTAGCGGTTAAGCCATGATATCCCTTGTTGGAAATCTCATTGAAGTAAGAATCAAAAACCTGATTCTCCAATAATTCACATCCTTTTTCGTAAGGAACGTTACCAACTTTATTGCGTATTCCCTCCAGAATGGTATATGTATGCGAAGGTACTCCTTTATAATTCCCCCATTGCATGACTGAATCTACGGCATTGGGTCCCATTACGGCAATACGCGTCGATGTTTTTGCCAAAGGAAGTATACCGTTATTGTGAAGCAATACCATTGATTTGCGTGTTATGTCCAAAGCCATTTGTCTGTGCAAATCGCAATCTACAGTGTCGATACCGATTTTACTCCAAGCAACAATGGAATCTGGGTCCATCTCACCCAAGGCAAAACGAGCCTCTAGCAAGCGGCGCAAACTGGTATTTATACGTTCCTCCGTAATCAAACCTCTCTTTACAGCCTCTTCCAGATGAGCATATTCGACACCACATTCCAAATCCGTACCATTAATCACAGCAGAAGCACTAGCATCAGCTGCATCTTTATGCGTTCCATGACGGTCTTTATAGAAAAAATCGCTGATAGCGCCACAGTCGCTGACCACCAGATGCTTATATCCCCATTCATCCCGTAGGATTTGCGTCAGCAACCTGTTACTGTCACAACAAGGTTCTCCCTCAAAACGCTGATAGGCACACATTACTTCCTTTACATCTGCTTCTTGCACAAGTGCTTTGAAGGCAGGCAAATAAGTCTCCCACAAATCACGAGGAGAGAGATGCTCTACGTCGAAAGAGTGACGCTTCGCTTCAGGACCACTATGTACAGCATAATGCTTAGCACATGCATGAGTCTTATCATATGCAGCATCTGCCGGTCCTTGCATGCCCTTTACTACAGATACTCCCATCCGAGTAGTCAGATAAGGATCTTCTCCAAAAGTCTCCTGCCCCCGGCCCCAGCGCGGATCACGGAAAATATTCACATTAGGATTCCAGAAAGTAAGTCCCTCATTTCCACACCCATAGCGGTTACGACGATGTGCGTCGTGGAATTTAGCACGTCCTTCATCACTCACGGCTGTATATATCTTTTCGATAGCTTCATCATCAAAAGTAGAGGCCATTCCCATCGTTATCGGAAATACTGTTGCCAGCCCATTGCGGGCAACACCATGTAATCCCTCGCTCCACCAATTGTAAGGAGCAATCCCCAGACGCTCCACCGCATTAGAAGAATTCTGCATCAAGCCAATTTTCTCTTTTAATGTCAACCGCCCCAACAAGTCATCTGCACGTTCTTTTGGAGACAACTGGTGATTCTTATAAGGTTCATTTTGCGCCAAAGTACCCACCAATGTAGCGATACTCATACTCAAAGTCAATAGTACTCTTTTCATTTTGTCCGAATTAGTTGAAGTTTTATTTATTCTATCAGTTCTGTAATTCTCTGTTATATATGACATTCAAACCATTGCCTACAAAATACAATAAGTATGATCAAAAAGCGACCGAAGTTTCCATTCAAACATTAATACATAACTTGAAATAGAGATTAGTCATAAATTTAGCACAAAAACAGTAATCATACAAAACTTTTTCCCAACTTTTTTATCATCAGACTAATTATATGAATCAAAGTTTATTGCTATAAATTTTAGAACCTAATTATCGCTATAAGTATACAACTTTCTATTATATTATTGTTTTTTAGTGACTCCGAGCATCCTGTCTTAAAAGAGAGACTCATGAAATCATGTATAGAACATATCCCTATCAATAATCGAAAAAGGAAGATAAGTATCCCTTTATATAGTATCAAAAAAGACAAGAAAGAATGGTCTATCCAAAAAGGATAACCTCATTAAATGGTCAAACAATTCATATTAAAAGCAAATGATTTAGCTATAAAGTTCTGATAAACAATCCTTATTATTACAACTAAAATGAAAGAAGTGACAAAAGAATTTCCCATCCCCGTTTAACCTTGTCTTTCAGAAACTTCAAAGCCTTGCTCATATGTATTTCTACAGTCTTCTGACTAATACCAAGTCTCTCGGCTATCTCTCTATAACTCAGATTCTCTTCACGACTTAACAAAAAACATTTTCTCTGTTGTTCAGGAAGTGAGTTGATTAACTTATCAATGAAAATCTTTAGTTGAGAAGCACAATAATCTTCCTCCACACTAGTGGAGTTATAATAACTTTCATGTCCAAAAGCTGATAAAACAGAAGTTTTAAGAAGATTCTCATTTACTTTCTTTTTATGCCTATTAAATACAATGTTTCGGGTAACAATAAAGAGAAAGCCCTTAATATTTTCATCTTCTTTCAATAAATGCCTTGATTCCCATAACTTCACAAACACATCCTGAACAATTTCCTCTGCATCAGCAATTGTAGTAATATACAACCGACTAAAGTCATACACCTGACTCCAATATTCGTTATACAAATTTATAAATGCCTGATGATCACCATCTTTAATCGCTAACACTCTTTCTACTTCGTTCATAGTTGCGTATATATTAGTGGCTTCAAATCTACACATTATTTAAAAGAAGCAAAAATAAAACACATTTTTTTTATAACAGATAGGGGTAAAAGCTAAATGAGAAGTATTTAGTATGTAACCAGAATCAATGATTACCATTATTATTAAACTATAAAGACATGGATTCAATAGAACTCATTAATATTATAAAAAAGATGTTGGCTGATAACCTGACGACTTCTGAAAGAGAACAACTTCTCGATGAGAAGCCTATGATAAACTTCCAATCTCAACAATGGAAGAAAGCACCAAAGGCTCACATACAAGATAATGTGGTTTCTCAAAACATACTTAATAAGATTATGGTTAAATGCCGGAGTGAAAAACAGCCTATATTAAAAAATAGAAAATACTATCACATCGGGTATTCCATTGCGGCCACTGTCGCTCTCTTCATTGTCGGCTTCTGGATAGTTAATAATGTTTCATCATCTTACATCAACATCAGTGCTCCTGTGGATGATAAACTAGCAATCACGCTACCAGATAGTTCAGAAGTATGGCTCAACGCAGCTTCTCAAATCCGTTATCACAAGTCATTCCTAAACAACAGAGAAATCTTTCTAGAAAAAGGAGAAGCTTTCTTTAAAGTGAAGAAAGCTCATGGAACACCTTTCAGGGTCTATTTTCATGAATCGCATATCGAAGTAACCGGCACCGAATTCAACATTAAATCTGAAAATATAGAATCTGAAATAACCTTATTTACAGGATCTATTATATTTCAGGCTGAAGAAGGAGGAAAAGAACTACCGATGAAACCAGCTGAACACATCGTATACAATGCCCATACCAAATCAATTGTATGTACAAATATAGATATCAATGAATATGACTGGCGTTCAAACAAATATCGTTTTACTGATAAGCCATTACAAGAATTCATTGAATTCATCAATCGCTCTTACCATGTAAACATCATCATCAAAGAAGAAAAACTGAAGAAATTAAAGTTCAACGGAACGATACATAAAAATGAGCCGCTTACTGATATCATAGAAAAGATATGTATCAGTCTGGACTTAAATGAAAAACAGGAAAATAACAACATCATATTATTTTAATACATATCAGAAAAACTAATAGTTTATTATAATTCACTTTAACCTTTTTAGAAACATGAAAAACATGCATTTTAGTGACAGCATACTCAGATATGCCGTTCTATTGATTTGCTTCCTTCCAATGGCTCTCCATGCCCACAGTGCGCAAGGAAAGAGGATCATTCTCAAAGGTCAGTCCATCACCATGCAACAGGCTATTCAGTTGATTGAAGAAAATAGCCAGTACACGTTCTTTTTCAAGTCCGGTGTCATCACTAATGACGAAAAGAAAGATTATGATTGCGAAGGAGATATCAACGAAGTATTAAAAAAAGTATTTAGTAACAGTGGTATCGACTATGTCATAAAGAATAATGAGATTATTCTTAAAAGTGCAAAGTCAGATGAAACCCAACAGCCCAAACCAGGAGCGAAGAAATCAGAAATCGTAGGTGTAGTAATCGATGCTAACACGGGTGAATCAATTATTGGAGCTTCTGTACAAATTAAAGGAGCTGCAACAGGAGTGATTACTAACATTGACGGAAAATTCACGATTATGGCTAGTCCGTCGGATGTCATTATCATTTCTTATGTGGGTTATACCCCAAAAGAAATCAAGATTGGTTCACATAAAGTATTGTCAATTGAGTTGACTGAGGATGCTAAACAGCTGGAAGAGGTAGTTGTTACAGCCTATGGTACCGGACAAAAGAAAGCCAGTATGGTCGGTTCAGTTGAAGCGATCAAACCGGCAGAATTAAAGGTTCCATCCACCAACTTGTCTACTGCATTTGCCGGACGTCTGGCGGGTGTTGTCGCAGTGCAGCGCAGTGGTCAGCCAGGTGCTGACGGTGCCAACTTTTGGATTCGTGGTGTCTCTACGATGAATGGAGTTACTGATCCGCTGATTATTCTGGATGGTATACAGGTAAGTTCAAGTGACCTGAACAATCTTGACCCCGAAATCATCGATAGCTTCTCCATTCTGAAAGATGCCACAGCAACAGCTATGTATGGTACTCGCGGTGCCAACGGTGTAATGATTGTGACAACTAAGTCGGGTATGAACCTGGATAAGCCAATCATAAACTTCCGCATGGAAGGACAAATATCCCAACCAACCAGCACACCGAAATTCGTAGATGGTGCTACATACATGGAACTTTTCAACGAAGCCGTCAATAATGATAACAGCGGTGATGTACTCTACAGTAACGAAAGGATTGCAGGAACGCGTGCCGGACTAGATCCGTACATTTATCCAAACGTAAACTGGTATAACGAACTGTTCAAAGACGTTTCTTACAGTGAAAAATTCAACTTCAACATCCGCGGTGGTGGAAAACGGGTAGACTACTTCTCCAGCATCTCTATCAATCACGAATCGGGTATGCTGAAAAATCGTTCAAAGGACTTTTTCTCATACAATAATAATATTGATGTGATGCGCTACAACTTTCAGAATAACATCAATGCCAAATTGAGTAATAGTTCTAAATTATCATTGCGTCTGAACGTACAGTTACGCAACATGACTACTCCCAATCAAGGAGTAGGAGCAATCTTCAGCAATGCCATGAATACATCGCCTGTTGAATTTCCGGTCTATTTCCCGGATGACGGTGAAACTCCTTATATCAAATGGGGAGCAACAGAGCGTGTGAATGCCGACTACCAGACAAACCCGGTGGCTCAGGCCGCTACAGGTTACAATAAGTCATTTGAGAGCACAGTGATTGCCGCCTTGGAATTCAATCAGAAACTAGACTTCCTGACAGAAGGATTAAGCTTTAAGGCGTTAGCTTCATTCAAGAACTGGTCAAGCTCTACCAACGCACGCGCCGGTAAATGGAACAGATTCGCATTGACAGGATACGAAGAGGACGGTAATGGCGGCTATACCTATACTACCAGCCGCATCGGAGACGAATTCCAGACAGACTTGACTGCGACCAATTCAACTTCCGGCGACCGCCGTTTCTATTTAGAAGGAATGCTGAATTATAGCCGCACTTTTGACGAACATGATATCAATGCAATGTTTATCTACAGCCAGGACGAATATGTAAACAATGTACCGGGCAACGGAAACTTCATCGGTTCATTACCCAAACGCAAACAAGGAGTTGCAGCACGTGCTTCTTATGCTTATGCAGGAAAATATATGGCTGAAGTGAACGTTGGTTATAATGGTTCGGAAAACTTTGCAAAAGGACATCGTTTCGGTCTTTTCCCATCTGTTGCCGTAGGTTACAACATCAGTGAAGAAAATTTCTTCAAACCTTTGAAAAACACAATCAGTAAATTAAAACTACGTGCTTCATGGGGATTGGTGGGTAACGACCAGATTAGCGATGCACGTTTCCTCTATATGTCTCAAATCAATTTAAGCGGAAAAGGATTTACCACAGGTGTCAATCAGAATGTAACCTACAGCGGTCCGGTATATCAACGTTATGCCAACGAAGATATCACATGGGAAGTTGGAGAAAAGATAAATTTCGGAGTTGACCTACAATTATTCCGTTCTCTTGATTTAACATTCGACATCTTCCGTGAAAATCGTCGCGACATCTTCCAGGAGAAACAAACCGTACCAACTTATATGGGTACGGCATCCACCAAAGTATATGGTAACTTAGCCGCTATGCGCAACCAAGGATTTGAACTGGCAGCCAGCTATAACAAACAGTTCAACAAAGACTGGTTCGTCAGCTTTAAAGGAACTTTCACCTATGCACATAATGAAATCACCAAATATGATGAGTCTCCCAAATACCCTTGGCAGTCAAAAGTAGGGGCGAGTGCCAATATGAATGCCATCTATATCGCTGACGGGCTCTTTATTGACAGTGAAGATATTGCACACCATCAGCAACAGCTGGGCTCAACGATCGTTCCGGGTGATATCAAATACGTAAATGTATCAAGAGACTGGTACGGATATGACGACAATCTAACTGATACAGACGACTGGGTATGGGCAAAATATCCAAGTGTACCTGAAATTGTATACGGTTTCGGTCCATCTATCAAATGGAAGAATCTGGACTTCTCCTTCTTCTTCCAGGGAGTAGCCAAAACGTCTTTCATGGTGAAAGATATGCACCCGTTCGGCGATAACTCATTGCGCAACGTACTTTCATGGATAGCAGACGAACGCTGGAGTCCGGACAACCAGAATACCAATGCGACTTATCCGCGTTTATCTAGAAAGACCAATGCTAACAATACAAAGTTGTCTACCTACTGGCAACGTAACGGAGCTTTCCTAAAATTAAAAAATGCAGAAATCGGCTATACTCATAAAAATATGCGTATATACATCAGTGGCTCCAACTTGCTAACGTTTGCCCCCTTCAAGCTATGGGACCCTGAACAAGGTGGCGGTAGCGGTCTTTCATATCCTACCCAGCGCGTATTCAACATTGGATTCCAAATGACTATTAACAACAAATAATACCTGAGAAACATGAAAAAGCATATTTTATATTTACTGTTCTTCTTGTCAGTAATGGGATTGAATACTTCCTGTAACTACCTGGACATCGTTCCTGATGAGACAGCCACAGAAGCAGATGCTTTTGCAAACCCACGTGCGGCATTAAAATATTTGTACTCATGCTACGGTTACCTCCCCCAATCTAATATGGTTCAGGGATGTATGGACTTCACCGGAGATGAGACTATCAGTCCGTTTGCCGAGACTTACGTAAAATTTGCAGAAGGTTCTTACGACTCCAGCAATACGATTATCAGCTACTGGAATACACTGTTCCAAGGTATCCGTCAATGCTACCTATTGAAAGCTAATATCAGTTCTGTTCCTAACATCAGTAAGGACGAAATAGACCTTTATACAGCGGAAGCAGACTTCCTGATTGCTTACTTCCACTTGTTATTGATTAAATGCTACGGGCCGACTGTCTTGGTAAAAGAACTCCCGGCACTCGATACACCAGCAGCCAACATGCTCGGACGCCGTCCTTACGATGAATGCATCGATTGGGTAGCCAACTTGTTTGATGATGCTGCTCAAAGACTGCCTGCTACACGTAGCACTGCTGATTATGGACGAGCCACCAGCGTTGCTGCAAAAAGCCTGAAAGCGCGTATGCTGCTTTATGCCGCCTCACCACTATTCAACGGAAACCCTGACTATGCAAATTTCAAGAATCCCGATGGTGAGCAATTACTGTCAACCACTTATTCGGAAGAGAAATATAAGCGTGCCGCAGATGCAGCATGGGAAGCGATCGAACTGGCAGATGCTGCTCATTATAAACTTTATGAATCAACTTCCGTCAGCACCTCTTATCCGGAGCCAAATGATCTGACACAACGTAGTTTACGTATGACCTTCATAGACAAAGAAGACTACGGTGAAGTGATCTTCGCTGAAACCCGCAAGGCCGGAACCTACAGTATCCAACGTAAATCGATTCCCTACTTCCCCCGTGGTTCATGGAATGGTATCGCCCCCACTATCACAATGATCGACCGGTTTTACACAGCCAATGGATTGCCGATTGATGAAGATCCGGAGTTCAACATTAACAACAAACTGGACATCGTGACTATCCCGGATGGTACCACTTATGCTGTACCGGGAAGACAAACGCTGTATATGCATATGAATCGCGAGCCCCGCTTTTATGCATGGGTTGCTTTTGAAAACGGTTATTATGAATGCCGTACTACTGAAGAAAGATATGCGTATAGTAGTTTCTGGGGGGCCAAAGCTTCAGATGACAAATGGATAACCGGCTTCTTGGCAACAGAAAACTGCGGCGTCAGAGCCGATGACGGAAAAGTCGTTACTGCTGCCCGTAGTCAGAACTACTCTAAAACAGGATATCTGAACAAAAAAGGAGTGCATCCGGGTACAGAAGCTAACATCAACCAAGTAGAACCGACCATCGAATACCCCTGGCCTATCATTCGTCTTGCCGAACTTTACCTGAATTATGCCGAAGCTTGTGTAGGATACGGTAAAGAAGGTTATCCCGAAAAAGGAATGGCCTATCTGGACAAGGTACGCAAACGCGCCGGACTTAAACCCGTATTGGAAAGTTGGGCAAAGGCCAAACAGCCTTTGACAAGCTACGACGGTCAATGCGGTCCTGACGGCAGAGTGATGAAAATTGTCAGACAGGAACGTATGATCGAGCTTTATCAGGAAAATCATAACTTCTGGGATATTCGCCGCTGGAAAATGGGAGAAACCTATTTCAATGTCAAAGCACGTGGCCTGAACATTCTTGCCGAGAGATTGGAAGACTTTGCCAAGATTGTAGAGATACAGGACAAACGTACATTCGATGCTCCCCGTCAGTATCTGATGCCTATTCCTGCAGGTGAGGTCAGCAAAAATCCAAACATGGTGCAGAACCCGGGTTACTAATCAATGATGAATAACAACTATAAAAAAACAATCTGATTATGAAAAAGATACTTATGGCGATGTACCTTATCGGAGGATTGGCCATGCTTTTCTCCTGTAACGATGACAGTTCATCGTATCCGACACCCAGCGACATCGACAATCTGAAAGCGACTCCCGGTCCCGGACAGATTACTTTGAGCTGGACGACGCCTGCCGATGAAAACCTCTATTATGTACAAGTAGAATATAGCATCGAAGCAACCGGTAAATCGTACAGAAAACAAGTCAGCCAATATGCCAGTGAACTGGTGATAGATAACCTGTTACAAAAATACGGTGAAATCGACTTCACCGTACAAGTCTTCAATCGTGGCAATACGGCAGGGCCCAGCCACCAAATAACGGCTCAGGCTGAAAAAGCCAGTCCCACTTTCGGCACTCCTGTGAAACTGGCACTGGATGGCAAGAAGATATGGACCAATGCCCCCTTCCCTACCCGTCCGGTAACGGCTTTGGTAGATGGAGATATTACAAACTTCTTCCATTCTCAGTGGCAAACGACAGTGGCAATGCCTCATTACCTCGTGATAGACTTAGGAGAAGAAGTCAGTGCTATCAAGTTCCGTTCAACCAATACGAACCGTCCGGCAGACAGCTCGTGGAAAACGATTAATTTATATACGAGCGATGATTACAATCCGGCCCAATGGTTTGATGGTGTGAAATTTATAAATGGAGACAGTGTCGATATCTCACAGGCAGGCACTCATAAGGAAACCACTTTGACGGAACTTCCCGACGGAACAAGTGAAGTATATAATTCCGAAATAATCCCTTTGTCAAAACCTTCCCGATATCTTTGGTTTGAAGTGACAGAGACTACTAAAGGCACCTCCTATTTTGCACTGGGAGAATTGGAAATCTACAAATGTTCAATGGTCGTACCGGAATAAAAACACAAATGAAGAAATATACACTGCTTTTCTTTCTACTATCGTTTCTGCCATGCCTGTCTACGGCATGCTCTGACGATGACGGCTCTTCAACCCCCAATTTAACCGTTGGGAAAGAGACAGTTGACTTTAATTGTGAGTCCGGTAGCCAAAGTGTAGTTATCACTACCAATGTGGATACCTGGATAGTCAAATCAGATAAAAATTGGTGCCACCCGTCAGCAGACGGGAAGGCACTAAAAATATCTGTAGATGAAAGCGAGGAACGGTATGTGCGCAAAGCAACTGTTACCGTCATAGCTGCCGACCAGACGAAGACAATCACCGTACGCCAGTTGGGATACGAACCTGCCATTCTCGTTGACCAGCCCAGCTTTGAGGTAGGGGTAATCGGTGGAGAAATCCAGTTTGACGTGACGACAAATGTAGAAGTAAAATTCACTTTGCCTGAATGGATTACTGAGAGACCTGCCAGCCGCGCACCAGCCACAGTCACCACTACACACACTTATGTGGTGAAAGCGACCGTACTTGACAATCAGCGTCACGGCAACATCGAAATAACAGAAGTACTACCGGCCATTGATACCGAACAGGCAGAGCCTGTGAACGCATTCGTATCTGTTACCCAAAAAGGACTCAACGAATTTGCCGAAGGCAACGGAGAAGATGTAAAGGGCGACATCAAGATTAAAGTAGTAAGCGGAACGGCTTCTTCTTTTCAACCCGGCAGTGACATCGAGAAATCTTTTGACGGAGACTACTCGACACTTTATCATTCCAGCTGGAGTAATGGTGCAGGCAACTATTTCCCCATCACACTAACCTATAATTTTGAAACAGTCACAGATATCGATTATTTGATCTACCATCCACGCAGCAGCGGAAACAATGGCAGATTCAAAGAAACAGAAATACAATATTCAGTAGATGGTCATACATTTACCAAACTCTTAGAAAAGGATTTTCAAGGTTCGGCTACAGCAGGCAAAGTTGCATTCGACCAAACGATACAAGCGAAGTCTTTCCGCTTCATCGTGAAAAGCGGTGCCGGCGACGGACAAGGATTTGCTTCATGCGCCGAAATGGAATTCTACGCAAAGAATCCCGTAAATTTTGATTATTCGACTCTATTCACAGACGCAAGTTGCAGTGAGCTAAAAAACGGTATTACGGAAGACGACATTGCGAAGTGCGAATACCCATTCTTTAAGAATATAGCTTATTATATGATTAAAGGTAAGTATCCCGCAGAATTCCGTATTAACGAGTTCAAGGCATATCCTAATCCGGATATCCAGTCGGCAACCCATAAGACAAACCCTTATAGCCAGCTGGACAATCCAACCGGAATATCAGTCAGGGCAGGTGAAAGCCTGATTGTTCTGGTGGGAGACACACACGGCTATGACATCGGACTGCGGGTACAGAATCTGGATGCGCCCGGGAATGACGGTTTTGGTGGAGTGACCTACTTACTGAATCAGGGAATCAACAAGCTTACTATCAGCGAGCAAGGGCTGGCATACGTGATGTACGTCACGAATACTCTGGACGATCCGGGGGTAACTCCTGTCAAAATTCATTTTGCTTCGGGAAAAGTAAACGGCTACTTCGACTCACAAAATCCGGAACATACCGGACGTTGGTCGGAATTGCTCAACAAAGCAACCAACCGGTATTTCGATGTACTGGGGAAATATGCCCACCTCACTTTCGAAACGAGCGACCTCAAAACGTACGCAGGCTCCAAAGGAGATGAACTGATAGACCTCTATGATAAGATCGTATACAGTGAACAGCAGTTACTGGGATTGGAGAAATACGACAAGATGTTCAGGAACCGGATGTACTTGAATGTTATGTATCACTCCTACATGTATGCAACAGCCTATCACACAGGTTACAACCGGACAACAATGAACGAAATCTGCAATCCGGAAAGGCTAAAGACAAGCGGTTGCTGGGGACCTGCCCATGAGATAGGACATTGCAACCAGACACGTCCGGGAGTGTTGTGGGGCGGTAATACGGAAGTGACGAACAACATCATGTCCGAGTATATACAAACGACCATTTTCGGCCAGCCATCCAGAATACAGGTCGAAGACATGGGACTTGTCTACAGAAACAGATACTCCAAAGCCTGGAGTGGAATTATCGCTGCCGGGAGCCCGCATGCCGATTTCCAGAATGTAGGGAATAATGCCAACGATGTATTCTGCAAACTCGTTCCTTTCTGGCAATTAGAACTCTATTTTGGAAAAGTACTGGGCAGGACTCCGTTACAACAAGCAGACAAAGGAGGTTTTTATCCGGAAGTATATGAATACGCCCGGAATAAAGACTACACCGGAATGAGTCACGGAGAGATTCAACTGGACTTTGTATATGCCTGCTCTAAGATTTCCAGCATGAACTTACTTGATTTCTTTACCAAATGGGGATTTCTCACTCCGGTTGATAAAGAACTGGATGATTACGGGAAAAAGCAACTCACCGTAACACAAGACATGATAGACGCCCTCAAACAGAAAGTAAACGCACTGGGAGGTACCCAGCCGGATGTCGCTTTAGAATACATTTCGGATAATACGTACGAACTGTATAAAACGAAACCCGCCATTATAAAAGGAGAGAATGCTACTCATTCTCCCAAAACATTTACGGTAGGTTCCGGCGATAATGCCGTCACTTATAACGGTGAGACGATCACCATAAAGAACTGGACCAATGTAGTGGCTTACGAAGTGAAAGATGAAACGGGTAAATTTGTCCTCATCTGTAGCGGTGAAAACACTCCTTCGTCAGTAGACACATTCACGATTCCGGTTCGCTGGAAAGAGGGATTCAAACTAAGTGCCGTTTCTGTTACAGGCGAACGTATAGAGATTCCAATGAATTGATCGTATCTCAGATACATTCAATATAACTATTTATCGGGTTAGGTATCGAAGAGGTTGTGTCAAAACGCTGGCACAACCTTT
>NZ_KV804352.1:0-8163 GCF_001811315.1 Bacteroides sp. HMSC067B03 | reverse complement strand
ACTGGTATGATACAAAAACTAATCAGATGACTGGTTTCAAGGCTCGATCGGTGATTGGAGGACATTGGATGAAGGTACTTATGGGTAAAATGAAATAAGGCATTTAATTTTTAATATACTTATTATTAACTAAAATGAAAAACATGAAATGTAAAATGAAAAAAGTATTGAAGGAATGGCAGTGGACATTACTGGCATTATTCACAATTTGCATTTATAGTTGTAAAGACGATGAAAATGTAGAGACTGAAACCTTTGATCCATCAAAGCCTGTAGTAATTTCTGATTTTACCCCGAAAGAGGGAGGAGCCTATCAGAAGCTACTGATTTATGGTGAAAACTTCGGTACAGATGCTTCGAATGTAAAAGTGAAGATCGGAGGTAAAGAAGCTATTGTTATTAATGTAAAAAGTACTTATGTCTACTGTTTTGTTCCTTCGGGAGCTTTTAGTGGTGAAATTGAGATCACTGTAGGGGAAGGAGAGAATTCAGTAACAACGACTGCAAGTACTGCTTTTAGTTATGAGAAAAAGATGGTGGTAGGTACGCTTTGTGGCTATCGCAATAATCGTGACGATCAAGGTTGGAGAGATGGACCATTTGATGGACCGGAAGGTGTCAAATGCTGTGGATTTAGTGATAACGGACGACTAGCTTTTGATCCGTTGAATAAGGATCATTTGTATATTTGTTACGATGGACATAAAGCTATACAGTTGATCGATTTGAAAAACCGCATGCTTTCTTCTCCATTGAATATCAATACTATCCCTACTAACCGTATACGAAGCATTGCTTTCAATAGAAAGATAGAAGGATATGCTGATGAGGCGGAATATATGATTGTAGCTATTGATTATGACGGTAAAGGAGATGAAAGTCCTAGTGTGTATATTATTAAACGCAATGCGGATGGTACATTCGATGATAGGTCTGATATACAATTGATAGCTGCTTACAAGCAATGTAATGGAGCTACTATTCATCCAATCAACGGAGAATTGTATTTCAATAGTTATGAAAAGGGACAAGTATTTCGTTTAGACTTGGTTGATTACTTCAAAACTATTAAGAAGGGGGAAAGCTGGGATCCTATAGTAAAGAACAACCCTAATACTTTTAAGCAGTTATTTACTATTGCTGATCCAAGTTGGGAATTTCAGATATTCATCCATCCTACTGGAAAGTATGCTTATTTTGGTGTGATTAACAATCATTATTTCATGCGTTCCGACTATGACGAGATAAAAAAGGAATTTATTACACCGTATAATTTTGTCGGGGGATATAAACAGTCAGGCTATAAGGATGATGTAGGAACCGAGGCCCGTATGAATAATCCTTGTCAAGGAGTATTTGTGAAAAATCCAGATTACACTGGTGAAGAAGAGTATGATTTCTATTTTGTAGATCGATTAAACTTCTGTGTTCGTAAAGTAACTCCAGAAGGCATCGTATCGACCTATGCGGGGCGAGGAGCGTCAACTTCCTTAGCTGACGGCAACCAATGGGGAACTGATGATGGTGACCTACGAGAAGTGGCTCGTTTCCGTGATGTAAGTGGACTTGTTTACGATGATGCGAAAGAAATTTTTTATGTACATGATCAGGTGGGACATACTATTCGCACTATTTCAATGGAGCAAGAAGAGAATACAGCCGGTGACGAGAATATGCCGGAAGATGAATCAACAGTGGAATCTAACGAATAAACACATTTATCAGATTATGAAAAAATATTTAGCCATTTTTTTGTTGATGCTAGTTGTCCCATTGACGATTTCAGCACAACAAACAATAACCGTGACTGGTACGGTTACCGACACACAAGATGAGCCGATGATTGGTGTTAATATCACTGTAAAGGATGTAGCCGGTTTGGGGACCATTACAGATATCAATGGTAATTTCTCTATAAAAATGGAACCTTATCATCGATTAGTCTTCTCATACATCGGATACGATGATGTAGAAGTACTTGTAAAAGAACAGCATACTGTTAATGTCAAGATGAAAGAGTCAGAGGCCAGCGTACTGGATGAGGTTGTAGTAACTGGTATGGGGGCACAGAAAAAACTGACAGTGACGGGAGCCGTAACCAATGTGAATGTGGGAGATTTAAAACGTTTCCCTACCTCCAATATGTCTAACGCCTTGGCCGGTAATGTTCCGGGTATTATTGCCCGACAAACTTCCGGACAACCAGGAAAAAGTACTTCTGAGTTTTGGATACGTGGTATTTCTACTTTTGGAGCGAGCTCAAGTGCTTATATTTTAGTGGATGGTTTTGAACGTAGCAGTTTGGACGAACTTAATATTGAAGATATCGAATCATTCACTGTGTTGAAAGATGCGTCAGCTACTGCCATTTATGGTTCTAAAGGTGCAAATGGTGTAGTATTGATTACAACTAAACGTGGTAAAGCTGGAAAAATCAATATTGACGCCAAGGTAGAAACTTCTTATAATACTCGTACTATCACTCCGGAGTTTGTAGATGGTCTTTCGTACGCCAGTCTGATGAACGAAGCATTAGTGACTCGCAATTTAGGAATGGCTTATCAACCGGAAGAGTTAGAGTTATTTCGCACACAAATGGATCCGGATTTCTATCCGAATGTAGACTGGATGGATTTGATCCTAAAAAACGGAGCATGGAGTTATCGTGCTAACTTGAACATGAACGGCGGTGGTAACACTGCTCGTTATTTTGTTTCTGCAAGTTATACGGAGGATCAAGGTATGTATAACACAGACCAAACGTTACGTGATGATTACGATACAAACGCCAACTATAAAAAGTGGAATTATCGTATGAATGTTGACATAGATATCACCAAATCGACTTTATTGAAACTAGGTATAGCCGGTTCATTAGCCAAACGTAATAGTCCGGGACTGGCCGATAACGAGATGTTATGGGGGATGCTTTTCGGATACAATCCTATTGCAACGCCTGTATACTACTCCAATGGATACGCGCCTATTTCCCACCGGGATAATGTAAACAAACTTAATCCATGGGTTGCATCTACACAAACTGGATACAATGAAGACTGGCAGAATAATGTGCAAACTAATGTTACATTAGAACAAAATTTTGATTTCATTACCAAGGGATTGAAGTTCGTAGGACGTTTTGGTTACGATACAGACAATAGTAACTGGATTAATCGTCATCGTCAACCTGATTTGTATAAAGCAAACGGACGCAGACAAGAAACGGGAGAGATTATTTATGAGAAAATGTTCCCGGCATATGACATGACGCAATCAAGTGGTAGCTCTGGTAAACGCCGTGAATTTCTTGATTTACTGTTAAGCTGGGAACGTGCTTTCGGAAATCATCATGGGGGAGTTACCTTCCGTTATACACAAGATAGTGAGAAACGGACAGTAGATATTGGTACAGATATTAAGAATGGAGTATCAAAACGTAATCAAGGGTTAGCAGGACGATTTACTTATAACTGGAACTATCGTTACTTTGTTGATTTCAATTTTGGTTATACCGGATCAGAAAATTTTGCACCAGGAAATCAATTCGGTTTCTTTCCGGCTTTTTCTCTTGCATGGAACGTTGCCGAAGAGTCATTTGTTAAGAATAACCTGAAATGGATGAATATGTTTAAAATACGTTACTCTCACGGTAAGGTAGGTAATGACAATATTGGAGATAATAACCGTTTCCCATACTTATATACTATAGCTACTACAGGATATAACAGCGAAGGAAAGCCTAATTATGTATATAACTGGGGATTTGGTGATTATGGAAAATCATTCATAGGAACTCGTTACACTCAGATGGCTTCTAATGGTATTACTTGGGAAGTTGCGACCAAGGATGACTTGGGTATTGATCTTTCTTTATTTAATGACAAATTTACAGCGACAGTTGACTATTTCCACGAAAAACGTACAGGTATTTTTTTAACACGTGAGTTCTTACCTGAAATTACAGGTCTTGAGAGCAAACCTAAAGCGAATGTAGGTGAAGTGAAATCTCAAGGTTTTGATGGTAATTTTGCTCTTAAGCAGAAGTTGGGTGAGGTGGATATGACTATTCGTGGGAATATAACCTATAGTAAGAATGAGGTACTTGAAAAGGATGAAGAGAATCAAGTCTATTCTTATTTATATCAAAAAGGGTATCGTGTAGATCAAGTTAAAGGACTGATAGCTGAGGGATTGTTTGCTGATTACGATGATATTCGTACCAGCCCGAAACAAGAGTTCGGTACAGTGCAGCCTGGAGATATCAAATATAAGGATGTAAATGGTGATGGTGTTGTAAACGATAATGACAAAGTTGCTATTGGTGCTACTACCACTCCGAACTTAGTATATGGTATAGGAGCATCTTTCGCATGGAAAGGAATTGATGTAAATGTTCATTTCCAAGGAGCCGGTAAATCCACTTTCCCTATTTATGGTAAATGTGTATATGCATTCAGCGAAAGTGACTGGGGAAATATCTTTAAAGATATGATAAGTGATCGTTGGGTAGATTCAGAGACTGCTGCCAAACTGGGATTGCATGCTAATGAGAACCCCAATGCAACATATCCGCGTTTAACTTATGGGGAAAATAAAAACAACCAACAGACCTCTACTTATTGGATGCGTGATGGTCGATATATTCGTTTAAAGAATTTGGATATTGGTTATACTTTGCCCAAAAGCATAGTTAACAAACTGCACTTCAATAATATTCGTATCTATATTGCAGGTTCAAACTTGATTACATGGTCTAAATTCAAAACATGGGACCCGGAAACTGGCAATCCGCGTGGTGAAGCTTATCCGCTAACCAAATCAGTTACTATGGGTTTATCAGTTAACTTATAAAAATACTAAGAGATTATGATAAAGAAGATTTATATGTTATTATTAACCGTGTTAGGGATGGGAGCAATTTCTTCTTGCTCTGATTACCTGAATTCGGAGAAATATTTTAAGGATCGTCTGACACTGGAGAAAACTTTCGAAAGCAAGGATCATGTGGAAGAATGGTTAGCTTATGCTTTCTCATTTATAAAAAATGAAAACTATGAGGTGACGACTAAAGGGCCTAGTGAGAATTCGTTTTGTTTTTCAGACGATATGTATTATGGTGACCGAGATAAGACAATCGATGCAACAAAGAATGAACTGTCATATAATATGTTCAAGTTAGGAGAATATGATGAGAACACTTATAATGTTGGTGCATGGGGGGCATGTTACAAAGGGATTTTCCAAGCGTCAGTATTTATCCATAATGTTGACCGGTGCCAAGAGATGGCTGATTGGGAAATACTAGATTACAAGGGACAGGCTCGTTTTGTTCGCGCTTACTATTATTGGTTGCTTTTACGTCGTTATGGCCCGGTACCTATTATGCCGGATGAAGGAGTGGATTATACCCAGAGCTATGACCAAATTGCCACTCCACGTAGTTCATACGAAGAAGTGGCACAATATATCAGTGACGAAATGCTACAGGCTACTAAAGAGTTACAATATGATCGTCGTACTGATAATTATGCTATAGGCCGACCCACCCGTGGAGCTGCATTGGCAGTTCGTGCTTATGCGCTGATTTTTGCAGCTAGTCCGTTTGCTAATGGAAATAATGATGAATATGCGCAGCAATTGGTAGATGACGAAGGGCGTCGTTTGCTTTCTTCCGAATATAGTGAAGAAAAATGGGCAAAAGCTGCTGCCGCTTGCCGTGATGTCATCGATTTAGATGTTTATGAGTTGAATATTGTAAATAAATCCACATCTGATAATGGGCCTTCTGAGCGTCCGACTGTTACTCCACCGGCTGATGGTGAGTTTTCCAAGCAACCTTGGCCAAAAGGATGGACAAATATTGACCCGCTCAGATCATATCGTACTATCTTTGATGGAACTATATTACCTGCAAACAATAAAGAACTGATATTTACACGTGGGGCAACCAATATAGATATGTTGGTACTTCATCAAATGCCCAAAGATGATGGAGGCTGGAACTGCCATGGCATGACACAGAAAATGCTGGATGCATATTATATGAATAATGGTAGTAATGAGCCGGGCATGAACTCTATGTATCAAGGAGTAGCTAATTATCAAGGTATTGTAGATACTCGTGAACGTAGAACTGGGTTTACTGATTTGCAGGACTTGAAGGATAATAAATATCCGGAATTAGGTTGGAAATATGATCCGAAGAAAGGAGATAATGATCAGGCTAAAACTGGGATGAATGTTTCTTTGCAATATGTAGAGCGTGAACCACGATTCTATGCTTCTGTTGCTTATAATGGCTGTACATGGTATTATTTGAGCCAGACTGAAAGCAAACCTGCAGATGTAAATCAACAGGTTTGGTACTACTTTGGAAGTTCCGATGGTTATCGTAATGACGGTTTCTACTTGCGTACAGGTATAGGAATTAAAAAGTTTGTTCATCCCAACGACTATCCGGGCAATTATGTTGCGAAAGCTGAAACTGCAATTCGCTATGCAGATATTCTACTGCTTTATGCAGAAGCATTGAATGAGTTGACTGGAACATACAATATACCTTCTTGGAATGAGGCGACAACTTACACTATCAGCCGTGATAAAGAACAAATGGAAAGAGGTATTCATCCGGTACGTATTCGTGCGGGGCTGCCTGACTATCCAGATGAATTTTATCTGCAGAGCGGGGTTGATGATATGCGTAAAGCTTTAAAACGTGAACGTATGATAGAGTTAATGGGCGAAGGAAAACGTTACTTTGACATTCGTCGTTGGAAAGATGCACCAATAGAAGAATCTCTGCAAATATACGGTTGCAATGTCTTTGTTGGCGAAGCTAAGAGAGACGAATTCCATTCGGCAATTCCTGTTTACAATCTTCCGTCTACGTTCTCAGAGAAACTATGGTTATGGCCTATCAAACATAGTGAATTGAAACGTAATTCGCGTTTAACACAGAACCCAGGATGGACAATGTATGATTAATTCTAAACATAAAGACTTATATATGAAAAAAATATATACTTTGGCAGCTTTGGCTGCAATGACAATGTTGGGAACTTCCTGCAATTCAGAATGGGAAGATGAACAATATGAACACTACATTTCTTTCAGTTCACAACTGGATAGTAAGGGAGTGACGAATATATATGTACCTTATAGTCGCCATGATGCAGAAGGAAATTATGCTGAAGGAGGAGAAGGGAGATCCAATTATCAGTTGCCAATACTTGTTAGTGGCTCTACCGACAATCCAAGTAATGTCACTGTACACGTAGCACATGATGCTGATACATTGAATATTTTGAATTACGCTCGTTACGCTACACGTACAGAACTATATTATGAGGATATGGGAGCAGAAGGATTGGCATACGCTTCGTATCCAGAATCTCTACTGATAAAAGCGGGAGAAAATAAAGGTTTGCTGGATCTTAAATTTGATTTTCGCAACATTGATATGTCAGAGAAATGGGTACTTCCATTGCAGATTGTAGACGACGCGTCTTACAACTACGTAGCTCATCCGCGTAAAGACTATGCTAAGGCAATATTGAGAATCTTCCCATTTAATGATTACTCTGGCGATTATTCTGGTACAGGAATAACCAACAAGGTGGTGACGGGATATGATGGAGATGGTAAACCGATAGAAACAGCAGAATCTATCACAAAATCGTCAATAAGAGGATATGTAATAGATGAACAGACTATTTTTACGTATGCAGGAATAGTAGATGAGGATTATACAGACCGTAGAAAGTATAAAATTAAATTTACCTTTAATGGCGAGACGAATGGTTCGGTTACTATTTCCTGTGATAATGCAGAAGAGATTGGATTTGAATTAAACAAGGACGTGACTCCTTCATTTCGTATTTCTTCATCAATGGATGACGCTAAGCCCTATCTGGAACACCGTTATGTAATAATTAATAATGTTGACTATTATTTCAATTATATACCAGTGGAAGGCACCATCATTCGCTATCATGTAAAAGGTACATTAACATTATCACGTGATATCAATACTCAGATTCCAGACGAAGATCAAGCAATCGAATGGTAGTTCCTTTTAATTGCTAATCTAATGAATCAAGAAGAGGGTGAAGTTCAAGTTATTATTAAAGAAAAGGGGCTGTGTCAAAACTAAGGCACATCCCC
>NZ_KV804351.1:7978-58058 GCF_001811315.1 Bacteroides sp. HMSC067B03 | reverse complement strand
AGGTGTTAACTAGTCCTACGAGAACTTGGTAAAAATTGCAAGTTTGTAGCTTTGTTTGTTAAATATATGCTGAGAAAATCTTATCTTTGTCATCGTTATACTAACTAATACCCCCCATTTATGAAAAGAAATCATTATTTACTTACCCTTGTTCTCTTGATAGGGTGCTCCCTTTATGTGAAAGCCTCAGACACAGTTTTTGTCCATCAGACACAAATTCCTATTTTAATTGAGCGGCAGGACAATGTATTGTTCTACTTTCGTTTAGATGCAAAAGAAAGCCGGATGATGGATGAGATCGTTCTTGATTTTGGCAAGAGTGTGAATTTGTCGGATGTACAGGCCGTTAAACTCTATTATGGAGGTACAGAAGCTTTACAAGATAGAGGAAAGAAAAGGTTTGCACCGGTCGATTATATATCCAGTCATCGTCCGGGAGGAACATTGGCAGCGATACCATCTTATTCAATTAAATGTGCGGAAGTACAGAAACCTTCTGCGAAAGTCGTATTGAAGAGTCATTATAAGTTATTTCCGGGTGTTAATTTCTTTTGGATCAGTTTACAGATGAAACCCGAAGCTTCTCTTTTCACGAAAATAAGTTCCGAACTCCAGTCGGTAAAGATAGATGGCAAAGAAGCTGTTTGTAAAGAACGGTCACCGAAAGATATAATTCACCGGATGGCTGTCGGTGTTCGGCATGCCGGTGATGATGGCTCAGCTTCTTTCCGCATTCCCGGATTGGTCACTTCCAATAAAGGAACACTGCTTGGCGTATATGATGTTCGTTATAATAGCAGTGTCGATCTGCAAGAATATGTAGATGTCGGTTTGAGTCGTAGCACGGATGGCGGCAAAACATGGGAGAAGATGAGACTGCCTCTTTCGTTTGGTGAGTACGATGGTTTGCCTGCTGCGCAGAATGGAGTAGGGGACCCTTCTATTCTGGTAGATACCCAAACGAATACAATATGGGTTGTTGCGGCATGGACACACGGCATGGGTAATCAGCGTGCCTGGTGGAGTTCTCATCCCGGGATGGATATGTATAAAACGGCACAATTGGTTATGGCAAAAAGTACGGATGACGGTAAGACTTGGTCGAAGCCGATTAATATAACCGATCAGGTAAAAGATCCTTCCTGGTATTTCTTGCTTCAGGGACCGGGACGGGGAATCACGATGAGTGACGGAACTTTAGTATTTCCTACTCAGTTTATCGATTCTACCCGTATACCTAATGCCGGAATCATGTATAGTAAAGACAGAGGAAAAACGTGGAAGATGCACAATCTGGCACGTACCAATACAACCGAAGCGCAAGTGGTAGAAATAGAGCCCGGAGTGCTGATGCTGAATATGCGGGATAACCGTGGAGGAAGCCGTGCCGTAGCAATTACAAAAGACTTAGGAAAGACATGGACAGAACATCCTTCCTCTCGAAAGGCACTGCAGGAGCCTGTGTGTATGGCAAGTTTGATTCATGTTGGAGCTAAAGATAATGTACTTGATAAGGATATTCTTTTATTCTCGAATCCGAATACTACCAAAGGACGTAATCATATAACTATTAAAGCAAGTCTGGACGGAGGAGTGACCTGGCTTCCCGAACATCAGTTAATGCTGGATGAAGGAGAAGGCTGGGGATATAGCTGTCTGACAATGATCGATCGGGAGACTATTGGCATCTTATATGAAAGCAGTGCAGCTCATATGACATTCCAAGCGGTGAAACTGAAAGATCTGATTCGATGAGAAGTCTTCGAATCTTTTTAGGAATTGCATTTTTATTCCATACATTATATATATTGGGAGCAGGTCAGTTGCATCTGCTTCCCCAACCTCAGCAATGTATTTTGGCAAAAGGATATTTTGTCATGGGTAAAATGCGGCTTTCTACTCCTGTGCTTTCACAGGAATGGAAGCAGTTTGTGACAGAGATGGGAGGTACTTTGGCCGATCAGTCGGCATCCTCCATAAATATAAAACTGATTGACACGATTGAAAATATACCTGTCAATCAGGAAGAGGCTTATCGTCTGACTATTACTCCAAAGACTATTACGGTAGAGGCTGTAGCAGAGCGTGGCGTATATTGGGCGATGCAGACACTTTTTCAATTGAAAGAAGCGGGTGGAAGAAGAAATCGTTTGCAATGTTGTACGATCACTGACTGGCCGGCTTTCCGGATTAGAGGTTTCATGCAGGATGTAGGACGCAGCTACTTGTCTGTAGAGGAACTGAAGCGTGAGATAGCTATATTATCCCGGTTTAAAATCAATACTTTTCACTGGCATTTAACGGAGAATCAGGCATGGCGTTTGGAAAGTAAAATTTTTCCAATGCTGAACGATAGTATCAATATGACTCGTATGGCGGGCAAATATTACACGTTGGAAGAAGCCAAAGACTTGGTAGCTTTCTGTAAGGCCCATCAGGTACTATTGATTCCGGAGATTGATATGCCCGGGCATAGTGCGGCATTTATTCGTACTTTCCGTCATGATATGCAAAGCCCGGAAGGAATGAAAATATTGAAGCTTCTGTTGGATGAGGTCTGTGAAACATTTGATGTTCCCTATATCCATATTGGTACAGATGAGGTGCAGTTTACCAATCCACAGTTTGTCCCTGAAATGGTGGCTTATGTCCGTAACAAAGGAAAGAAAGTGATTTCCTGGAATCCCGGATGGAAGTATAAGGCAGGTGAAATTGACATGATGCAGCTTTGGAGTTATCGGGGAAAAGCCCGGCAAGGTACTCCGGCCATTGATTCCCGTTTCCATTATCTGAATCATTTTGATACGTTCGGTGATATTATTGCATTGTATAATAGTCGTATTTATAATGCGGATATGGGAAGTGATGATCTTGCGGGAGTTATTATGGGCATCTGGAATGATCGTTTGATAGATAAGGAATGGAATATGATTCTGGAGAATAACTTTTACCCGAATATGTTGGCGATTGCAGAACGTGCGTGGCGGGGAGGAGGAACTGAATATTTTGATAAGCAGGGAACAATTCTTCCTGCGGATGAGAAGTCGGAAGTCTTTAGCAACTTTAAGGACTTCGAAAGTCGTATGTTATGGTATAAAGAGCACATGTTTAAAGGATATCCATTTGCCTACGTCAAACAGACTAATGTAAAATGGAATATTACAGATGCTTTTCCAAATGAAGGAGATCTGACTAAAGTGTTTCCACCGGAAGAGGAGTTGAAAGATTCATATATTTATGAAGGAAAACACTACGGAGTACGTCCTGCCATAGGAGCTGGTATTTATCTTCGACATGTCTGGGGCAAAATAGTACCGGCTTTTTATAAAGATCCGCAGGAAAATCATACAGCTTATGCCTATACGTATGTTTATTCTCCTAAAGCACAGGAGGTAGGTCTATGGGCAGAATTTCAGAACTATGGACGTTCGGAGAATGATCTGCCTCCATTACCGGGGAAATGGGATTATAAAGAAAGCCGTATTTGGATTAATAATCAGGAGATATTACCTCCGGTATGGTCTGCTACTCATCGGGTGAAAAATTCGGAGACAGCTTTAGGAAATGAAAATTGTGTGGCTCGTCCGCCGCTACAGGTTCATTTGAATAAGGGCTGGAATAAGGTATTGCTGAAACTGCCTGTCGGTAAATTCTCGATGAATGAAGTACGATTGGTGAAATGGATGTTTACTACGGTATTTGTTACTCTTGACGGAGAAAAGGCTGTGGAAGGACTGATCTATTCTCCGGAGAAGAAATTGTAAAAGCTTACGTTAACAAGAAAAATGAAGAAGTCTTTTATTATTTATTTGTTTCTGACTTTGAGTGTAGTACTCTATGCGCAGCAACATCGTATAAAAGTCGCTTGCATAGGTAATAGTATAACCTATGGTTATGGATTGCCCGACCGGGTTACACAGTCATATCCGGTGCAATTACAGAAAATGCTGGGAGAGTCCTATCAAGTTGAAAACTTCGGTAAGTCCGGTGCTACGCTGTTGAATAAGGGGCACCGGCCTTATATGCAGCAAGATGAATACCACAGGGCTATTGACTTTGCCGGAGATATTGTGGTCATTCACCTGGGCATCAATGATACTGATCCTCGTGACTGGCCCGATTACCGTGATTTCTTTGTGAAAGATTACATTGCACTGATTGACTCTTTTCGGGTTGCCAATCCCGAAGCCCGGATTATGATTGCCAGACTCACACCTATTGCCGACCGTCATCCTCGTTTCCTGTCAGGAACACGTGACTGGCATGGAGAAATACAACTGGCGATTGAAAATGTGGCCCGCTATGCCGGGGTGCAGTTGATTGATTTTCATAAGCCGTTGTACCCTTATCCTTTTATGTTGACGGACGCTGTACATCCTGATCCCGAAGGAGCATTTGTTTTGGCTCAGACAGTATATTCAGCCATCACCGGAGATTATGGCGGACTAAAAATGCCGTTGCTTTATACAGATAATATGGTATTGCAACGGGAGGTTCCATTAACGATTCAGGGAACTGCCAATGCGGGAGATCAAGTGACTGTAAGTATAGCTGACCGACAAATGAAAACAAAGGTAGGCCCGAATGGAAAATGGTCGGTAACGCTGCCTCCTTTAAAGGCAGGGGAGCCTTATACCCTGAAGATTTCAACCAATCAGAAGGTACTTCAATATCATAACGTATTAGCGGGTGAAGTCTGGCTTTGCTCCGGTCAGTCCAATATGGAATTTATGCTGAAACAGGCTTCGACTGCCCGGCTTGATATTCCACGTGCCGCAGATCAGGAGCTTCGTCTGTATGATATGAAAGCGCGTTGGCGCACAAATGCTGTCGAATGGGAAACGACTGTACTTGATTCATTGAATCATCTCCAATATTATAAGGATACAGAGTGGAAAGAATGCGCTCCGGAAACCGTTTCTGATTTTTCGGCAATTGCATACTATTTTGGTAAGATGTTAAGAGACAGTCTGAAAGTTCCGGTTGGATTGATTTGTAATGCTGTTGGTGGTTCTCCCACAGAAGCTTGGATAGATAGAACTAGTCTGGAATATCATTTCCCTGCCATTTTAAAGGATTGGACCCAAAATGATTTTATTCAGGAATGGGTACGTGGACGGGCTGCATTGAATATAAAAAAGTCAGTGAACAATCGGCAGAGACATCCGTATGAGCCCTGTTATTTATATGAGTCGGGTATTCGTCCTTTAGAACAGTATCCGATACGAGGGATAATCTGGTATCAGGGAGAATCGAATGCTCATAATTGGGAAGCCCATGAGGCGTTATTTAAACTACTGGTGAATGCTTGGCGAAAGAACTGGAATGATGATTGCTTACCTTTTTATTATGTGCAATTATCCAGTCTAGATCGTCCGTCCTGGCCTTGGTTTCGTGATAGTCAGCGCAGAATGCTGAATGAAATCTCTGACATCGGAATGGCTGTGTCCAGTGATCATGGTGATTCTTTGGATGTACATCCTACTTGTAAACAACCAGTGGGAGAACGTCTGGCACGATGGGCTTTGAATAAGACATATCTGAAAGACATTGTTCCTTCAGGTCCCTTATTCCGTGGTGCAGATGTTCGGGGTGAGAAGGTTTATTTGTCTTTTGATTATGGACAAGGGATGCGAAGCTCTGATGGAAAGTCTTTGCGATGCTTTGAGGTTGCGGAATTTGAGGGTATCTATTATCCGGCAACGGCTGAGGTGGTAGGAGAACAAGTGAAGGTATACAGTAAAGAAGTACGGAATCCTCGTTATGTACGGTATGGCTGGCAACCTTTCACGCGGGCTAATCTGGTTAATCGTGCGGGACTTCCTGCTTCGACGTTTCGTGCTGAATTTGCGGTGAAATGAGATATTTTGTGGCTTCAATAGGAAATATTTGACAAAAAAGTAATATCTTTACTCCGTTAATATCTAATGCCCCCACTATGATCTTAAATTTGACAGAAAAGATAGCTCCGATAGCATGTGGATTGCTATGTTGCTGTAGTATGGTTTATGCTCAGGGAAATGACACTTCGGAAGTCATGCTACTGGATACCGGTTGGGAATTTTCTCAATCAGGAACAGAAAAGTGGATGTCAGCTACGGTTCCCGGTACGGTCCATCAGGATCTGATCAATCATGAATTACTGCCGAATCCCTTTTATGGAATGAATGAAGAGAAAATTCAATGGGTGGAGAATGAGGACTGGGAATACAGAACCTCTTTTATAGTTTCCGAAGAACAATTGAATCGTGACGGAATCCAGCTTATATTTGAGGGTCTTGATACTTATGCAGACGTATATCTGAATGGTTCATTATTGCTTAAGGCAGATAACATGTTTGTCGGTTATACGGTTCCTGTGAAATCTGTATTGCGAAAGGGCGAGAATCACTTATATATTTATTTCCATTCACCTATCCGGCAAACATTGCCACAATACGCCTCTAATGGTTTTAATTATCCTGCGGATAATGATCATCATGAGAAACATCTTAGTGTGTTTACTCGTAAAGCTCCGTATAGTTACGGTTGGGATTGGGGAATCCGAATGGTGACAAGTGGAGTCTGGCGTCCGGTCACACTTCGTTTTTACGATGTGGCTACCATATCCGATTATCATGTCAGACAAGTATCGCTGACGGATGAAACGGCACGCTTATCTAATGAACTCATTGTAAACCAGATCCTTTCTCAGGAAGTTCCGGCTGAAGTAAGAGTTCGTGTTTCTTTGGATGGTACTGCTGTTGCAGAAGTCAAACAGCAGGTGAAATTGCAGCCCGGAATAAATCATATAACTCTTCCTTCTGAGGTGACGAATCCTGTACGATGGATGCCTAATGGTTGGGGAACTCCGACTTTGTATGACTTCTCTGTTCAGATAGCTTGTGGAGAACGGATTGTTGCAGAGCAATCTCACCGGATCGGTTTGCGAACGATTCGTGTTGTGAATGAAAAAGATAAGAATGGAGAGTCTTTTTATTTTGAGGTCAATGGCATACCGATGTTTGCCAAAGGAGCCAATTATATTCCTCAGGATGCATTGCTGCCTAATGTTACTGCTGAACGATATCAGACCTTGTTCCGTGATATGAAGGAAGCCAATATGAATATGGTTCGTGTATGGGGTGGCGGGACATATGAGAATAATCTTTTCTATGACCTTGCTGATGAGAATGGTATACTCGTCTGGCAGGACTTTATGTTTGCGTGTACTCCTTATCCTTCGGATCCTGCTTTCTTGAAGCGGGTAGAGGCAGAGGCTGTTTATAACATTCGTCGTCTTCGGAATCACGCCTCTTTAGCTATGTGGTGTGGCAATAATGAAATATTGGAAGCATTGAAATATTGGGGCTTTGAGAAGAAGTTTACTCCGGAAGTTTATCAGGGATTATTGCATGGCTATGATAAACTCTTTCATGAATTACTGCCTTCAATGGTCAAAGAATTTGATGCAGATCGTTTCTATGTGCATAGTTCTCCTTACCTTGCCAATTGGGGACGTCCGGAATCGTGGGGGACAGGAGATAGTCATAACTGGGGAGTTTGGTATGGTAAGAAACCTTTTGAGTCTTTGGATACCGATTTGCCGCGTTTTATGAGTGAATTTGGTTTCCAGTCATTCCCGGAAATGAAAACTATTGCAACTTTTGCTGCCCCCGAAGATTATCAGATTGAATCGAAAGTGATGAATGCCCATCAGAAGAGTAGTATTGGAAATTCATTGATTCGTACTTATATGGAACGCGATTATATCATTCCTGAAAGTTTTGAAGATTTTGTCTATGTCGGATTAGTCTTGCAAGGGCAGGGGATGCGACATGGACTGGAAGCTCACAGACGCAATCGTCCTTATTGTATGGGGACATTGTATTGGCAGTTGAACGACAGTTGGCCTGTGGTATCCTGGTCAAGTATTGATTATTATGGAAACTGGAAGGCGTTGCATTATCAGGCAAAACGTGCTTTTGCTCCCATCTTGATTAATCCTATACAGCAGAATGACAGTTTATGTGTCTATCTGATTTCAGATTGGCTGGATGCGATGGAGCAAATGGCATTGGAAATGAAAGTGGTAGATTTTGATGGAAAAACATTAGGCAAGAAGGTGCAGATACATTCGTTGAAAGTTCCGGCTAATACTTCCCAATGTGTTTATCGCATCAATATTGATGGTTGGCTGACTCCCGAGGAGTGTCAACGCTGCTTTTTACAATTGATACTTAAAGATAAATCAGGGCATCCGGTTGCAGAGGCCGTTCATTTCTTTAAAAAAACGAAAGATTTGCAGCTTCCTCCGGCATCAGTATCATATAAAATGAAACAGACAGATGGTAAATGTGAATTGACTCTTTTCTCGTCAACATTGGCAAAAGACCTTTTCATTGAGATTCCATTGCAAGGAGCCCGTTACAGTGACAACTTCTTTGACCTTCTGCCTGGAGAACGTAAAAAAGTGATTATTACTTCTCCTCAGATAAAAAAAGGGGAGGAGTTCTCTGTAAATATCAAGCACATTCGTGAAACCTATAAATAAAACTAATTTATTAACTACTAACACCTAATTTTTTATTTTATGAAACAACTCCTAAAACTAACCGGATGTCTGGCACTGGCAGGGCTAATGAGTTCTTGCGGTTCAGTACAAGAAGAAGCCAATTATCAGATTATCCCGTTACCACAAGAAATTGTCACAACGCAAGTAAACCCCTTTATTCTGAAAAGCGGTGTGAAAATCCTCTATCCGGAAGGAAATGAGAAGATGCAACGTAATGCGAAATTCCTTGCTGAATACCTGAAGACTGCAACCGGCAGAGATTTCTCGATTGAAGCCGGAACAGAAGGAAAAAATGCAATAGTGCTGGCATTGGGATCGGAAGTAGAAAACCCTGAAGCTTATCAGTTGAAAGTCACCGACCAAGGTGTTACGATTACTGCCCCTACAGAAGCTGGAGTTTTTTATGGTATTCAAACGTTGCGTAAGTCATTGCCTATTGCACAGGGAGCTGACGTAGCACTGCCTGCTGTAGAAATTAAAGATGCCCCCCGCTTCGGTTATCGTGGTGCACATTTCGATGTCAGCCGTCATTTCTTCACAATAGATGAAGTGAAGACTTATATTGACATGCTGACCTTGCACAATATGAATCGTCTGCACTGGCATATCACTGATGACCAAGGATGGCGTCTGGAAATCAAAAAATATCCGAAGTTGACAGAGATCGGTTCTCAAAGATCAGGAACTGTAATCGGACGTAACTCAGGCGAATATGATAATACGCCTTATGGTGGATTCTATACGCAGGAACAGGCAAAGGAAATCGTTGACTATGCTGCTGAACGTTATATTACCGTTATTCCGGAAATTGACCTTCCGGGACATATGTTGGCTGCACTTACTGCTTATCCAGAATTAGGATGTACCGGTGGCCCGTATGAAGTATGGAGACAATGGGGAGTAGCCGATGATGTGCTTTGTGCTGGAAATGATCAAGTCTTGAAATTTATAGAAGATGTATATAGTGAATTGATAGATATCTTCCCGTCGGAATATATCCATGTTGGTGGTGACGAATGTCCGAAAGTTAGATGGGAAAAATGTCCGAAATGTCAGGCACGTATCAAAGCATTGGGATTGAAATCGGATAAGAACCATAGTAAAGAGGAACGTTTACAGAGCTTCGTTATCAATCATATCGAAAAATTCCTGAATGATCACGGACGTCAGATTATCGGTTGGGATGAGATTCTGGAAGGCGGACTTGCTCCTAATGCAACTGTTATGTCATGGCGTGGTGAAAGTGGTGGCATTGAAGCTGCCAAGCAGAAACACGATGTTATCATGACACCGAACACTTATCTGTATTTTGATTATTATCAAGCTAAAGATACTGAAAACGAACCTTTTGGTATCGGAGGTTATTTGCCAATCGAAAGAGTTTACAGCTACGAGCCCATGCCGGCCTCTCTTACTCCGGAAGAACAGCAATATATAAAAGGTGTACAAGCTAATCTTTGGACAGAGTATATTGCTACTTTCTCTCATGCTCAATATATGGTATTGCCTCGTTGGGCAGCTTTGTGTGAAGTACAGTGGTCAACACCTGATAAGAAGAACTATGAAGATTTCTTATCTCGTCTTCCACGACTGATTAAATGGTATGATGCAGAAGGATACAATTATGCAAAGCACGTATTTGATGTGAAAGCTGAATTTAATCCGAATCCGGCTGATGGTACTTTAGACATTATACTTTCTACAATCGACAATGCACCTGTCCATTACACTTTGGATGGTACTGAGCCGACTAGCGCTTCTCCAGTTTATGACGGTGTCTTGAAAGTCAAGGAGAATGTAGATTTCTCAGCTATTGCCATTCGTCCCACAGGAAATAGTCGTGTCGTTTCAGAGAAAATCAATTTCAGTAAATCAAGCATGAAGCCGATTGTTGCTAATCAGCCTGTGAATAAACAATATGAGTTTAAAGGTGTGACTACTTTGGTCGATGGCCTGAAGGGAAATGGTAACTATAAAACCGGACGTTGGATTGCATTTAGAGGTAATGATATGGATGTGACCATTGATTTCAAACAGCCTACCGAGATTTCAAGTGTTGCCATTTCTACATGTGTAGAGAAGGGAGACTGGGTATTTGATGCAAGAGAATTTTCTGTGGAGGTATCAGATGATGGCACGAACTTCAAGAAAGTGGCATCCGAAAACTATCCTGCAATGAAGGAAACTGATAAAAATGGCATCTATGACCATAAACTAACATTTACACCTGTAACAGCACAATATGTGAAAGTGATAGCTTCGCCCGAGAAAAGTATTCCGGAATGGCATGGTGGGAAGAATTATCCAGGTTTTTTATTTGTAGACGAAATTACTGTTAATTAATGGATATAAGAAAGAGATACACTAAAGTTTGTCTTTTCTTATGGGTAATCGGGATGTGCTTTTGTGCACATCCCATAAAAGCACAGTCCGTAATACCTGTTCCCTTAAAGATGGAGCAGGGTACGGGCTCTTTTTTACTTTCTGAAAAAACTAAGCTTTATACAAACTTACAAGGAGAAGAAGCTGCTCTTCTTGGCGACTATTTGAAAACTGCCTTATCACTACAATTTAAGGAAGGAAAGAAGAAAGATAAACAGAATGTCTTGTCTTTACTAATATCAGAAAAGAATCCTCTGCTGGTGTTACCGGAAAGTTATATACTGTCTGTTACTCCTGAGCATATTTTAATCAAAGCTTCTTCTGGGGCAGGACTATTTTATGGAATTCAGACATTGTTGCAGCTGTCTCAACCTTCGGGTACAGATTATTCTATAACTTCTGTTGATGTGCAGGATACCCCTCGTTTTGCCTATCGTGGAATGATGCTGGATGTTTCCCGTCACTTCCTCTCTAAAGAATTTGTGAAAAAACAGATAGATGCACTGGCATTTTATAAAATAAACCGATTGCATTTGCATCTGACAGATGCAGCAGGATGGCGACTTGAAATAAAGCAATATCCTTTGTTGACGGAATTTGCAGCTTGGCGTACAGATGCTAACTGGAAGAAGTGGTGGAACGGCGGACGGAAATATCTTCGTTATGATGAACCCGGTGCTTCCGGTGGTTACTATACTCAAGATGATATGAAGGAGATTATTGCATATGCACGACAACATTATATCACAATCATTCCTGAAATAGAGATGCCTTCTCACTCGGAAGAAGTATTGGCTGCCTATCCGCAATTATCCTGTTCGGGCGAATCATACAAGAATGCTGATTTCTGCGTGGGGAATGAAGAGACATTTACTTTCCTGGAAAATGTATTAACTGAGGTAATGGAACTTTTTCCATCGGAATATATACATATAGGCGGTGATGAAGCTGGTAAGGGGGCATGGAAGACTTGTCCGAAATGTCAGAAAAGGATGCAGGATGAACATCTTTCTAATGTAGACGAACTGCAGAGTTATCTGATTCATCGTGTAGAACTGTTCCTGAATGCTCACGGACGTAAGTTATTGGGATGGGATGAAATCCTCCAAGGTGGTTTGGCTCCTAATGCTACTGTAATGTCATGGCGTGGCGAAGAAGGAGGCATTGCTGCTGTACGTTCTGGTCATCAGGCAATAATGACACCCGGTAAATATTGCTATTTGGATAGTTACCAGGACGCTCCATATTCTCAGCCGGAAGCTATCGGAGGGTATCTGCCATTGGAGAAAGTTTATTCGTACAATCCAGTCTCAGATTCTTTAACCGTAGAACAGGCAGAACTTGTTTATGGTGCGCAGGGTAATCTCTGGGCTGAGTATATTCCTACACCGGAACATATGGAGTATATGATATATCCTCGTATCTTGGCTTTGGCAGAAGTGGCGTGGTCAGCTCCTGAACGTAAATCATGGCCCGATTTCCATAATCGTGCTTTAAAAGCGGTTGATGATTTGCAAGCAAAGGGATATCATACCTTTGATCTTAAAAATGAGATTGGAAGTCGTCCGGAGTCTTTAAAACCGATCAACCATCTGGCTGTAGGGAAGAAGGTTATTTATAATGCTCCCTATAGTCCTCATTATCCGGCTCAGGGAAATACAGCTCTGACTGATGGTATTCGTGGCGACTGGACCTATGGAGATGGATCTTGGCAAGGATTTATCGATAAAAAACGTTTGGACGTTATAATTGATATGGGGGCAAGGACTTCCATCCATTCGGTTTCTGCCGATTTTATGCAAGTAGTAGGAGCAGAAGTCTTTCTGCCTGAGTCCGTCCTTATTTCTGTTTCCGATGATGGGACCAGCTTCACAGAGTTGAAACAATACACTTCTAAGGTTAATAAAGAGGAAGCTATTAAATTTATTAGTGTTTCATGGGAAGGCAATGCTAAAGGTCGGTATATACGCTATCAAGCTTGCGCCGGAGAAGAATTTGGCGGATGGATATTTACGGATGAAATAGTTGTGAAATAATTAGATGTATATTTATGACTTTAAATATTAAGAATTTATTAGGAATAGCCGTGCTTTTTTCTTTCTCTGTGATCAGTGCGCAAGTACGTACCTCATACACTTTTGAGAAAGGATGGAAGTTTACGCGTGAAGATAATGCCGATTTTATTCAGCCTGACTATAATGACGTCAAGTGGCAATCGGTAGTAGTACCTCATGACTGGGCTATTTATGGACCTTTTGGTATAGATAATGATAAGCAGTTGACCGCCATTGCCCAAGACGGGCAGAAAGAGGCAATGGAGCATGCCGGACGTACGGGGGGGCTTCCTTTTGTGGGGGTAGGCTGGTATCGGCTGAATTTTGATGCTCCTTCTTTTGCTAAGGGTAAAAAGGCAACATTGATTTTTGATGGAGCTATGAGCCATGCACGTGTATATGTCAACGGTCAGGAGGCTGGCTATTGGCCCTATGGATACAATACTTTCTATCTGGATGTAACCCCTTATCTGAAAGAGGGGATGATGAATACTTTGGCTGTTCGTCTGGAGAATGAAACGGAATCCTCCCGCTGGTATCCGGGAGCCGGACTTTACAGGAATGTGCATTTGGTAGTGACGGAAGATGCACATATTCCGACATGGGGTACACAGTTAACTACTCCGGTAGTAAAGGACGACTATGCGAAAGTTAATATAAAGACTACTTTGGTTGTACCTTCCGGAAAACAATTTGATGCTTATCGTATTGTGACTGAACTAAAAGATAAAAATGGAAAGGTAGTAACTACCAATGAAAAACAAGGTACTCGTTTTGATGATAATGTCTTTAGTCAGGAACTTGTTGTTACTCATCCGGCTTTATGGAGTCCGGAAACTCCTGTCCTGTATCAAGCCGTCTCTAAAGTCTATGAAGGCAATACATTGAAAGATGAATATGTAACATCATTCGGTATCCGTACTATTGAAGTCATTCCCAACAAAGGATTTTTCCTGAATGGGAAGAGAACTCCATTCAAAGGTGTATGCAATCATCATGATCTCGGTCCTTTGGGAGGTGCCGTAAATGATGCCGCCATCCGTCATCAGATTCGTATCCTGAAAGATATGGGCTGTAATGCGATCCGTACTTCTCATAATATGCCTGCTCCTGAATTGATCAGAGCTTGTGATGAGATGGGAATTATGGTGATGGCAGAATCGTTTGATGAATGGAAAGCTATGAAGGTAAGGAACGGCTATCGCCATGTTTTTGACGAATGGGCAGTGAAGGATTTGACGAACTTAATACGCCATTATCGTAATAATCCGAGTGTGGTGATGTGGTGTATCGGAAATGAGGTTCCCGAACAGTGGGATGGGAATAAAGGACCTAAAATGTCTTATTTCCTGCAAGAAATCTGTCATCGTGAAGACCTGACCCGTCCTGTCACACAGGGGATGGATGCACCGGATGCCGTTGTCAATAATAATATGGCTGCAGTAATGGATGTTGCCGGATTTAACTATAGACCGCATAAATATCAGGAAAATTATAAAAAGCTTCCCCAGCAGATTGTTTTGGGGAGTGAGACTGCTTCTACAGTTAGCTCTCGTGGAGTATACAAATTCCCCGTTACCCGTCAATGGATGAAGAAGTATGACGATCATCAGTCTTCTTCTTATGATGTAGAGTCTTGCTCCTGGTCCAATCTTCCCGAAGATGACTTTATCCAGCATGAAGATCTGCCTTATTGTATAGGAGAGTTTGTTTGGACAGGATTCGATTATCTGGGCGAACCGACTCCCTATTATACAGATTGGCCTAGTCATTCTTCCCTGTTTGGTATTATCGATTTAGCAGGTTTGCCGAAAGATCGCTACTATCTCTATCGCAGTCACTGGAATAAAGAAGAGGAAACACTGCATATTCTTCCTCATTGGAACTGGGCGGGACGTGAAGGAGAGATAACTCCTGTCTTTGTCTATACTAACTATCCTTCAGCTGAATTATTTATCAATGGAAAGAGTCAGGGAAAACGTACCAAAGACCTTTCTGTAACCATCAATAATAGTGCCGACTCTGTTTCAATAATGAACTTGAAGCGTCAGAGTCGTTATCGTCTGATGTGGATGGATACAAAATATGAGCCGGGTACGGTGAAAGTTGTGGCTTATGATGCAAATGGTAAAGCTGTAGCTGAAAAAGAACTTCATACAGCCGGTACTCCCGACCATATTGAATTGGTAGCTGATCGTGATGTTATTAAGGCAGACGGGAAAGATCTCTCTTTTGTGACAGTACGTGTAGTAGACAAAGATGGTAATCTGTGTCCAGATGCCTCCCATGAGATTAGTTTCAAAGTGAAAGGAGCAGGCACTTATCGTGCAGGAGCTAATGGGAATGCAGCTTCTTTGGAATCTTTCCAGCGTCCGAGGATGAAAGTCTTTAGTGGCATGATGACTGCTATTGTGTCTTCAACAGAACAATCGGGAAAAATAACCCTTGAAGCTACGGGTAAGGGCTTAAAAAAGGGAGTCTTGATCATTGAAAGCCGCTAGGAAGCTAAGAAGTAAGAAATATCGTTGTAATATGTGTAATTCCTCTAAGTGTATCGCTATGAAACACTTAGAGGAATTTCTGTTGGCTCAGGCAAGAGTTTAACATCTTGGTGGGCAAAATAAAAGCTGTAAAAGTATGTTCTTTTATTAAATTGTATTACTTTTGCATCGTTTTAGTACTGTATCCGTTTCTCTATGAACCTTGGTTCTTATATGGAGATAAGATAAAAAGGCTAAATCCTTAAGAGATGCGCTACTGCTTCATAAATGGATTTCATTTGTGGAAGTCAGGGCGCTTTTGTCTTTTAAGTAAGTGATGAAATAAAAACAAGGGGTAATGGGTGATAATGAATGATTTGGACAAAGAACGACAAACAGAGGGAAGTAAGGCATGGTATGCCATACAAACCTTCTATTGTAAAGAAGAGCATTTGGGGAAATATTTGGAGGAAAAAGGGGTAAATTATTTTATTCCGATGCGTTTTGTAGAGTATGAGACACTCGATGGTAAAAAGCATCGGAAGCTGACTCCAGCTGTACACAATCTGCTGTTTATCGAGAAAGAATTTACGGAAAAGGAACTATTAGAGAGGGTAAAGGATTGTACTATACCTTTTCTGCTTGTTCGTGACCGGAGTACACGGCGGTGTTATGAAATTCCAGACCATGAGATGTTGGAATTCCGTGCCGTATGCGATCCTAATTATAAAGGAACTCTTTATGTCGATACAGTTACAGCAGAAGCCCGTCCCGGACAAGCAGTTCGGGTGATCCGTGGCCCGTTTGCCGGACTCGAAGGCAAACTTACGCAATACAAGAAGAGCTATTACGTAGTTGTTACGTTGGCTACTATCGGCGTCATGCTGCACATTCCAAAGTGGTATTGCGAAAAAATCAACTAATCATAACATTACGATCATCTGGTCGACACCTTGTCGTCGGACAACTTATGTCTGGCTTGTAGAACTATTTTTCAAATTCAGAAGATAATCTATTTATTTAATAAAATATTCAGTTTTTGAGTAGAAGGATATATCCTGCTATTCTAATTTTGAGTACTCATAACAAATCAATGAAAGGAATCGTTTTAGCCGGTGGTTCAGGTACCCGTTTGTATCCGATCACAAAAGGAGTGAGCAAACAACTGCTCCCTATCTTTGATAAGCCAATGATTTATTACCCTATTTCAGTGCTGATGTTGGCTGGTATCCGTGAGATTTTAATAATTTCTACTCCTTATGATCTTCCAGGCTTTAAACGCCTTTTGGGAGATGGTTCAGATTATGGTGTGCGTTTCGAATATGCGGAGCAGCCTTCTCCGGATGGATTGGCCCAGGCTTTTATTATCGGAGAAGAATTTATCGGTAACGATTCTGCTTGTTTAGTGCTCGGTGATAATATTTTCTATGGACAAAGTTTCACCCGTATGCTTAAAGAGGCTGTTCGTACTGCAGAAGAAGAAAATAAAGCTACTGTTTTCGGATATTGGGTTGCTGATCCAGAACGATATGGTGTTGCTGAATTTGATAAAGAGGGAAATGTCTTAAGTATAGAAGAAAAACCTGTTCAGCCAAAATCTAATTATGCAGTAGTTGGTCTTTATTTCTATCCTAATAAAGTGGTGGAGGTAGCTAAAAATATCAAACCGTCTTCGCGTGGTGAATTAGAGATTACGACAGTGAATCAGCAATTCCTGAATGATCAGGAACTTAAAGTGCAGCTACTGGGGCGTGGATTCGCCTGGCTAGATACGGGAACGCATGATTCTCTTTCAGAAGCCAGTACTTTTATTGAAGTTATAGAAAAACGTCAAGGTTTGAAAGTAGCCTGCTTGGAGGGTATCGCTTTGCGTCATGGATGGATAACTGAAGATAAAATGCGCGAACTGGCCAAGCCTATGTTGAAGAATCAATATGGACAATATTTGCTTAAAGTCGTAGATGAATTAAAAATGAGTTGTTTATAATCTATAATTGCTCTGATAAGTATAATTATATAGATGCAAACTTCAGTTTTAATGATTAACCTGTATATGGCAAAAGAGAAAATGTATGTGATTGGTTGTACGTCATTGATCATGCTCGTGCTATTGATGTGATTTTTCATAATGGGGGGAGATAGCCAAAACTTATACCATACACTAGATTAGTACTAAATAATAATGACAGAATATTCTAGTAATAATAAGCGAATAGTTAAAAATACATTATTGCTATATATCCGTATGATGTTTACAATGGCAGTGGCGTTGTTTACAAGTCGTGTAGTGTTAAATGCTCTTGGAATTAGCGATTTTGGTATTTACAATGTTGTTGGTGGGTTTATAGCAATGTTTACTGTACTAAGTGGTAGCTTTTCTAATGCAATTACGCGTTTTATAACTTTTGAGTTAGGTAAGAAAGATTCTCAAAGGTTAAATGCTGTCTTTTGTACAGGTGTAAATATTCAGTTGATAATGTCTGTGGTAATTGTTATTGCGGCAGAAATTATAGGTCTGTGGTTTTTGAATTATCACATGAGTATTCCTGATGACAGATTGAATGCTGCTCATTGGGTATTACAATGTGCTATTGGTGCATTTGTTCTAAATTTGATAAGTGTTCCGTTTAATGCTGAAATTATAGCTCACGAAGAAATGGGGGCTTATGCTGTGATTAGTATTGTTAATGCAGTTCTACAGTTAATTATTGCATATATGCTGTACTTGTCGCCATTAGACAAGTTGAAAACATATTCGGTATTATATTTGGTTGTTGCATTTATTATTCGTACAATATATGGTATTTATTGCAGGCGTAAGTTTGAAGAATGTACCTATCATTTACTTCTTGATAAAGACTTGTTTTCCGAAATGGGTAAATTTGCTGGTTGGAACTTTCTAGGTTCATCAGCTTTTATGCTGAACACACAAGGCGTAAATATGCTGATGAATATTTATTTCGGTGTGGCAGCAAACGCAGCTCGTGGTATTGCCGTACAAGTTGATTCGGCAGTAAAATCTTTCGCCAATAGTTTTACTACAGCAATTAATCCTCAGATAACGAAATCTTATTCTGCAGGAGAATTGGATTATATGTATCAATTGGTTTGTCGTGGAGCAAAGTTTAGTGCTTTTCTATTTCTGTTTATTGCGGTGCCTATTGTGCTTGAAACACCGACAATACTGAAAATTTGGCTTAAAACTGTTCCAGAATATACGATTGTGTTTGTAAGGCTGATAGTGTTTTCTTCATTTGTAGATTCTCTATTAGGAAATTCATTTTGGACTGCTATTATGGCGACTGGTAAGATAAAAGGCTATCAGATAGTCATAGCAATTGTCGGAGTTATGGTTTTTCCTTTTTCATGGTTATGTTTTGAATTTGGTTGTGGTCCTGAATCTACTTATATTGTATACATAATTATTTATTGTATAGCATTGCTGGTTCGTTTGTATTTTATGAAAGTACTATTATATATGCCATTGAGTTATTTCTTTAGAGATGTATTGGGACGTGTAGCTGGCGTTATGTTATTAACATTTATAATCCCATTACCATTACTTTTGGTTTTAGACGGTGGTTGGATTAGATTATCTGTTGTTTGTTTGTGCAGTTTGCTTGTAACATCTGCTGTTGTTTATACAATAGGTCTCACACAGAGTGAGAAAGTTACTGTTACGTCCAAGTTAAAGAAAATCGTACAGAGGTTTTCATAAGAATGTAATTTTTGCAAAAGTCTTAAAGCGGAATATATGAATTTAAATGTAAAAAGTGGCATTTTATGAATAATCAAAGATTAAAAATTTTATTATTGGGTGGAACTGGGGCGATGGGAATACATCTTTCGAAGATATTGAATAATCAAGGGGAGGATGTGTATGTGACTACACGTAGAGAACGTAAAGGTGTAGGAATTACTTATATACAGGGTAATGCACATGAAACCGCTTTCTTAAGTGATATTTTACGAAAGTATCATTTTGATGTACTTATTGATTTTATGATTTATAATACATCAGAGTTTGCAGATAGAGTGGATTTGCTGTTATCTTCCGTAGGACAATACATTTTTCTGTCGAGTTCCAGAGTTTATGCCGATTCGGAAACTCCTATAACGGAAAATTCTCCGCGTCTTTTAGATGTATATAAAGATGAAGAATATCTCAAAACAGATGAATATGCTCTTAGTAAGGCGCGGCAAGAAGATATTCTTCACAGATCCGGAAAAAATAATTGGACAGTTATTCGCCCGTATATTACATATAGTGAAATTCGTTTGCAATTAGGTGTGTTAGAAAAAGAATTATGGCTTTATCGTGCTTTGAATGGACGAACGATCGTTTTTTCAAAGGACATCGCAGAAAAAAGTACTACGCTTACATATGGGTATGATGTAGCATTGGGAATAGCATCAATAATCGGTAAAGAAACAGCTTTTGGGGAGGCATTTCATATAACATCGGATGAAAGTTATACATGGAAGGAAATATTGGAAATCTATCTTGATACTATAGAAAAGAAAACTGGGATGCGTCCAAAAGTGCTGTTACTTGATAAAAGTCCACATTTGGAATGGATAGGTGCGAAATGGCAGGTTATATTGGATAGATATTATAACAGGCGGTTTGATAATAGTAAGATACAGCAGTATATAGATACATCCCAATTTGTACGAACCGAAAGTGGACTAATATCTTGTCTTGAATCTTTTCTTTGTCATCCTCAATTTAAAAAAATGGGATGGGGTATACAGGGTACATATGACAGAATAACTGGAGAGTGGGCTCCATTTAGTGAGATCTCTATAATAAAAGATTGTATAAGTTATTTGCTTCATAGAACTGTAGTGCCCCCAAAAAGTAAATTGTCAATATAAATATCAGATAAATATGAAAGAGTATTATTCAGCAGAGCGTAATGTACAGATTGTTATAGCTTTGCTTAAAGCCTATAATATAAAGAAAATAGTTGCAAGTCCAGGTACTACTAATATACCTTTTGTATGTAGTGCTCAAAATGACTCTTATTTTGAAATGTATTCATGTGTTGATGAACGTTCGGCAGCATATATGGCCTGTGGACTTTCGGCAGAATCTGGTGAGCCTGTCGTATTAACATGTACAGGCGCTACCGCATCTCGCAACTATTTTTCAGGTTTGACAGAGGCTTTTTATCGCAGACTTCCGATTTTAGCATTGACTTCAACACGTCCATTGTCATATATTGGTAACCATTTAGCCCAAGTTATTGATCGTACGGCAGTTCCAAATGATATTGTAAAAATTAGTGTGTTTGCCCCTCTTGTAAAAGACAGTAATGATGAATGGGATTGCCAATTGAAGGTCAACAGAGCGTTGATTGCATTAAAGAAAGATGGGGGGGGGCCTGTACATATTGATTTGGAAACAAACAGTAGCTTTGATTTTTCTGTGCAAGAAATAAAAGATGTTCATGCTATACAGTATATTACGATACGTGATACTTTTCCAATATTACCGAAAGGACGTATTGCTATTTTTGTCGGTTCGCATACAACCTTTACACAAGAACTTACTGTAGCAATAGATATTTTCTGTGAAAACAATAATGGTGTTGTTTATTGTGATCAAACAAGCAATTATCGTGGAAAGTATAGGATTATGTCTTCTTTGTTGGGATGCCAAGATAAATACAAGAGCGTTGCTTGCCATATGGATCTACTCATTTATATCGGTGATATATGTGGTGCTTATGAATCAGTGCTGCTTATGCCTAAGGCAAAGACTGTTTGGCGTGTAAGCGAAGATGGTATTATTCGCGATCCTTCACATAGTTTATCGAAGATGTTTTATATGCAGGAGGTTGACTTCTTTAATCATTATATTGAAGCGCAGACGAATGAAAAGAACTTATCCTTTTATAATGAATGTAAGCAAGATTACGATCATCTTTATTCACTGATATCGAAGAAAATACCATTTTCGAATATTTGGTTAGCATATGAGTTGTCTCCACGTATTCCGGAAGGTAGTGTGATGCATTATGCTATTTTAAACTCATTACGTGCATGGAGTTTCTTTGAAACGCCTAATACTGTGAGGGGATATAGTAATGTAGGGGGATTTGGTATTGATGGTAATATTTCTGCGTTGATAGGTGCTTCATTGTATAATAAGGATAGATTGTATTTCGGTATAATAGGTGACTTGGCATTTTTCTATGACATGAATACATTAGGCAATAGACATGTAGGGAAAAATGTCAGAATATTACTTGTAAATAATGGCAAAGGTATGGAATTTCGTAACTATACACATCCAGCCTCACGTTTTAGCGATGTACTTGTGGACCAGTATATGGATGGTGCTGGGCATTTTGGACAGAAGTCAATATCGTTGGTACGTCATTACGCTGAAGATTTAGGATATGAATATCTAACAGCTTCCTGTAAAGTAAGTTTTAGTAAAAATGTAGAACGTTTTCTTATTCCTGAGATTACAGATAAACCTATGATTTTTGAGGTTTTTACAGAACAAGTTGATGAGAATGAGGCTTTGTATACAATACGTAATTTAGAAAAGTCTACAGATAAGATTATGGAAAGTATAGCAAAGAAATTAATTGTCAATGTAGCAGGGGAAGAGGGATTTGAAAAAGTGAAAAAAATAATTAGAGGTAGATAATAATGAAAATTGGTATATTGACATTTTATCGTGTAGCTAATTTTGGAGCTAATTTGCAGGCGTTATCTACTTATAGTTACCTATGTAAACATGGACACGAGGTAGTATTTCTTGAATATGTATCTTTTCAAACAGTATGGTTAAGATTAGTCTCATATTACAAGAACTTTATAAAGCCAAAACGTAGCTATTTGCAGTTGGCAGAACATTTTAAGTTTATTGATAATAATATGAAAGAGCAAATACCACATTTGCTAACTGCTGACCGAGTAAGGAATGCTATAAAAAAACATGGAATTGATGCTGTGATAATAGGTTCTGATGCAGTTGTACAGAATTGGCCGTTATTTTCAACATTAAAGTTAGGTAAACGGCGTCCATATTGGATTGAGCCATTGCCTTCAGAACGTCGTTACCCCAATCCTTTTTGGGGGTATGGTTTTTCTGATATCATACCTACGGCTATGATGTCTGTGTCATCACAGAATAGTAAATATCAGAAATTTAGTAGGTATATGCTTAAGCGCATGGGCAAAAGTTTGAAAAGACTGAAATATATTTCGGTGCGTGATGCTTGGACCAAGGACATGATGCTTGCTGCAGGACCTGAACTTTCAATTGACATCACTCCAGATCCTGTTTTTGCTCTTAATCAAAATGTAGGAGAAAAGATACCTTTGGAAGAGGATATTCGTAATCGTTTTGTTCTTCCCGATAAATATGTATTGATAGGGATGCGAACTCAGATCTTGTCTATACCTTTTCTTGAAGCTCTAAATGACGCTATGCGGATAGAAGGTAAAGAGTGTGTTGCTTTCCCTATAGATGGAGCAATGGCATTCAGTCATCCATTTAAACACTCAATATCTATACCACTTTCTCCACTTGATTGGTATGCTTTGATTAAATATTCAGCAGGATATGTAGGAAGCAATATGCACCCTATCGTATCTAGTTTGGCGAATGGTGTTCCTTGTTATAGTTTAGATAATTGGGGAAGTACAAATTTCTGGGGAAAAAAGGAAAATAATGCTAGTAGCAAAGTTTTTGATATTTTGAAACAATACGGGTTGGAGAATAATTGGGCTCAAATAGAAAATAATGTATGTAATGTTACTGTTAATGAAATAGTTAAGAGATTAAAAGAATATCCAATTGAACAGGTTATTACAATTTCAAAGGTAAGATATGCAAAATATGAAAAAATGATGCAGGATATTATTGAATCTCTGTTTGGCAGATAAGTATATTCAAAATCTTTTGAATATTAAGAATGAAAAGTTACAATACTCTTAGAATCATAAAGAAAGCTATTACTATATATATGCTATTTTGCATAGTTATAGAATGCATAGCTTTTCCTGCTCTTGAAAATCTGTTTGGTTGTGTGGTACTACTATATGGGTGGCTATTTATAAGTCGGACAGTATTGAAAGTAGATTTTTTATATCATTATTTTATACCCTTTGTTGCGATTTTCTTTTATGGAATTTGCTTTTTTGCTTTACCATTAGGCGTAACATTGATAGAAGGTAAACCTATAACTTTCCGTTTTAATGTACCCTATATTACGTTTTTCAATTTAATGCTGAATGTGACAACTATTGTATTGGCGTTTCATACTTGTCGACGGATATATAAAGAAGGGTGGCTTTTAGGTATATGGAAAAAACTTGGATATTTTAAAGTTCCTACAGAAGCTCAAATATGGGCTATGGCCGGTGCGGGCATTTTTGCCTTACTATACAATATAACTATTCAAGGGACTGATATGATGGACGCAGAGAATAAAGGTGCTTGGGGACAAATTATGAATCAAATGACTAAGTTTGCAATACTTCCAATCGCTATGCTTTTTCCCAAATATTATGGTCGGAAGAATACCGCGATTCCTCGTACTTCATTGATTGTCTACTTTTCTTTTATCATTTTTTTAGCAATTGTTACTACTAAAAGAACATTGATGTTTACCGGCATAGTCTCATGGGGGCTTATGGCTTTCTTGGTCGTTTTACTTGAAAACAAAAAATTATTTAAGACAAAAACAAATATTCTGATAATTATTGGATTATATTTGGTGACAGGGCCTGTTGCAGACTTGGCTACGGCTATGATATTGAATAGGCAATCAGCTTATTCAAGCAAAGCAGGGGAAACATTTACCAATATTTGGAAGTTGTATTCAGATAAAGAGAAATTGCATAATGCTTATAACATGGCATCTTTGTCTAATTCTGATAATGGAGGAGATAATTTCTATGCTTGGAGTGAATATTATGTAGACAATATTTTATTGGACAGAATATGTAATCTTCGTACTCAAGACTTGACATTGGATTATGCCACTAAATTAGGGTATGACAATTCAAAGATGCACAGATATGCTGAAAATTTCCTCATGTTTCAAATACCTACGCCTATTTTGGATATTTTCGGGTATACAACTAATAAATTTGATAGCAACTACACACCTGGTGATTTACTCTCTACAGAAGGGCTTGGTCTCAAGAATATGTATAAAGGGTTTCGTGTCGCAGGCGATTCAGGTATAGGGCTTTATTGGATGGGATATTCTTATTATATTTTCGCGTTCTTTATATACGTTTTAGTTTTCTACTTTTTTTCTTCATTGGTTTCTACGAAGTTACAATTTATTATTCCTATTCCCATTATAATAGCTTTGTTGAAATATATGACCTATTTTAATAATTCTACAGGCATCTTTAAAAGTTTGAATCTCATACTTAGAAATGGAATGCAGGATATTTTATTGTATGTAATATTGTTTGGTGTAATTCGTTTAATAATTAGACAAAAATAAGTTGTGATAAATGCATTGTAAAATGAAATATGGAATAATACAACCAACATATGCTCTTACAAATAATAGTGGTGTAATGGTACAATGTAAAATGTGGGCAGAGGGATTAAGAAAATTGGGGCATGAGGTCTTGTTAATAAACTTCTGGGATAAAAATGAATGGAAAAGTTTTGATGCGATTATTGTAGTCAGTTTTTCATTGGGATTAAGGATCTTGATTAAGGACTTGTTTAAAAATAACGCCAACTTGGTTATGGCTCCTATTATTGACCCTAGCATACCAGCTTGGCGTTATAAGTTTTATTGTAAGTGGTGGGGAAATCAGAAATATTTAGGATTGACATCTCGTTTTCATGACTTATGGTTGTCTAAAGACTGGTTTAAACTTTGGTTAGTTCGTTCTGAAGAAGAACGTCACTATACTAATTACTGTTTAGAACGTTCACAAAAGATAATTAAAAAAGTTCCATTACATTTTCGTATTCCGCCTATAGAAGAGATGCCGCTTAAAGAAAATTTCTGTTTTCATGCTAGTCGATTGGCTTCAACTAATAAAAATGTTCCTCGTCTTATTGAAGCTGCAAAGAAGTATGGTTTTAATTTGAAATTAGCAGGTTATCTTCACGGAGTATTAGAAAAGAATTGGCTTGAAACTTTAATAGGTGATGCAGAAAATATAGAATATGTTGGTGAAGTATCTGAGAAGGAGTTATGGAATTTATATAAGCATGCTAAAGTTTTTGCTTTGCCGTCACTTCAAGAGGGGGTTGGAATGGTAGCATTAGAAGCAGCAGCATATGGATGTGAAATAGTATTAACTAACTATGGTGCCCCTAAAGAATATTATGGGGGGCGGGCAATATTGGTGAATCCTATGAATGTTGATGAAATAGGTGAAGCTATAATGACTGCAATGAATAGAGGTTATGCTCAACCAGAACTGATGTACTATATGAATGAAAACTATAGTGAAAAGGCCTGCTGTCAATTGCTTGATAAATATATTCAGGAGGCTATATCTTTAAAATAGTCGGAATATACGTCTTATGTGAAGTTTTATGTTAGTTGTAATTTTATTCCAATAAGAATGAACAAACCTTCTATTTCAATAATTGTTCCCTGTTATAATGTTGAAGAATTCCTTAATGAAACCATTGAATGTATTCTAAATCAAACTTACCAGGATTGGGAACTACTACTGGTAAACGATGGTTCTAAAGACTTTACTCCGCAAATATGCGATGAATATGCAAACAAAGATAAACGAATTAAAGTAATTCATAAAGAGAATGGCGGACTTGTGTCAGCACGCAATGCTGGATATGATGCAGCAATAGGTGATTGGCATATGTATTTAGATGGTGATGACTGGATAGACATAAATACTTGTGAGAAATTGATGTTCTATCTTTCTAGGCATACGGATGTGGATATAGTATTTTGGAAATGTATTCAGGAGTTAGGTGATATCTCCATTAAAGGAAAATGGGAATGGATATGTTCGGAGCAAGAGCATATTTACATAGATGATGAGTGCCATGATTTAGCCAGACATACTCTTATCTACAAAAGTGGTATTGCAACAGCTTACTGTAAACTGATACGAGCAGATTATGCGAAAAGGAATGGGATAAGACATAATGATCGTCTGAAACAAGGAGCCGAAGGACTAGAGTTCTCTTTACGTTCATTTTATCATGCAAAGAAAGTTCTTTTTGTTAATGAATATTTTAATCATTATAGATATAATCCTAACTCAATATCTAAGAAGGTTGATGAAAAAAATACTGGATATTTGGTAGATTGCTTTCATGTAATTCAGGAAAATATTGAAACATTTCCAGACAAAAAAGTATTTATCGAACCGTTATACCAAAGAGTGGCTTATGTGGTTATAGCTATAGCAATGAGTACTTACTTCCATCCTGATAATAAGGATTCTGTGTTTAAGAAGATAAACAAGTTTGCAAAGGTTATTAAAGAGAACGATTTATTCTCGACATCTATTGCTAAATGCACTACTACAGGAATGGATAAACAACGTAAATTGACACTAACTTTTATTAGACTACATATATATATTATGCTTCCATTTATTGGCTGGTTAAAACAATATTGTCTAAAAAAAGGAAAATATAATTATTGATATATCAGTATGACTAATAAAAAACTAGCTCTTGTCACTTGCTATTTTCAACCCAATTATGGGAGTCAGTTGCAGGCATATGCTACCCAGTTACTATTTGATAAGATGAAAGTAGAAAATGTAACAATCTGCATAGATGGGTTGCAAAGTGAGATTAATAAAGCGAAATATCGTTATTTCTTGAGCAGAATATGGGATATTAATACAGTAAAAGATAAGTGGGCAACGGTGAAAAAAATGACAGCTATCTATACTAAGGGGAAGGAATATCGGGATAGCATGGCTTTACGTAAAGAAATGTTCAAGAGCTTCAGCCAAACTAAGTTCCATATTTCTGAGGTTTACAACTCGAAGCAAGAGCTTGCCAATGCTGCGCACGAATATGCGGCTTTTATAGTAGGCAGTGACCAGTTGTGGTTACCTTCAAATATTGAGGCTAATTACTATACGTTGAATTTTGTTCCTGACAATGTGCCTAAGATAGCTTTAGCTACTAGTTTTGGTATAGCAAGACTTCCTAAACGACAGGCGCAGAAAGCTGCGAAATTTCTGAAGCGGCTGGATTTTTGCTCCGTACGTGAATTAAGCGGACAGAAAATAGTGAAAGAACTTACGGGAAGAGAAATCCCTGTGGTTTGTGATCCGACTATCCTTTTCGCCGCCGAAGAATGGGATGGTATCACAAAGAAGGAACATTTTGTTAAGGAGCCCTATCTGTTTTGTTATTTTCTCGGCAACAATCCAGAGCAGCGGGATTTTGTGAAACGTTTCAAGGAGAAAACTGGTTATAAGATTGTGCAGCTACAGCATTGCGATGAGTATATAAAAAGCGATGTAGGATTTCCAGATTATACTCCCTATAATGTCGGTCCTGCAGAGTTCGTGCAGTTGATTCGGGATGCGGAGTATGTGTTTACAGATTCGTTTCATTCGTCTGTATTTTCTTTGTTGTATGGGAAACGGTTCTTTACTTTCAGGCGGTATAATAATGATGGCATTGTTTCTACAAATGGTCGTTTGTACTCATTGCTTTCGTTGGTAGGATTAGAGGAAAGACTTTTAAAAGCGGATGAAGACGTGGAGAAGTGTATGTTAATGCAGATTGATTATATAAAGATACATAGAAAATTAGAAACATTAAGAGAATTCACCAAACAATATATAAAAGAGGCTTTGTTCCAATCGGGTATAAATTATGATAACTATTAAAGATAAGTGCTCGTGTTGTGGCTGTTCAGCCTGTGCGTCTGTATGTCCGAAGCATTGCATAACCATGTGTGAAGACGATGAAGGTTTTCTTTATCCGGCTGCAGATGAGAATACATGTATAGAGTGTGGATTATGTGAGGTCGTTTGCCCTGTGATTCATGTACAACCAGATGTTGAGAAGGAACAAAGGGCATACTTGGTACAGCATAAAAATGAGCAGGTATTACGTGAAAGTACTTCTGGCGGTGCATTTACGGCTATTGCTAGATGGGTGCTTGATAGAGGAGGTGTTGTTTGTGGTGCAGGTTTCAGCACTGATTTTGAGGTGGTGCATCAGTGGGCTAATTGTTATGAAGATTTGAGAATGTTTCGTAATAGCAAATATGTACAGAGCAGAATAGGTAACACATACAAGGAAGCGAAACAGTTTCTTATGGAAGGAAAGTGTGTTTTATTCAGTGGTACTCCTTGCCAGTTGGAGGGATTGTTTTCTTTTTTGAGAAAGCCATATGAGAATTTGGTTACGGTAGACGTAGTCTGTCATGCTTGTCCATCTCCATTAGTTTATCGAAAATATTTGGAAGCACAAAAAAAGAAAATAGGATCTGAATTTACGAATATATTGTTTAGAGATAAATATTATGGATATAAATATTCAACTATGTCTATTATTGGATGTAATGATTCTATAGAGTATCATGAGGGAATTGATACAGATATTATGATGCGTGCTTTTTTTGCTAACATGAGTGTTCGTCCTAGTTGTTATCAATGTGCATTTAAAAAACGTTATCGTAATACAGATTTTACAATATGGGATTGTTTCGATGTTGACAAGTTCAGTAAGGAATTGGATAATGACAAAGGGGTAACTCGTATCTTAGCTCATTCAGATTTAGCCAATATTATATTGAAAGAATCCAGTTCTCAGTTGAAAGTACTGGAAATAAATTCAAACAAGGCTGTAGAAGGAGTGAAAGAAATGTTTCATTCCGTTAGCATGAATCCTAAACGTGAAGCCTTTTTTGTCGATTTAAATCTGCTGGATGCAGAAGTTTGTTTCCATAAATATTTTCCTGTAACCTTACGACATCGTTTGGAAAAGCAAGCTCGCCTGTGGACTGCTCGCTTGGGATTGTATAAATATATAAAAAAAATATTCAAAGCGATTAATGGGAATCGGGAAATTAAAAGATAGCTACAGCAAAGACTTGGAGAATAAAAATACAATTTTATGAATATATTATTTATCGGGGGAGCAGGTTTTATAGGATCTAGTTTGGTGAAGCGTTTTATTTCTGATGAAAAGCATTCAGTATTTATTTTGGAACCAGAGTTTGCTGATATATCAAGACTTAAAGATTATAATTTGACAGTCTTTAGAAGTTCTTTGAGCAATATAAATGAAGTGAAGAATATTCTTTTGACCAATAAGATAGAAGTGGTGGTGCATTTAGTGTCAACATTGATTCCCGGCAGTACCTATGATGACTATATCGGTGAATTTAAGAATGTTATATTTCCTTCTATTAAACTGATGGAATTCTGTGCTAATGAAGACATTAAGTTTGTCTATTTTTCCTCGGGAGGGACAATTTATGGTAACAGAACAACATTTCAACCATTTGTAGAAACAGATAGCATGGAACCAATATCCTATTATGGATGGTCAAAGCAAATGATGGAAAATAGTATTTTGTTTAAGAATAGAACTCAGAAGCTAAAATTTCTCATTGTGAGACCTTCCAATCCTTATGGTCATGGGCAAAATCTGTATGGAAAACAAGGATTAGTAGCAGTGGCTATAGGTAAAATTATAGAAAATAAACCTGTAGAAGTGTGGGGAGATGGTTCTGCCATTCGTGACTATATCTATATAGAAGATCTCGCTAATATCTTTTATCAACTGATAAATAAGGATGTTTGTAATGAAACAATCAATTTGGGAAGTGGGAGAGGGTTTTCTGTGAATGATGTACTTGCTTTTTTGAAAATCATTTCAAAGGCAGATTTTAAAATTGAGTATAAAAATGCGCGTCCTGTAGATGTTTCCAATATGGTTCTTGATATAGAAAAAATGAAACAGTTTGTAGATGTGACTTTGACGCCAATGTTGGATGGTATTTCTTCATTCTATCATGAATCAATAAAGATATAATACTATGTTAAGGATAGCTGTAATAGCCGGTGTATTGCACTCGGGCGGTAAACGTAATCTAATAATGGAATACTATCGTCATATAGATCGTACAAAAGTGCAATATGATTTTATCTGCGATTCAGATTCAAATGGTATTCCCGAAGAAGAAATCAAAGCTTTGGGTGGGAGAGTATATAAGGTGGCACCATATAAGAATCTTATTATACATTTGAAGGATACATATAAGATTCTGAAGGAGAATAAGTATGAAGTGATGCATGCTTTTGATAATACGCTCAATATATTTCCTATGTTTTTGGGTAGAATAGCCGGAGTTAAAGTGAGGATATCCGAAAGTATATCGAAAGGTGATAAAAATGAAAAGAAAACACTCATAAAGTATGCCTTACGTCCTTTTTCTCATTGGTTTGCAAATTGTTATATGGCTAATTCTATAGATTGTGGCATTTGGCAATTTGGTAAGAAGACTTATGATAAAGGAGAGGTAAGTATATTTAAGACAGTGATTAATGCAGATACTAATGCTTTTGATGACAAACTTAGAGAAAGTACCCGAAAGAAGTTTGGCTGGGAAAATAAAGTGATATATGGGTTTATTGGTAGATATGTTCCACAGAAAAATCCATTATTCCTAATAGATATTTTCAATGAAATTACAAAAAAACAGGAAAATGCAACTCTGGTAATGATCGGATTTGGAGAGTTGGAGAATGAAATGCATGATCGGATTCAGAGTTATGGGATTACTGACAGAGTTATGAATTTAGGGCGCAGGGATGATATAAACCAGTTTTATAATGCTTTTGATACTTTCTTATTGCCCAGTTTATATGAAGGAATGCCTGTTGTAGGGATAGAGGCACAATGTGCAGGACTTCCTATTTTTTTTTCTAAGAATATCACTGAGGAGACAACGGCATCCGAACTTGCACATTACATTGGATTAGAAGAATCTCCGGTTATATGGGCTGATAAAATAGTTAAAGTGGTTGAAGATTATATGCCTAAACGCAGGAGTTACGCAGCTGAAGTGAAGATAAATGGTTTTGACTCTAAGAGTGAAGCATTAAGAATGCAGAGTTTCTATTTAGCTCAAATAAATTCAGTGGATGGATATGAACGGAATTCCTAAACGTTTACTGTCTAATATGCAGGTGTAAAATCTAAAATATCATTAGTCAATATATAAATGAATAATTTATGCAGGAAGTCCAACGTTTTAATAAAGTCCTAAAATTCATTGTCCTTTTAGGAGATGTTCTTTTATTGAACTTGCTGTTGTGGGGATTTGAACTAATTTTTGGAAACCGGTTCTATTCAGGAGTTTCTTCTTCCCTTTATCAGGGAATGGTGCTGTTGAGTTTATGCTATTTGGTATGTAATATTCAGTCTGGAGTAATTTTGCATCATCCGGTAGTTCGTCCGGAGCAGATCATGATCCGTGTGCTTCGCAACATGGTTCCTTTTGTTTTGTTTTCCATTTGCTTTTTGTCACTTTTTCATTTTGAATTTTTCCGTTCACGGTTATTTGGATTGTATTATGTAGCTTTGCTGGTCATCTTAATTTGCTACCGTCTTGCCTTTCGTTATTTCTTGGAGCTTTATCGTGAAAAAGGGGGAAATGTCCGTATGGTTGTACTCGTCGGCAGTCACGAGAATATGCAGGAACTTTATCATTCAATGACGGACGATCCTACTTCCGGTTATCGTGTGATGGGATATTTTGAAGATTCTCCTTCCGGCTGCTATCCGGAAGAAGTTGCATATTTGGGGCAGCCGAAAGAAGCAGTTGAATATCTGGAACAAAATGCAGGCAAGATAGCACAACTCTATTGCAGTCTCCCTTCCGTGCGAAGTGCGGAGATTGTTCCGCTCATTAATTATTGCGAGAACCACTTGGTACGTTTTTTTAGTGTGCCCAACGTTCGTAACTATTTGAAACGGAGGATGTATTTTGAATTGCTGGGCAATGTTCCCGTGTTATCTATCCGCCGCGAACCATTGGAACTTCGTGAGAATCGTGTTTTAAAACGCATCTTTGATATCATATCCTCATCGGTATTTCTGTGTACTATTTTTCCTTTAGTTTATATAATCGTAGGGATAGCTATCAAACTTAGCTCGCCGGGCCCCATCTTCTTTAAACAAAAACGCAGCGGCGAAGACGGACGTGAGTTCTGGTGCTATAAATTCCGTTCTATGAAGGTGAATGCGCAGTGTGATATTCTTCAGGCTACAGCAAATGATCCTCGTAAAACACGTATTGGCGAGTTTATCCGTAAGACGAGCATTGATGAACTGCCTCAGTTTATCAATGTCCTGAAAGGAGATATGTCCGTTGTCGGTCCTCGTCCTCATATGCTGAAGCATACAGAAGAATACGCACAGGTGATTAATAAATTCATGGTCCGTCATTTTGTGAAACCCGGAATTACCGGTTGGGCACAAGTGACCGGATATCGCGGCGAGACAAAAGAACTTTGGCAGATGGAAGGTCGTGTGAGTCGTGACATATGGTATATTGAACATTGGACATTTATGCTTGACCTGTATATAATCTATAAAACCGTATATAATGCTGTCCACGGAGAAAAGGAAGCGTATTAAGAAATAGAGATGCATGAAAATCTGCAGACAGATGATAGTACATGAATATCTGCAGATTAATGATGCATGAAAGCTTGTTGACAAAATAATCTAAACAACAAAAAATAAAAGAATAGATATCTAATTCATCACAGTTATGAGAATATTGAGTAAATTGATTTTTGTAGTGTTACTGCCTTTTCTGTTCACGGCCTGCCAGTCCTACAAGAAAGTACCTTATTTGCAGGATACAGAAGTAATAAATCAAACAGAGCAGAAAGAAAAACTGTACGATGCAAAGATCATGCCTAAAGATCTGTTGACCATCGTAGTATCCTGTACAAGTCCGGAACTGGCAGCACCTTTTAATCTGACAGTTGCCAGTCCGACGAATTTGTCAGTAGCCAATACCTTGGCTACTACACAACCCGTGTTGCAAACCTATCTGGTAGATAATGAAGGAAAAATCTCTTTCCCTGTGCTGGGAGAACTGAAACTCGGTGGATTGACCAAGAAACAGGCAGAACAAATGATTGTAGATAAGTTAAAACCTTATATGAAAGAGGCGCCTATCGTAACGGTGCGTATGGTCAACTATAAGATTTCGGTGATAGGAGAGGTAACCCGTCCGGGTACTTTTACTATTTCTAATGAGAAAGTAAACTTGCTGGAGGCGCTTGCTATGGCAGGGGATATGACGGTATATGGCTTACGCGATAACGTGAAGCTGATTCGTGAAGATGCTACCGGTAAGCAGGAAATTATTACTCTCGACTTGAATAAGTCGGAAACCATTCTTTCTCCATATTATTGGCTGCAACAGAATGATGTCGTATATGTAACTCCCAACAAAGCAAAAGCCCGTAACTCGGATATCGGTAACAGCACAAGCCTGTGGTTCTCCGCTACCTCCATTCTGGTGTCTTTAGCCAGCTTATTATTTAACATCTTAAAATAACGTTTTGAAATAATGAAAGAAGAATTTGCAAACGAAAGACAACGTGAAGCTGATGACGAGAAGATAGATATTCAGGAAGTGCTTTTCAAATATATCATCCATTGGCCTTGGTTTGTCGGTGCAGTTTTAGTTTGCCTTATCGGTGCATGGATATACTTGCGTATGGCTACTCCTGTCTATAATATATCGGCTACGGTCCTGATCAAAGATGATAAAAAAGGAGGGAATACAGGAGGCATGGCAGGACTGGAAGAACTGGGGTTAAGTGGCTTGATCAGCTCTTCTCAAAACATAGACAATGAGTTGGAAGTCTTGCGTTCGAAGACATTGGTGAAGGAAGTTGTCAATCAGCTGAACCTGTATGTGTCATATACAGACGAAGACGAGTTCCCTTCCAAGAATATGTATAAGACTTCTCCTATTATCGTTAGCCTGACTCCACAAGAAGCAGAGAAGTTGAGCGATCCGATGATTGTTGAAATGTTATTGTATCCGCAAGGCAGTCTGGACGTAGGGGTGACGATTGGTGATAAAGAATACCAGAAACATTTTGAGAAACTTCCTGCTGTCTTTCCGATGGACGAAGGTACCCTGGCATTCTTCCAGTCACCGGACTCACTGATGGCGAATAAAGATACAACGGAAGAGTCTTCAGCTCAGAATGTCCGTCGTATCACGGCAAAAATCAATTCGCCGATGAAGGTGGCTCGGGTATATTGTGAGAATCTGACTATTGAGCCGACCTCTAAAACTACTTCAGTGGCTGTAATATCTCTGAAGAACTCCAGCCTGCAACGCGGACAGGATTTCATCAACCAACTGCTGGAAATGTACAACCGCAATACGAATAACGATAAAAACGAGATTGCCCAGAAGACAGCAGAATTCATTGACGAACGTATTGATATTATCTCGAAGGAGCTTGGAAATACGGAAGCGAATCTGGAGAACTTCAAGCGTAATGCCGGTATAACCGACCTGACCAGTGAGGCTCAAATAGCCTTGACCGGTAATGCGGAATATGAAAAGAAGAGGGTGGAAAACCGGACACAAATCAGTCTGCTGGAGGATTTGCGGAAATATATAAGAGGGAATGAATACGAAGTATTACCAAGTAACGTCGGTTTACAGGATGCTGCATTAGTAGCAACGATTGAACGATATAATGAAATGTTGGTTGAGCGGAAACGTTTATTGCGTACTTCGACAGAAAATAATCCGGCTATTGTAAATTTGGATACGAGTATCCGTGCTATGAAATCGAATGTTCAGGCTACTCTTGATGGTACATTGCAGGGGATGTTGATTACAAAAGCCGATCTTGATCGTGAAGCAAATCGTTTTTCTCGTCGTATTAGTGATGCTCCGGGACAAGAAAGGCAGTTTGTGAGTATTGCCCGTCAACAAGAAATTAAGGCCGGACTATATTTGATGCTTTTGCAGAAGCGTGAAGAAAATGCAATAGCACTGGCAGCTACCGCAAACAATGCGAAGATCATTGATGAAGCTATTGCTGACGACATCCCTGTATCTCCGAAACGGAAAATAATTTATCTGATTGCTTTAGTACTGGGCGTTGGCATCCCCGTAGGCATTATCTACCTGATTGGTCTGACCAAGTTCAAGCTCGAAGGACGGGCAGATGTTGAAAAGCTGACCACCGTTCCTATCGTCGGCGATATTCCGTTGACAGACGAAAAGAACGAGAAGGATGGTTCTATTGCCGTATTTGAGAATCAGAACAATCTGATGAGCGAGACCTTCCGAAATATCCGTACCAATCTTCAGTTTATGCTGCAGAATGACAAGAAAGTAATACTGGTTACTTCTACGGTCAGTGGAGAAGGAAAATCGTTTATTTCAGCGAATCTGGCGATCAGTCTTTCTCTCTTAGGGAAGAAAGTAGTCATTGTGGGACTTGATATTCGTAAACCGGGACTGAATAAGGTCTTCCGCCTTTCGACGAAGGAGAAAGGTATTACTTTATACCTGGCAAATCCGGATACAGACCTGATGAGTCTGGTACAGCCTTCAGATGTCAATAAGAATCTGTCCATCCTTCCGGGTGGAACGGTTCCTCCTAATCCGACGGAATTGCTGGCTCGTGACGGACTGGACAAAGCCATTGAAATACTGAAGAAGAATTTTGACTATGTGATCTTGGATACTGCACCTGTAGGTATGGTTACCGATACCTTACTGATCGGACGTGTAGCAGATTTGTCTGTCTACGTTTGCCGTGCCGACTATACTCACAAGGTAGAGTACACGCTGATCAACGAACTTGCCGAAGAAAAGAAACTGCCTAATATCTGTACCGTTATCAACGGCGTAGACTTGAAACGCAGAAAGTATGGCTATTATTATGGCTACGGTAAGTATGGCAAATACTATGGATATGGTAAACGCTATGGCTACGGTTATGGCTACGGTCAGGAAAATAATAAATCATAGAAATACTGATAAATCATAGGAACACTTGTCAATCATATCAGCATGATAAGCCGTATTTGATTGACAAGCTACAGGAGTACCATAAAATCGTACTGCCCTATACAAAGAAGAAAAGCGAGTGTCTGCACAACCAGATACTCGCTTTTTTTGTTATATTTGTATTATCCCTTAAAAAAACTGATAATTATGGAACACAGCAGACTTACTATTTGGAGCCTTTTTTTTCTGGTAGCTTCATGCGGAAGTGTATTTGCTCAGAGAAAACCAGTTCTTCCTCCTCCCGTAGACTCCCTGATAACGGTAGGCTATGCCACCGGAAGTATGAAAACGATCTCCGGATCGGTGGAGAAAATCACGGAGACACAGATGAATAAAGACCAGATCACGAACCCGCTGGAGGCTATTCGCGGACGGGTTCCGGGATTGACCATTCAGCGTGGAACCAATGGCCCTGCAGCTCTCGACGCAGTCCGCCTGCGTGGTACCACTTCATTGACCAGCGGGAACGACCCGTTAATTATCGTCGATGGAGTATTCGGAGATTTGAGCATGCTTGCCTCCATTTACCCTACGGATATCGAGAGTTTTACCATCCTCAAGGATGCTTCCGAAACATCACAGTACGGATCGCGGGGGGCCTCCGGTGTCATCGAAATCACTACGAAGAAAGGGATGAGCGGTAAGACGCAAGTGAGCTACAACGGTATCTTCGGAATATCCACCGTCTACAAGAACCTGAATATGCTGTCGGCAAATGACTTCCGGAGAGTCGCTTCCGAACGGGGCATCTCTATTCTCGACAAAGGCAACAGTACCAACTTCCAGAAAGAAATTGAGCAAACAGGATTGCAGCAGAACCATCACATCGCCTTCTATGGCGGTTCCAATGAATCCAGCTACCGTGTATCCCTCGGTTTCATGGATCGTCAGGGAGTCATTCTGAATGAAGACATGAAGAACTTCACTTCCAATATGAACATGACTCAAAAGATGTTTGACGGTTTTCTGAACTGCGAACTGGGTATGTTCGGCTCTATCCAGAAGAACCACAATCTGGTAGACCTTCAGAAAACGTTCTATTCTGCCGCTACTTTCAATCCCACCTATCCCAACCACAAAGACCCTGTGACCGGTTCGTGGGACGGAATCACCACCGCCAGCCAGATTACCAATCCGCTGGCATGGATGGAAGTGCAGGATCATGACGCCACTTCCCATATCAGCACCCATGCCCGTCTGACCTTTAACTTGATGGACGAACTCAAGTTGGTACTCTTCGGTGCCTATACCTATAATATAGTCGAAAATTCACAGTACCTGCCCACTTCCGTCTGGGCGCATGGACAAGCATATAAAGGCACAAAAAAGATGGAGTCTCTCTTGGGCAACATGATGCTGACCTACAAGAAAGGCTGGAAGAAACATTTCTTCGACGCCCTCGCACTGGCGGAACTTCAGAAGGAGACTTATACAGGATTCTATACCACAGTCACTAACTTCAACACGGATAAATTCGGCTACAACAACCTGCAAGCCGGTGCTCTCCGTCTTTGGGAAGGCACCAACTCATATTACGAACAGCCGCATCTGGCTTCCTTCATGGGACGCTTCAACTACACCTATGCCGACCGTTACAGCCTGACAGTGAACGCCCGTACCGACGCCTCCTCCAAATTCGGCGCCAACCACAAATGGGGCTTCTTTCCGTCAGTTTCCGCCGCTTGGGTGATCAGTGAAGAAAAGTTCATGAAGCGTCTTCCCATCATTGATAATCTGAAATTCCGTATAGGTTACGGTCTGGCAGGAAATCAAAGCGGAATCGACTCATACACTACGCTGAGTCTTGTTAAACCGAACGGTGTGATTCCTGTAGGAAATTCGGCAGCCGTATCCTTAGGCGACCTGCGCAACACAAACCCCGATCTGAAATGGGAAGTGAAACATACCTTCAATACAGGTATCGACCTGGCTATGTTCGGCAACCGCCTGCTGCTCTCCGCCAATTATTACAACTCCAAGACGACGGACATGCTTTACCTCTACAACGTCAGTGTCCCGCCTTTCACCTACAATACGCTGCTGGCTAATATCGGCTCCATGCGCAACAGCGGTCTGGAAATAGCCATCGGTATCACTCCGCTGAAAACGCAGGACATGGAACTGAACATTAATGCCAACATCACCTTCCAGCAAAACAAACTGCTCTCTCTGAGCGGTATGTACAACGGAGAAATGATTTCCGCTCCCCAGTATAAGAGCCTCGCCAGCCTCGACGGAGCCGGATTTCATGGCGGCTACAATCATATCGTCTACCAAGTGGTGGGACAGCCGCTAGGTGTCTTCTACCTGCCTCATTCCAATGGACTCGTTTCCGACGGAAACGGCGGCTACACCTATGATATTGCCGATCTGAATGGCGGTGGTGTCAGTCTGGAAGATGGCGAAGACCGCTATGTAGCGGGACAGGCCGTGCCCAAGACAATTCTCGGATCGAACATCAGTTTCCGTTATAAGCGCTTCGACCTTTCAGTACAGATTAATGGCGCTTTCGGACATAAAATATACAACGGAACCTCCCTGACCTATATGAACATGAATATATTCCCCGATTACAACGTGATGGAGGAGGCTCCGCAACGGAATATCAAAGACCAGACTGCTACCGACTATTGGTTGGAGAACGGGGCGTATGTAAACTTCGACTACGTGACACTCGGCTGGAACGTGCCGATAGAGAAAGTGCAGAAACTGAAGAAATACGTCCGCTCGCTGCGACTGGCGTTTACGGTCAACAACCTGGCGACGATTTCCGGCTATTCGGGTCTTTCGCCCATGATCAACAGCTCAACGGTCAATTCCACTTTGGGGCTGGATGATAAACGGGGATATCCATTGGCGAGAACCTATATGCTGGGATTGAGTATTAATTTCTAACGACGTCAGAACAACGTACAAACTTTTAACGGAGGAGTAAATCATGAAAAAATATATAAGAAATACAGCTATCGCACTGATGACGGCAACGGCTTTGTTCTCGTGCGACAAGTTTCTGGAAGAGAGTCCCAAAGACAAACTGCCGGAAGATGAAGTCTACAATAACCTCTCGGATTTATATCTGAATGCCGTGGCCTCTCTTTATACTTACATCGGTGGTTATAGCGACAGTCAGGGATTGCAGGGAACGGGTAGGGGAGTTTATGACCTGAACACCTTCACCACCGACGAAGCCATCATCCCCACCCGTGGCGGCGACTGGTACGACGGCGGATTCTGGCAAGGATTGTTCCTGCACCAATGGGGAATTGAAAACGACGCCATCCAAGCCACTTGGGAATATCTTTATAAAGTAGTCATGCTGTCCAACAAATCGCTGGAACGGATCGACCAGTTCTCCGAAACTCACACTGATGCCGAACTTCCCGCCTATCGTGCCGAAGTACGGGCGATGCGCGCGATGTATTACTATTACCTGATGGATCTGTTCGGACGTGTCCCGCTGATACTCACCTCATCTCCATCCATGAAGGACGTCGTACAGAGCGAACGGAAAACAATATTCGACTTTGTGTTCAAAGAGTTGCAGGAATCAGCCCCTTTGCTTAGTGAAGTTCATAGCAATCAGTCCGGTCCGTATTACGGACGCATCACCCGTCCCGTAGTTGTCTTCCTGCTGGCGAAACTGGCATTGAATGCTGAAGTCTACACCGACAATGACTGGACAGACGGACAACGTCCCGACGGAAAGAATCTCTTTTTCGAGGTAAACGGCAACCGTCTCAATGCCTGGCAGACGGTGATCGCATACTGTGACCAGCTGCAAGAAATGGGCTATCGTCTGGAACCGGATTACAAAACCAATTTTACCGTATTCAACGAACCCTCTGTCGAGAACATCTTCACGATTCCGATGAATAAGACCTTGTACACCAACCAGATGCAATACCTTTTCCGTTCCCGTCATTACAATCACGCCAAAGCCTATGGGCTGAGCGGCGAAAACGGGCCGAGCGCCACGATCGAAGCGTTGGAAACCTTCGGCTATGAAACAGCCGGACAGGACCCGCGTTTTGACATCTGTTATTTTGCCGGAGTCGTTTATGACCTAAAGGGGAATGTAGTCCGTCTGGATAACGGAACCATTCTTGAATATCTGCCGTGGAAAGTCGCCCTGGATATTTCGAACACCCCGTATGTACAGACAGCAGGAGCCCGTATGAAGAAATATGAGATAGACGAAACGGCCACCAAAGATGGAAAGCTGATGGAAAATGATATCGTTCTTTTCCGTTATGCAGATGCTTTGCTGATGAAAAGTGAGGCCAAAGTACGCAATGGCGAGAGCGGAGATACAGAACTGAATGAAGTACGCAGGCGTGTCAATGCCTCTTCCCGTACGGCTACACTGGAGAACATCCTTGCCGAGCGGCAACTCGAACTGGCTTGGGAGGGGTGGAGACGTCAGGACTTGATCCGCTTCGGGGAGTTCACGAGAGCATACAGCAGTCGTCCGCAACTTCCGGATGAAGAAAGTGGATATACCACCGTATTCCCGATTCCGGAGAAAATACGGGTGATGAATACAAAACTGAAGCAGAATCCGGGATATTAGCTCAATTCATAGTAAAATAATGAATAAATGTATAAACAGTATTCATATTATTACTATATTTGTGTGGTAATTAAGTCCGAAGTGTTATAAGTTACAAATCAATTAAAGACGTTGTAACTATGTTGCAAGAAAACGGTTTTGTACTAAAGAGTCAGAAAGGTAGCCATATGAAGTTTGAGAAAGACGACAAAATAGTTATTGTACCGAATCATAACAGCAAAGGCGCTGAGAAAGGCACTTATTACAGCATTTTGAGACAAGCGGGGCTGGAAAAATAGCCCCCTTGTTCTCTTGATTAAATAATAGGAGATAAAAATGAAAACAGTAGAAGTAATTGTGGAACACGCAGGGAAGAACTTGAGTGCTTATATCGAAGGTGCTCCGGTTATCACTGTTGGAAATGACATGAGAGAGATTGAGGAAAATATGAAGGAAGCGATTGAATTATATCTGGAAGATAATCCCAATCCTTGTGAACTATTGTCCGGAGAATTGGAATTGAAGTTTAAGGTTGACGCTGCTACCTTTATAAACTATTACAGTAATATCTTCACCAAAGCAGCCCTGAGCCGGATAACCGGAATTAACGAACGTCAGTTATGGCATTATGCCGCCGGTGTGCATAAACCGCGCAGACAACAACTGGAAAAGATTCAGAAGGGTATCCAAGCTCTGACGAAAGAGTTGTCATCCATTCATTTACTGTAATATCAAGTACGCACTATTGTGAAAATAATAGGCATGGAAAATTAAAAAGCTCCGGCATTCCCTACGAATGCCGGAGCTTTTATTATATCTGTGTGGCAGGCTATTATCTCTTAAAGAAGAAAGCCTAGTCAAAGAAACTCTTGAACTTTTTGAAGATCTTCTCCTTCACCGACGTGCTCGGTTTGAAGTTATCCGAAGCCTCCATTTTTTCCAGCGTATTCTTTTCCTCCTTATTCAATGTTTCCGGCACATAAATACTGATGTTCACCAGCAAATCACCTGTACCGTATCCATTGACATTCGGCAAACCTTTTCCGCGCAGGCGGAGCACTTTGCCCGGCTGTGTACCCGAGTCGATCTTCACTTTCACCTTGCCGTCGATAGTCGGAATTTCCACAGCACCACCCAGCGCAGCCGTCGGGAAACTCAGCAGCAAGTTATAGATCAGATCATTTTCGTCGCGGATTAAGTCCGGATGCGGTTCTTCCTCAACGAGAATCAGCAAGTCGCCCGGCACGCCATTATGCTTTCCGGTATTACCCTTGCCGCCCATTGAGAGCTGCATACCTTCTGCCACTCCGGCAGGAATCTTCACCGTCACTACCTCTTCGCCGTATACGATACCGTCTCCGGCACACTCCTTACACTTGTTTTTGATGATTTTGCCTTCACCATTACAGGTAGGACAGGTGGCACGGGTCTGCATTGTACCCAGTATCGTCTGCTGGTTGCGGATCACCGAGCCGCTTCCTTTACAGGTCGGACAAGTCTCCGAACCGCCGTCGCCTTCGGCACCCGTACCATGACAGTGACTACACGGCACATATTTCTTCAGTTTGAACTTCTTTTCTACTCCTGTCGAGATTTCTTTCAAAGACATCTTTACCTTGACGCGAAGATCGCTGCCACGATAACGACGCTGCTGTGAACCACCGCCACCGCCAAAACCGCTGAAACCTCCAAAGCCACCTCCGAAACCGCCGCCGCGACCTCCGAAGATGTCACCGAACATGGAGAAGATATCATCCATAGACATACCTTCGCCACCGAAACCACCGAACGGGCCTCCGTTGCCGGCTGCACCGCTCACTCCTGCGTGCCCGAACTGGTCGTAACGCGAACGCTTGTCCGGATTGCTCAGTACGTCATACGCTTCGGCAGCCTCCTTGAATTTTTCTTCCGCTTCCTTGTCACCCGGATTCTTGTCGGGGTGGTATTGGATTGCCTTTTTGCGGTAAGCCTTTTTAATCTCTTCTACTGTGGCGGTTTTTGCCACCTCCAGCACTTCATAATAGTCTCTTTTTTCTGCCATGCTTCCTAACTAACTTTTGTATTTACTCCCCAACTACCACTTTAGCGTGACGAATCACTTTGTCGTTCAGCGTATAACCCGTCTGTACGCAGTCCAGAATCTTACCTTTCTGTTCTTCCGACGGGGCAGGGATCACAGCGATGGCTTCGTGATAATCCGTATCCAGCGGCTGGTCTTTCGTTTCGATGACCTTCACGCCATTCTGTGCCAGGACAGCCATAAACTTATTATAAATCAATTCTACACCTTCCTTCACGGCGCTCACGTCTTTGGCAGTCTCCATCGTTTTGATGGCACGCTCAAAGTCGTCGATCACCGGCAGAATGCTGCTGATACTTTTTTCGCCACCATTCAGAATCAGTTCCGCCTTCTCCTTGATGGTACGTTTGCGGTAATTGTCAAACTCGGCAGACAGGCGCAGATACTTGTCCTTCTGCTCTTCGATGGCAGTCTGTGCCTCTTCCAGCTCCTTTTCCAACTGCTCCTCATGAGTCAGGGGAGCGGCCTCTTCTGCCTGATCGTTTTGCGGTTGCTCTTCCGCAGTATTCTGAGTTTCTTCCACATTCAGCTCTTCAGCCTTCATTTCTTTTTCTTTTGGATCCATCTTATTATTTATGATTTTATTATTTACGATCTATGATTTAAAATTTTCATCTGCAAAAACTTTGCCAATATGGTCATTTTGCCAAAAACGCTGCAAAGGTAATATATTTATGCCAGATTGACACATTCCGGATAGCTCATAATTCATTTTAAATGCCTACCTTTGCACACTCAAAAAAATAGTAGATAGCAAATAGTAAATAGTAAAATAGTAAATATCAAGATGATTACAGTTTCAAACGTTTCGGTGCAGTTTGGTAAAAGAGTATTGTTTAATGACGTAAACCTGAAATTTACAAGTGGTAACTGTTATGGCATTATCGGTGCGAACGGTGCGGGAAAATCTACATTCCTCCGTACGATCTACGGAGATCTCGACCCTACTACCGGTACGATTGCCCTGGGACCGGGCGAACGCCTGTCGGTATTGAGCCAGGACCACTTTAAATGGGATGCTTACACGGTAATGGATACCGTTATGATGGGACACACCGTGTTGTGGGACATCATGAAGCAACGCGAAGTATTGTATGCCAAAGAAGACTTCACGGACGAAGACGGACTGAAAGTGTCCGAACTGGAAGAGAAATTTGCCGAGCTGGACGGATGGAATGCAGAGAGTGACGCAGCCATGCTGTTGAGCGGTCTGGGCATCAAGGAAGACAAGCATTATACATTGATGGGTGAACTGAGCGGTAAGGAAAAGGTGCGCGTGATGCTTGCGCAAGCATTGTACGGCAACCCCGACAACCTTCTGCTGGACGAGCCTACCAATGACCTGGACATGGAGACAGTGACCTGGCTGGAAGAATATCTTTCCAATTTCGAGCACACCGTGCTGGTGGTAAGCCACGACCGTCACTTCCTCGACTCCGTATGTACGCACACCGTAGACATCGACTACGGAAAGATCAATATGTTTGCCGGTAACTACAGTTTCTGGTATGAATCGAGCCAGCTGGCACTCCGTCAGCAGCAGAACCAGAAGGCGAAGGCTGAGGAGAAGAAGAAAGAACTGGAGGAATTTATCCGCCGTTTCAGTGCCAATGTAGCGAAGAGCAAGCAGACTACAAGCCGCAAGAAGATGCTGGAAAAACTGAACGTAGAAGAAATCAAACCTTCTTCCCGCAAGTATCCGGGCATCATCTTCACTCCCGAACGTGAACCGGGCAACCAGATTCTCGAAGTTTCCGGACTGAGCAAGAAGACGGAAGAAGGCGTAGTGCTTTTCAACGACGTGAACTTCAACGTCGAAAAAGGCGACAAAGTGGTATTCCTTTCACGCAATCCGCGTGCGATGACTGCCTTCTTCGAAATCATCAACGGAAACATGAAGCCGGATGCCGGCCAGTTCAACTGGGGGGTGACCATCACAACGGCCTACCTGCCTCTTGACAATACGGACTTCTTCAACACAGACCTCAACCTGGTGGACTGGCTGAGTCAGTTTGGCGAAGGCAACGAAGTGTACATGAAGGGTTTCCTCGGACGTATGCTCTTCTCCGGCGAAGAAGTACTGAAGAAAGTAAGTGTACTTTCCGGAGGTGAAAAGATGCGTTGTATGATTGCCCGTATGCAGCTCCGCAATGCGAACTGCCTGATTCTGGATACTCCGACCAACCACCTCGACTTGGAATCTATCCAGGCTTTCAACAATAACCTGAAGACGTATAAAGGAAATATCCTCTTCTCGTCTCATGACCACGAGTTCATTCAGACGGTTGCCAACCGCATTATCGAGCTGACACCGAACGGTATCATCGACAAGATGATGGAATATGACGAATACATCACTTCCGACCATATCAAGGAGTTGAGAGCCAAGATGTACGGTGACAAGTAATGTGCTTCATCCGTCAGATACGCTGAATATGCATAGAAGGTAATACTGATAATTACCTTACTGTTAAATAAAGGGAAATGCTTGTTGACTGTCGTCACATTGCTTTTCCCTTTCCTTTTCATTGCTTGTCAGCTGCCGTAGTATCCTGTCCGGCATTCACGGCTGGCTCATCACTCACCGCTCAGAGGTCATGATTCGAAAAGCTCTTCATCTACAAGTCAAAATTCCCCTGTTTAGGAATCTGCGGCAACGTCGAATTAGCTTCTCGTTCTTCCGGTGTGTATTCCACCACCTTATATTCCGTCACTCCGTAATTGCCGTTCCGATTTATAAAATGGTTCTTTTCGAGCACCGTCACCAATGTTTTCTGTGTCTGGGGATTGGACTGAGTACGCCCGTTCAGACTCAGGATAGAGAGCAGATAAGAGGCAGGATACCATTTCGCTTGTATCTCTCCGCCTTTAGCCGCACGGAAATAGAAAAACAGGTTTTCTTCTACCGGGTCTTTCTGGCGAAAACTTTCGTTGCGCTTGTTCAAGAAGGTTACCTCCTCCTTTTCGTACCAGTATCGGTAGCCTTGCCGGTAGAGGGCCAGTGCCTGCGCATAGATGCCTTGGTGATTGACCGGACCGCTGTTGTCAATGCTCAAAATGGTATTGATCAGGTAACGTCTGTTTTCGAGGATATCCACCAGGAAGTGCTGGTCGTTGGTGCTGGCTATAAACGAGGCGCGGCGGATGAAGTTATTCATCTGTAGGTCGAACACTTTGCGTTCCGTCACCACGCCTTGTACGATCAGCCGCTTCAGGCTTTGCATTTGCCAGGAAGGAAGGGTGTCGAACTCGTCCAGGTCGATGATGAGACTGGAGGAGAGTTGCAGCAGATGGTCTTTGTTTTCGGGTATAATCATGCCGCAACGGTAGTAGGTGTCCAGTTCCGGTGGGAGAAGTTTCCGGATAAAGGTACTTTTTCCGCTTCCCTGTCCGCCGTGGAGCAGCAGCAACTGCTGGTTCTGCACTTTATCGTCGATGGCGCAGGCCACCATTCCCACCAGCCAGTGGCGGAGGCTGTCTATGAAGAAAGCCGGGTCGGTGGTTTTGACCCTCTGTGCCAGTTGGGCGATATAATCGGTTTTGCCGTTCCAGGTCGGGAGAGAAAAGAAATAGTGGGTGAAGGGATTGAACGGTTTGGCGTAATCAGAGTCTACCAGTGCCTTGAGGCTGTTTTGCGAGCAAGAGATTCCTTTCATTTGCGCGTTGATGTAGAACGTATTGACGTCTTTGGCACGCAGGATGGCGAAGTCGGAAGACGCCTTTTCATCGGTTGTCGTCGGTTTGCGGCGGAACTCGATCAGCTCTTTCACGATGTTTCTGCGGATTTCGTAATACTCATCCATGAATCTGATCATCTTGCAGATTTTCGGTTCATGGCTTTCCTTTTCTTCCCGGTCCGTCTTCGAAGTATATTGGTAGGCATTGCGCAGGGGCTGTTCGAGATCGAAGTCGGGGATATCGCCGAAGCTGCTGCGTGTCAGGCTGACGGCTTCTTCTTCCGTGATGTGGCGACGGTAGCACTGGTTGCCGAGGCAGTAAAAGAAATTGTCCCGGTTTCCGGTTTCAAGGCGTTCTTTCCGTCGGGTGTATTCCATGGCTTTGCGGAAGTCTAGCTGCACCTGCAGGTCGATCGGAGCCGCGTTTCCCTGTGTGGGGAGGAGCGGAGGCTGTGGGGTGGATTTCCTGCGTTTCTTGTTTTTACATTCTTCTTCGGTCGGCAACGTCACTCGTACGGTCAGCGGCTTTACATTCTCCAGTCGTTCGGGAGAAAGGAAAGCCTCCGGATCGTGTGAGGCAAAGAATCCGCGGCTAAGGTCGCTCCCGCTGGTGTCGACCTTCGTGTGGAGCAGTTCTTCGTACTTCTGGCTTGCCAGGGCGTACATGCGGTGGTGGTAACGTTCCAGTGTGGGGAGGTCGATGGTTCCGAGCGCGTTCAGTTCGGCGCGCAATGCTTCCGGTTCTTCGCCGGTGAGATAGACGAAGATTTTCAGCCCGTGCATGCGGGGGCTGATGAAATCTCCCAACGTGTCGGGGCAGTCGTTCACCAGTTGGCGGTATCCCGGAATCTTTTCTGCCGGCATGTCATCGCAGTCGAGTATGATGATATCCTGATACGTGACGAGGCTGTAAGCCAGTCTTTCCATAGCGTAGGTAGCCGTGACGGTGTAGTAGGGCAGTTGCTTCTTCATCCGGTCTGCTTTCGCCGTGTCTCCCGTTTCCATTGTCTCCCGGAGTCTCCGGATTTTGTCCCGATAAACACTTCCCCGAATAAATTCGAACAACTTCCGGATATCTATACTCCCTGACACAACTGATAACCCCCGGTAGGCGGTTATGGTAATAATTTCCATTTTGTTTGATAAGTTTTAATTGCTGTCGTTATTAACAGGCTGCAAAGGAATAGCTTTTTGTCGGATTAAAGAAACTGTTTTTAGGAAGCTAAAAACAGTTTTTTAACGTAATCTTCGAAATGTTAATCGTTAAGCAGAAGCCTTTTCAGCTTTTGTATCTCATAATCAATTTCTTCTATGCTCAGAGACTCATCCGGGTGATCGTTCTTCCGGAAATTTACTGTCAGAAACAGCAACTGTGCGAAGAATTTGGGACCTTTAATGTTAAATGGAGAGGAGGGGGCGTAGCAGAGGTGGACGATCGGTGTGAGAAATTTCTTTCTGTCAGATGGTTTTACCTCTATTCGGTTGAGGTACATGCTGTTGACATTATCCAGCAGTTGGGTGATGAACGGTGAGATAGCAGGGAATTCTCCCTTTTCGAGTGTTACAGCCTGCTTGTTTTGGTAAATGAAGCCTTCGGAGAAAATGTCTTTTTACTCATGTTTTTAATAATTAGTGCTTATTGTTAAAAGATGTTTCGTTTAAAAATGTCGCAAAGATACAACTTCTTTTTGTGTCTTCATCATCTCTGTTGTTTATTCTTTTTATATACTATTTAATACAGAAAAAAGCGTGTAACGGAGGGGTAAGTCCTACCCCTCCGTTACACGCTTTTTTTCTATAAAAATAAAATACTCTTTCGCGCCTGCGCGTATATAGTAATGTGTAAATCTCCGCATGGGGAGGAAGAGGTGCTTATGGAGTATCCAGGTACCTCACTAAAACAGCCACCTGCCTTTTGCTGTATGCCAGTTCATTCTTTCCTTCCGTGCCGGCATACAGTTCGTGGTAGAGCTCGGGGTTCCGGTGGATCCATTTTCGCATCTTCCTCAATGCGGCTTCGGGATTCAGATGGGGTGCATACAGTTGTGCCAGTTCCGTTTTCAGGTAGACCCGGACTTGAAATTCTTCTTGTGTAGTTTCCATAATCGGTGTTCTTTATATCGGCTGTTCGCCTGATTATTATACTGTAAAGGTATGTATTTATTCTGACAAAACAAAGCGGATGAGCGGAATAATCACTTTGAACGGGAAAGAAAAAGATACCGTTGCCTGTCAGTAAAGAACAGTGAGAGTCAGTGTGTCAAAGTACGTGCCGCTGCACATCGCTACGTGTCGCTACGCACTTGTATGTAACCCCGTAGAGGGGCTATTCCCTATCTTTGTCGTGTTCCTGAGAGGAGAAGCCGGAAGACGTCACCGCTACCTTCACCCGGGCAACAGAGAGAAAATAACTGGAAATTCATTCATTAAAAAAAGAAGAAGAAAATTATGTCTGTGACATTTAAAAAGATTTTACGTAAGTCTCCTTTCGACAAAGAAGGTACGGGCAAATTCTATCCGCAGCTGATCACGTGGGGAAAGCCCGCCACTCTGGATACCATTGCCAAACAGATGAAGGAGAAGAGTTCGCTCACGCTGGGCGATATCAAGAGTGTACTAACAAACTTCGTGGAGGTGATGCGCAGTGAGTTGTACAACGGCCATGCCGTGAACATTGAGAATTTTGGAGTATTCAGCCTGTCCGCCACTACGGTGGGGACTGATACCAAGAAGGCTTGTCTGCCGGAGAACATCCACTGGGTCCGTATCAATTTCCGGGCATCCGCCAGTGTACGTCCCAATCTTGCCGCTACCCGTGCGGAAGACCGTCTGGATTTTGTAGACTTGGAACAGCAACTGAAGGCGCTGAATGGTGGTGAAGGCGGAAGTGAGGTTCCCGATCCTAACCCGGGCGGTGGGAGCGGAGGCGACGGCGGTGACGAGGAAGCTCCGGACCCGACTGTCTAGAAGCAACCGATCATGAACCGTACAACAGGTATGAGAAAGATCAGTCTGATCGTGATTCACTGTTCCGCCACCCGTGAAGACAAGGAACTGACAGCTTTTGATCTGGACACGATGCACCGTCGGCGTGGATTCAACGGTACCGGTTATCACTACTATATCCGCAGGGACGGTACAACGCTTCTTACCCGTCCTGTCGAGCGGATCGGTGCGCACGCACGTGGATTTATACTATTTAACCCTATTTATGTATCTTGTTACTATAATCAATAAAAAAGCCGATTACCATTTCTGATAATCGG
>NZ_KV804351.1:0-7878 GCF_001811315.1 Bacteroides sp. HMSC067B03 | reverse complement strand
AAAAAGCCGATTACCATTTCTGATAATCGGCTATGAAATATGCACTTTTAAACTTTGGTTACATAACCTATGGTTTTAAGTGATTAAACTTTTATTTACCTAACTCTTTATTTATTGCATCCTTCAAAAAGCTTTTTACATTTTCCTCTCCAGTTATCCCTTCAATTCTTTGTATGGTAGTTTCTGAAATTTTGGACAATGCTTCACAAACAGGCTTGTAACCCATTTCGCTTGATAAGTCTATGACGACATTAATAGCATAGTTCTTAGCAACAAATTTATCTGTAAAATTAGACATAGCATCCAAAAAAGTTCTAGCTCTTTCAAAGTTATACTCTATATTTACAGTTTCACCTTTCATTAGCTTACTTAATTTTTTTGAGGTAAACTTGTGCTTATCCCAACATAAAATAAGACTAATTGTACTAATCGGAAATCCTCTTAAAGATAAGGAGTTTGCAAATTGCAAAAGTTCATTCTCTGGCTTAGCCAGAGTAGCACCAGCAATATAATCCTCACCTTTCCACTTTTCTACTTCGACATTAGCTTCTGCTAACAACTCTTTTGTTGAAGCTTTAGCATAGCTTTCAAAAAGATATATTTCTTCATCAGAAACACTTTTCTCTATTGCTGCTGAATATCTATGTTGCCCGTCAACAATAACAATATATTTGTCAGCTTCTTCACTAGGAATAGGCTTTCCGTCACTTGTCATTAATGAGCAACCGTCTTTAACAGCTTTTGTGCCTTTGACATACATCAATGGTACAAGAATACCATATTTATCAATAGATGCAGTCTTAGACTTTACATTTTTATTAGACACTTGTCTGTTTCCTTGAATGAAACAAACGTTAATACTAGCATTCTTAATATCTTTTAATGTAGATATATTCATGAAAATATTGTTTTTAATAAAAAATAGACGTTGTGTCTCTGTCTTAAAAAGGTTACAGGTCACGAGTTACCCCAATGGATAACATTTAAAGTGCTTTTGACACAATAAAGCGTTGCTGCTAGTGACCTTTTTAAGTTAAGCATTTCAAAGAGCGCATATTTCGGGGTGCAAAATTACATATTATTTACAATATAACAAGACTAAGGATAAAAAAACAGCAAATGAATTTCTTCAAATGCTGTTTTACTCAATATTTACTAATAATTCATTTGTTTATTATTATATCATACCAATCTTTTAGTCTTATTGGTTCATTTAAAATAGCTTACTCAACTCCTCCAAAGTACAAGGAGTGCCTTTTCGTATTTATCATTTTTCATAATGCATAAAATAAGGATATTCTTGCATTAATAATATGATTAACATAGGTTCTTCCCATTCAATATCTAAAATTCCTTCTTGATACCATTTCCATACATTTTTACCCGATTTATCATTTTTCCAAACTTCCATATTGAATTTGAATTCTGGAATAACTCCCTCTAATACGAGTTCTTTATATAGTATATTCATTGCCTCCATATTTCGGTTATAGGAGTATTGCCTTAATATTCTATATAGTATTTTATAATTAATGTTTTCTTTCATTTATCATTCTCCTTATTGTTTAAAGTCCCCACTCCAATAGGTAAAATAGTCTTGTATATATCTTTATTATTCCAATCTGGTGGTTGTAATTTACTAGTATCGCCTTTTTATAAATCTTAGAAAATAATCATATCTTTGCATAGATAATCATAAACATAGCCCCTCGCAAACATTATGAGATAATTAATAGTCCACGAGATTAATTAGTTATTCACGGTTCTAGCGGGAACTGGATTACTTTTATTTCTACAAAGTTACTAATTTTTAATAAGTTAACCCAATGATATGTGTTAAAATTAGTTACCACGCTTAATTGTTTAATATCTTTGTAAGCTCTTTTAAATTATGTTCTAAAACCTTCCTATTGGCAATAACCCCAACCTCATTAACTATTATTGCATCTAACTCCGCATTATCTGGATTATCTGCTAAATACTTGTACTCTTCTATCATATCCCAATTTAAATGTGGGACAGTTAATATAAACGAGACTTCTTTATTTATCCCAAGTGAGCAAGCTGCATCATAGGGATGCTTTGATGTTATATAAATCCATTTGTTCATATTTATTCATTTCTTATATTCTTGGAAAGTCATCTATTATTGGTCCTCCATCTTCTTTTGGAATCTCCTGAGACCATTCTTGTAATATTTCTCCATTGATAATTTTGATGCCTTCTATATGAAAATTATCTTTGTCATAACTATAATTTTCTACTTTATGAAGCAGATTAAAGAACTCATCCGATTTAGAGATGTCTCTATGTTTTATAAAAAAGTAGTGTGGAAGAGGTATAGTAACTTCGCACCATTTATCTATATTTTCTCTGAAAGAAGCTATAGATTTCGGGCACTTATTATCACAGTACTCTAATAACCAACTTGCCAATATAAGTAAGTCTTCTTTATTTATACTTGGATTCTTTTTTAAGATTATGTCAATTTCATTCATAGCCATTTACCATAGTGTTAATGATAGGAATACCTAATGTAGATATTCCCCATATCTTGTCAGATAAATTATTTTTAAGAGAATTGTAAGACGATATATTATTTCTACTGTATATAGAAGATATAAGCTGTAATCTGACATCATTTAGTATATCAGCATCAGTAATTTGAAATATATCCTCTGACACTGGATTGTTAATTATTTTTCCGTCAAAACTTCTATCTACAGATTTCTTGTATTTCTCAAACGGAATCCTACTAAAATAAGCTTTAATTTCTGTAGGCTTAGAGAAATAATTATAAATTTGCTTTTCTATCTGCGGATAATCAGCGGGATTATTCATATCTAATCCTCTAATTTGCTTTACATAATCAACTATCTGTTTCTTATCCTTCGCTTCTTTAATCCATTTATGAAATGGAAGTTTATCGTTTGGATTTAATAATTTATTTAAATAATCAGTACTCATGAAATAACTCATGGCTCTATCTATACCATGACTATTTTCGTGAGCAACAGGCTCCAAATCTATTATTGTTTCTCCAGGTTTTAAGTTATAAACATTCTCCTGGTGCTTAAATGGAACTCCACCTAAAGACGGCTCAACATCATCTGCAACTTTATTAACTGCATTAAAATTTTTGTCAGGCTGACCTAATTTAGTCTTTATTCCGTTCTTAATAAATTCATCTACTGCGTCTCTGTAAGACGGAGCGACCTTATTAATTCTATCAGCCACAGTCTTATTTTGTAAGTAGAGTCGATATAAATTCTCCTCTTCTTTTATCCTATTCATAATCTGATTATAATTATCGAAATTTATCTTACTATGTATATTGATGTCGTTGAGACTACCATATTTTTGATGTCTTGTAGAGCTGCTCTTTCCAAATCTAATATTGGGATTAACCATTCCACCAACAAAGCCACCTATCAAAGCTCCTTTATTCCCTGCTATTTTATTACCGATGCCAGCTCCAACTAGTGAACCTGCCATAGATGTTGCAGTAGCAACAGGATTAGCAACACCTATTCCAGTTGCAAAGGTACTCATTGCTGCTGACTTATTAAAGTCAAACATGGTACTAGCATTATCTTTAGTAATTCTAGTATTGGTAAATGGTGCAGACCAGTTCCAAGTATGCTGATTACCATAAAGTTTATCATTCTTAGCTTTATCAGCTTTGATTTGCCTAGATACTTCTTTCTCCCATTCACTTCTATTATCTTGACTTATTTCAGAATAAGTTGGAGTATATTGTTGCTTTATAGGCTCTTGAATTTGAGGTCTATAATCTTTAATGGCATCTCTCCTCTGAATCCCACTAGAAGGGTTCTGATACTTCAATATCCCACCTCTCTTTAAGTACTTATTGAGAGATAAAGTTCCATTCAAATTTCTTCTGTAAGAATCTTTATCTGCACTATAATTATATCCTCCAGAATTATTTCCATGTAATCTATCTATAAAGTCATTAGTATCTTTAGCATCTAGAGCTTTATATCTATCATTCAGTACTTTTACTTTATAATTAGCATAGTCTTTTAGATTATCAAAGTCTATATAATCAAATCCGTCTTTGTATCTGCTCTTCTTATATTTGGGAGCTATCGAATCACCTGGATGTTTAATTCCACTTAAGTTAAACCCTCTTTCACCTCTAGGGTCTAATCCATAATTACTTTCCAATGCTGCTTGCCTTACTAAATTATTAAGATTAGTAATGGGCAATCCATTTTCTTCCAATGCTTCTTTAAAAATAGGAGTCATTACACTTGCAAATTCTTCAAACTTATTCTCTGTACTCCCGAATTTATGGGAATAATCTAGAGAAGACTTCTTTCCTTCTAATAGCTTATTGATAAAAGGATTAACACTTCCAGATAAGAATGAAGTTGCAACACTAGGAGCATATTCTTTAGCAACATCTACAACATTAATAGGTTCCTTAGGTTCTTCTTTAGGAAGAAAACTCTTAACTTTATTAATAGCTTGAGTTACTATTCCGTCTTGTGCTTTAATAATACCGCCATTCTCTAACTGTTCACTTTGAGTAGGTGTAGTTTCTGGTTTAGGTTTATTAGATTTATATCTACTCCAATCAAAGCCAATTAGTTCTTCATTATGAGCATCTGATTTCTCTTGTCTAAATCGTCTTAATATTCTGGCTTTTAACTCTCCTGCATTTTGCAGCTTTGGAATCTTCATTCCTACTTGAGCTTTAGCTATTTGATTATAGACGTTAGATAATGCTTTCTTATAATTGGGGTCAGTTGCATATCCACCTTTAACTACTCTATCAATAAAGTCTCCAGTGAAGGCATTATATCTTTTATTATTTAATAATGATACATGATAATTAGCATAATCATCTATATCTTTAAAGTCTCTAAAACTGTCATTTATATAGACACCAATGAAAGATATATCTTCAATTCGTAACACCATTGTTTTTATTACTTATTTATTGAGATATATTTGAATATATTGGGTAAAAGCTTCTCTACCTCTTTTCTTCTTGAATCTGTATATTGCAACTTCATTGTTACAATAACCTCACGTTCATAAGCCTTTTTACAAATAGCTTTACTATAAAAACATCTACCACCCTTAGTATTGCCTTCAATGATATAACTATGTTCTGTAATATCTTTCTTGACAATTCTATTGCCTTGTTCTATTTCTGTATCAATCATTATATCAAACCATTCATGAAGCGAATAATCATCTTTAAAAACATCGAAGTAAGTAGCATATACATTCAAACAGATTGTACTATCTTCATTTACGAAATGATTGCCATTACTTAAATCTGATTCTTCTCCATGCGTAAAGCTAGAGGGATATACCAAAAAATAATCAAAAGTCCTATTCCAATAAAACCTTGTATCATTATATTGGTATATCCTATTTCTGTAATCAATCAGTTTCACACCTTTTACTCCTAATACAGAATCTACCCATTGCAAATGCTTAGCTTCTGATATATCCAAAGTAGGATGATTATCATATATAGATAGGCTGTCAATAGTAGCTTGTGTATTACTATCCTTTTTACTAGTACAAGATAGTAATAAAACTAACACCCACATACTATATATAAATTGCAAGATATAGTTCATAATATTCAATATTGTATAATTACTATTCCAAAGCTAGAACTCTTATTTTTAGGGAAATTATGATATTAGTTTTATTATATTTTGAGCCGTTTTATATAGGGCAATATCGGTAGCAATACTATATTCATAATTTACTGTTTCATGCCAAATTTTTAAAGCAATAAGAGCGCCCATTTTTGTTAAGAGTTGCTTGAAACCAAATAAGGTGTTTGGTGTCATTGCAACTATTTTAAAATCAGCAGCATTTGGTGCAACTCCTCTTAGTTTTGATAATTCGCATAAAATCTTTAAATTAGAAGTCTTTTTTATTTTGTCATATAAATTGTCATATTGCATTTCTCCTCTTTGATAAACAAATTCGTTTTTACATTTATCGAAAAAAGTATCAAACATGGATACTGACAATTGCTTATTCGTAATAGGTTGTTGCAAAAATTGTATTTCTTCTTTTATAAAGTGTTTCCATTGTTCATTTTCCTTATATGCTTTAAGGCAGCAAGATTTTGTATGTAATTCGCAGTCTTGTAGATTTATCCCATCAAATGTTGTAACATGTACATAGGGTGGTTTGAGTGCCAAACAGTATATTTCTACTAAATTACAACAATTAGCAAAGGCTTTTTCTCCTATAACTTTTACATTCTCTCCAATTTTTATATACTTGAGACTAGAGCAATCTTTAAATACATTTTTTTCAATTTCTTTTATCTGATTTGTCAATTCAAAACGAAATAATCTTTCACAAGAACAAAAAGCTCCTTCATGGATAAATTCAAGACTATTAGACATTTCTACCTCGTATAAATTATTACATAATGCGAAGCTGTATCTATCTATTTCGATAACGGAACTAGGTAATGATATTTTTTCTAATTTGATACATCCAGAAAAAGAAGATATTCCAATTCGACGTAAATTCTTTCCTAATTTTATATGAGATAAATTCTGGCAACACTCAAATGCAGATGCACCTATTTCAACCACTCCTCCAATATCTACAGTTTCTAAATATTCACATTCTGCAAAAGCACTTTTACCAATTGTTTTTGTTACAGACGGAATCATAACACTTTCTATTTTATTGTTCTGATAAAAAATGTAGTCAGGAACAGACTCAACATCTTTAAATATGACAGAAAAACGCTCATTCTCTTTGTTAAAATAGAGGAAATAGTCATCATAGTTAATACGATTTAGATTAGGACATTCGGAATAAAAAGCAAATGATGCTTTACCATGCAATCTTATTTCTTTTAATTTAGGACAAGAATAAATTCCCCCAAATTCATTAGTAAATACAGTATCATATATGTCTAAATATTCTAGTTGTTCCAGTTTATAAAGATATACATTCGAAGGTGTATAAGAGTTGAAGACAGCATTTACAGGTATATATAAAGAGGTAATATAAAGACACTCAGACAAAGCGTCAGAATCAATTCGGGTTACTCCTGAAGGAATAATATATACACCTTTTTTGGCGAATGGAACAGAAATCAATCTCGTTTGACTTTTGTTAAATAGAACACCGTCTTTTGAGGAGAAGTGCCTATTATTTTCTGATACTATGAACTCTTCAAGTTGCCTACAACCATTAAAAGGAGAATAACATTGGTCATTCCAACTTCCACCATCACAATAAAAATCATCAACGTTAAAAATATCAGTAACATACTCGGAAATAACAATAGATTTCAGATAAGTGCAATAGCAAAAAGCAGCATCACCAATATGAGTAATATTTCTAGGCAATATTATAGACAATAAATTGCAACATCCCGAAAACATATAATCTCCAATTTCATTTTCACATGTTTCTAGGTCTATTTCATAATGATAAATATAGCTCCCACCTCCATTAAGTATACTAGTATTTAATAAATCTAGATGTACTCGATTATGTTGAGGTGATGATAGAATTTTTCGTAAATATCTTATATCATCTCCGTTTAAGTAACCTGATAATTGTAAGTATTGAATCTCTTTTATTGTAGTATTACCCAATAACTCTTTTAGAGTGCCTGCGTTTTGTATATTAATAGATAATTGTTCCATTAGCATTTTGTTAATTAACGAGATTATATACTTTGCAAATATATTAATATAAATTCAATATACTCAAAAAATATCGTGATAAAAAAAGCTAATTATAAATACCATTTGACTACATTAAAGTATAGACATTTATAAATCCATGGTAGTGGAAAAATTCAAGACCACCCGTATAAAAACTAAATCTCTGAATTTTTCCACCCCA
>NZ_KV804350.1:0-540 GCF_001811315.1 Bacteroides sp. HMSC067B03 | reverse complement strand
AAAAAACAGCAAATGAATTTCTTCAAATGCTGTTCTTTCTATGCACGATAGGATGATTTACCTTTTTATCATCTCATAGTTTTCTTCTGAATTCTCATCTGTAGCAGTAATATGTAACTCTGTTTTAGTCAGTTTAGTTATCGTTATCGACTTACCCGCTAACCAACCAGAATCTCTCAAAATAAGCTTATTACCATTAATAGAACTTGCAAAATAATAAGTATGGCTACCGTCACTATATCCTCCATTGCCGTCTGTATCTTCAAAGAAGATATATTCTCCAGAGACATCCTCTGTCCAATTCTCCTTTTGATTATTGTCATCATACTCCCAACCATAACATTTAATCATATCCCAAGTACCTTGAAGATTAGCCAAAGAAATTTCGACTGAATTTTCTTCTTCATCATCGTCGCTACAAGAAGTAAAACCTGCACATAAAGCAATAACCAATAAAGTTGCAAAAAATCTAAATGTTTTCATATTCTGTAAATAATCTTTTCGTTAATAATTTAATTTGTAGTATAAGCTGCTCAAAAA
>NZ_KV804349.1:0-52191 GCF_001811315.1 Bacteroides sp. HMSC067B03 | reverse complement strand
TTCTGCCAAAACCGATGAGACCAACTTTAATCTTGGTATCTACAGAAATATGTGTTTTCATAAATATAGAAAATTTAAATACAAATAATTAATGTGTAACAGCCTTTCATTAAGGAAGAAAATGACTGAAAACAAGACATGGCAAAGCTAGATAAATAAGTAATGCTGTATTAGCTTTACATGTTTTTTTGTAGGGGTAGCAATCGTAATTAATATTAACAAACAATTAGTTAGTTACAAATAAATATAATAAAAATGTAGAAGAGTTAGAATGCTTTTTTTCTTGAAATGGCAAGAATCTATTATATATTAGTCAGATTATTATAATTATACTTTCAGGTTCATCATAATCAACAATCGCTTTATTGTTTATTTGAGTATAGTAATTATGTACAATACTTGCAGAATCGTGAGGGCAATTAGCTATCTGCCCTTTTGTAGTTACTGGATTTTTATTATGTTTCTTATTTTTATAGTTATGTATAATGATTATGTGGATACTTTTGTGGTGTTCTTTAGTACTTATCTTTTTAAAATTAGATTTTAGAATCCCTCTTTTGAGGGGTGAATATCAATTTGCTCTGTAAGTAATCAGACTAGTTTTTCAGGAATACTTGTACAAATATGATGTTTTAGTGGGAAATGTACCAAAATTGTCCTTGAATTGGATTATTTGGGAGGGTCTATTCTGTTTGAATGTGCTATTTTTGCCACCAGATAATTATTAACTTAACAAATAATCCATGTATTATGAAAACAATTCTTAGCGCATTGGGGCTTTCGCTTCTGATCTTTACGAGTTGCGGTGGACAAAAAAAGGTTGAAATAGATTTTATTCAAGACAACATCGACAACGCTGTGGCACAAAACACAATTCAAACAGACGTTATCGAGAAATCCGGTAAAATTCTGAATCCAAGAACAATTAATGCGGATGGGAGTATCTCGTATATACCTATTGAGGACTGGTGTTCCGGCTTTTTCCCTGGTAGTATGTGGTTGACTTATAACCTGACAGGAGATAAGAAATGGCTGCCTTTGGCTGAAAAGTACACAGAAGCCCTCGATTCTGTGAAATACCTGAAGTGGCACCATGATGTCGGCTTTATGATTGGATGCAGTTATCTTAACGGTTACCGTTTTGCAGATAAAAAAGAATATAAAGATGTGATTGTAGAAGCCGCAAAATCATTGTCTACCCGTTTCCGTCCCGGAGCTGGTGTTATCCAGTCATGGGATGCTGATAAGGGCTGGCAAGGTACACGCGGATGGAAATGTCCGGTAATTATCGATAATATGATGAATCTAGAATTGTTGTTTGAGGCTACGGCTTTTTCCGGTGACTCTGCCTTTTATAATATAGCAGTGAAACATGCGGATACAACGATGGCTCATCATTTCCGTCCGGACAATAGCTGCTATCATGTAGTAGACTATGATCCCGAAACAGGAGAGGTAAGGAAGAGACAAACAGCACAAGGATATGCGGACGAATCAGCATGGGCTCGCGGACAGGCTTGGGCATTATACGGTTATACAACTTGCTATCGTTATACTAAAGACAAGAAGTATCTCGATCAGGCACAGAAAGTATATAACTTCATCTTTACTAATAAAAATCTGCCGGAAGACCTCGTTCCTTACTGGGATTATGATGCTCCTAATATCCCGAATGAACCTCGTGATGCCTCCGCTGCAGCATGTACGGCTTCTGCTTTGTATGAACTCGACGGCTATCTGCCGGGTAATCATTATAAAGAAACTGCTGATAAAATTATGGAAAGCCTCGGTTCACCGGCTTATCGCGCCAAAGTGGGTACAAACGGAAACTTCATACTGATGCACTCTGTTGGCAGTATTCCTCACGGTCAGGAAATCGATGTTCCGTTGAACTATGCTGACTATTACTTCCTGGAAGGATTGATGCGTAAGAGAGATCTGGAAAAAAAGTAAGCCCTGTCTTACTTATACTTTAGCCGGCTATGTGCATGCATTAATGCCTTCCGGTATATAAATTAGTTCGTCCGGCTATAGGCAATGTTGCGTTTGCCTATAGGTAACGTATCGTTTGACTATAGGCGATCTTTCGTTTGCCTATAGCCGGACGGATAAAGCGATGAACCGGAAAGAATTATTTGTTGCGCCGAAACAGGTTGGTGCATTAACTGTTATTCCTTGTATCATGACAATCAAATCAGTAAACTTTTTAATGGGTGGTCTGGCCCTCTTTGCGGCACAAGGCTGTAAGTCTCCTAAGCAGGTGGCAGAACAGGCGGAACATCCAAACATTATCTATGTATTTCCCGACCAATATCGCAATCAGGCGATGGGATTCTGGAATCAGGAAGATTTCAGAGATAAAGTAAACTTTCGGGCAGATCCGGTGCATACTCCTAATCTGGATGCTTTCGCACGTGAGTCTGTGGTACTGACTTCTGCTCAAAGCAACTGTCCGTTGAGTAGTCCTCATCGTGGGATGTTGCTGACCGGCATGTATCCGAATCGCAGTGGTGTACCTTTAAATTGTAATTCTACACGCCCTATCAGTTCTTTGCGCGATGATGCGGAATGCATAGGAGACGTATTCAGCAAGGCAGGTTATGATTGTGCTTATTTCGGCAAACTTCACGCTGATTTCCCGACTCCGAATGATCCGGAAAATCCGGGACAATATGTAGAAACACAACGTCCGGTTTGGGATGCTTATACTCCGAAAGAACGGCGTCACGGATTTAATTATTGGTATTCTTATGGTACGTTCGACGAGCATAAGAATCCGCATTATTGGGATACGGACGGTAAGAGACATGATCCGAAAGAATGGTCGCCTCTCCATGAATCAGGCAAAGTTGTTTCTTATCTCAGGAATGAGGGTAATGTGCGTGATACGAAGAAGCCTTTCTTCATTATGGTAGGCATGAATCCCCCGCATAGTCCGTACCGTTCGTTGAATGATTGCGAAGAGCAGGATTTTAATCTTTATAAAGATCAGCCGTTGGATAGTCTGTTGATCCGCCCGAATGTAGACTTGAAAATGAAGAAGGCGGAGTCTGTCCGTTATTACTTTGCTTCCGTGACCGGAGTGGACCGTGCATTCGGACAAATTTTGGAAACGCTGAAAGAACTGGGATTAGATAAAAATACAGTGGTTATCTTTGCGTCCGACCATGGTGAAACAATGTGCAGCCAGCGTACGGACGATCCTAAGAACTCTCCTTATTCCGAATCGATGAATATACCGTTTCTAGTCCGTTTTCCCGGTAAGATTCAGCCTCGGGTGGATGATCTGCTGCTTTCTGCTCCTGATATTATGCCTACTGTACTGGGATTGTGCGGACTGGGTGATTCTATTCCTTCCGAAGTACAGGGACGTAACTTTGCACCTCTTTTCTTCGATGAAAAGGCGGAAATTGTTCGTCCGGCAGGTGCCTTATATATACAGAACCTAGATGGAGAAAAGGATGAAAAAGGATTGGTACAATCTTATTTCCCTTCTTCGCGTGGAATTAAAACTGCACAGTATACATTAGCTTTATATATCGACCGCGATACGAGACAACTGAAAAAGAGTCTTCTGTTTGATGATCTGAAGGACCCTTATCAGTTGAATAATCTCCCTCTGGAAGAAAATAAGGAAGTGGTGGAACAACTCTACCGTGAAATGGGAGCGATGCTAAAGGAAATTGATGATCCTTGGTATACGGAGAAGATTCTTTCCGATCGTATCCCTTACTAATTTTTAGTCTGTATATGATTAAATGATCATCTGCTGTAAATAATCTGTAATGATGAAAGATATTTGTTTTATATTCTTATTCCTGTTTAGCTCTTTATCTTCTTCTTATGCCCAACTGGTCGGTTTTGAAGAGAGTGTTCCCCAGACTTTTAAAGTTGCGGGGAAAGGTGAATTGAAGACATCTTCCCTTTTTTATAAAGAGGGAAAAAGTAGTCTGGAATGGGACTTTCAGCCGGGGTCAACATTGGACGTTCAAGTGTCCCCTTTATCTCTGAATGCCAAGAAGGAGCAACAGTTTGGCATCACTCTATGGATATACAATGAAAAGCCGCAGCAAGACTCTGTTCGTTTTGAATTTCTGAATGAGGCTGGGGAGGTTTCCTATTGGTTTTCTTATCATTTACAGGCTGCTGGCTGGCGCGCTTGCTGGATTTCTTTCGCCTATATGAATGGAAATAAGAAAGATAAAAATATCGTAGGCTATCGTCTGGTTGCTCCCCAACGGGAAGGACGTATTTTTCTTGACCGCCTGACTTTTCCGGAAAAGAAGATGAACTTGCGGACAACTCCCGACCAGCAATTACCCACTAATAACGGGCTTTCCAATCGTGACCTCTGGCACTGGTGTCTCGTCTGGAAATGGGAAAAGCAATCTTATGATATCCCTTTGCTCAGCAAACTGACTAGCCGGCAGAAGAAAGACTTGAAAACCATCGAACAGCGTCTGACTGACTTTCTGGATGTGAAGAAGGCTCCGCAAGGACAGGTCAATGCTGCCTACAAGACTTTTGAAAAGGCTGCCATTACTCCTTCCGCAGCCGGAACCGGATTCACAGGAATGCCTGTTGTCGCTCCCGACGAACAGGATAAAAAGAAAGGAGAAATGTCATGGAATGATATTGAAACGATGCTCGCCGGTTTTGCCTATGATGCCTGTTACAATCAGAATGAGACATCAAAGAAGAACTATTTTACGGTATTCGACTATGCGATAGACCAAGGCTTTGCCTTTGGCAGCGGGATGGGTACTAATCATCATTATGGTTATCAGATACGTAAGATCTATACTACAGCCTGGTTGATGCGTAATGAAATCTACAAACATCCTCATCGGGATGTGTATCTTTCTACTTTGCGTTTTTGGGCAGCTTTGCAGGAAACCCGCCAGCCGTGTTCGCCCGGGCGGGATGAATTACTGGATTCCTGGCATACTCTTTTGATGGCAAAGCTAATTTCTGCCATGATGTTTCCCGATGCAAACAGACAGGAGCAGGCCTTGAATGGCTTATCTCGTTGGTTGTCTTCATCATTGCGCTATACTCCGGGGACGATTGGCGGAATTAAAGTAGATGGAACGACTTTTCATCACGGTGGGTTCTATCCCGGCTATACAACCGGCGTATTGGCCACTATCGGACAGTTTATCGCCTTCACGAATGGAACCGAATTTGAACTGACCGAAGAAGCCCGCCAGCATATCAAGTCCGCTTTTATTGCGATGCGTAATTATTGTAACTTTTACGAATGGGGGATCGGAATTAGCGGTCGCCATCCGTTTGGTGGAAAGATGGGTAGTGAAGATATTGAAGCATTTGCCAACATTGCGCTGTCCGGTGATCTTTCCGGTCGGGGAGACGCGTTCGATCATGGATTGGCTGCCGATTATTTGCGTCTGATACGCAATGGAGACACTCCCAATGCACGTTTCTTTAAGAAAGAAGGCATTCAGCCGGCTCAGGCTCCTCAGGGTTTCTTTGTTTACAACTATGGTTCGGCAGGTATTTTCCGCCGGGCAGACTGGATGGTGACGCTGAAAGGATATACAACAGATGTCTGGGGAGCCGAGATTTATGCGAAAGATAACCGGTACGGACGATATCAAAGTTATGGATCGGTTCAGATCATGGGAAAGGGGAATCCGGTTTCCCGTGCTGGAAGTGGCTTTGTACAAGAAGGATGGGACTGGAACCGCTTGCCTGGAACGACTACCATTCATCTTCCTTTCGAACTTTTGGATAGTCCTTTGAAAGGTACGACTATGGCGCGTTCCGAAGAGAATTTTTCCGGAAGCAGTTCTTTGGGTGGTATGAACGGAATGTTTGCCATAAAACTGATGGAACGGGATTATGATAACTTTACTTCTGACTTCGTTGCCCGTAAATCGGTATTCTGTTTCGATAATCGGATGATTTGTCTGGGGACAGGTATTACGAACAGCAATGCTGACTATCCTACGGAGACGACTCTTTTCCAGACTAAGTTTAATGGTAAGGAACCGAAGGCAGATAATGATGACTACTGGCTGCACGATGGCTATGATAATTATTATCATGTGGTAGATGGAACGGTACGTTCGCAAGTGGCAGACCAGGAATCGCGTCACGAAAAAACTCGTGAAAAGACTGCCGGTAAATTTTCATCTGCCTGGATTGAACATGGAAAGGCTCCGAAAGACGGAACTTATGAATATATGGTATTGATACAACCGTCTGCTGCTGAACTGGATGAATTACAGAAACCCCCTGCTTACGAAGTATTGCAACGTGATCAGATGGCTCATGTGGTATATGATAAGAAAACAGGAATCACAGGGTATGCTACCTTCGAAGCGTATCAGCCTGTAAATGATCAATTCATCGTTTCCATTCCGGCAGAAACGATGGTGATGTATGACAAAGAAAGCGATAACCGGATTCGTCTGAGCGTGTGTGATCCGAATCTGAATCTGGCGGAGAAGACCTATACAACTAAGGAGCCCAGCCGTCCGATTCGTAAGAAGATCGTTGTAAAGGGCATTTGGATGTTACCGAGTCCGCAAGAGGGGGTACAGCTTGAGTATGAAGGTAACAATACCCTTCTGAATGTAACCTGTCAGCACGGGCAACCGGTGGAAATGCTCTTGACAAATAAATGATTAAGGAAGAGAGAATTTAATGGGTATTGGTTAATTATGTTTCTATGAAAGAAGAAGGGTCAGTTCATTGTGAACTGACCCTTTATTCTTATTTGCAATTACTTATTCAGTCTCCATTCAAAGCCATCTTTCGTATCTTTAACTTCGAATCCGAGTGCAGTCAATGTATTACGGATTTCGTCCGAAGTAGCCCAGTCTTTATTGGCTTTTGCTTTCATTCGTTGCTCCAATAACATATCCACTACCTTACCGTAGGCAGCCTCGCGACCGTCCGAGGAACCTTTCTCTTCTTTCAGTCCCATAATATCGAAGCTGAAGAGCCGGAACGTTTCTTTCAGGTTATCCAGGTCTTCTGCAGAAATGGCAGCATTTCCGGCGATGATGTTATTAATGATGCGGGCACCTTCGAAGAGTTGTGCAATAACGATAGGTGTATTCAAGTCGTCATTCATAGCTTCATAACATTTTGCGCGGAGCTCTTTCACATTGATGCCTTCTGAAGTCGTTGCAGAAGGAGTGATCTTATCCAATGCGTCGATTGCTTCCATCAGGCGTTGCAATCCCTTCTCCGAGGCTTGCAGTGCCTCATTGCTGAAGTCAACTGTGCTGCGATAGTGAGCTTGCAGAATGAAGAAACGGATCGTCATCGGAGTATAAGCCTGTGCCAGCAGTTTGTGGGTGCCGTTGAAGAACTCATCCAGTGTGATAAAGTTTCCGAGTGATTTACCCATCTTCGTTCCGTTGATGGTAATCATGTTGTTGTGCATCCAGTAATGAACCATGTCGTCCCCTTGTGAAGCTACCGACTGTGCAATTTCGCACTCGTGGTGCGGGAAAATCAGGTCCATTCCTCCTCCGTGAATGTCGAAATGCTCACCCAGATACTTACGTCCCATAGCAGTACATTCGGCATGCCATCCCGGGAAACCGTCACTCCATGGCGAAGGCCAGCGCATGATATGCTCCGGTTGTGCTTTCTTCCAGAGGGCGAAATCGGCAGGATTGCGTTTTTCGCTTTGTCCGTCGAGGTCGCGGGTTGTATTCAGTACGTCGTCGAGGTTGCGACCGGAAAGTTTTCCGTAGTGATAATCCTTGTTATATTTGGCTACGTCGAAGTAAACAGAGCCTTCGCTTTCGTAAGCGTATCCGGCGTCCAGAATCTTCTGTACCAGCTGAATCTGTTCGATGATATGTCCCGAAGCATGCGGTTCGATGCTTGGTGATAATACGTTGAGTGCTTCCATTGCCTTGTGGTAACGGTTCAGGAAATACTGAACGACTTCCATGGGTTCCAGCTCTTCCAGACGTGCTTTTTTGGCAATCTTATCTTCTCCGTCGTCGGCATCATGTTCCAGATGGCCTACATCGGTAATATTGCGTACATAACGTACTTTGTATCCTAAATGAGTCAGATAACGGAAGAGTACGTCAAATGTGATGGAAGGACGGGCATGTCCCAGATGAGCGTCACCGTAGACTGTCGGTCCGCAGACATACATGCCTACATGAGGCGCGTGAAGCGGTACAAACAGTTCTTTTTTTCTATCTAGAGTGTTGTAAATGGTTAGTTGATGTTCCATAACGTTTACTATTTGATTCTTTTTAGGAGCCACAAAGGTAGAATAATTCTTTGATATATGCTGTAAATCAGCTTGAAATCTGCTCGTTTTTACATGGGGCAGGATAGCTGAATATGTTTTTCTATGGCTACCGCTACTCCGTCTTCATCATTGCTCAGTGTGATCTCATTGGCCGCTTTCTTCACGGGTTCCTGTGCATTTCCCATTGCAATGCCCATGCCTGCAAACTTGATCATTGACAGGTCATTGTATCCGTCGCCTATGGCTATGACTTCTTCCCGTGATACTCCTGTCGCTTCCAGCAGGACAGTGAGAGACAAGGCTTTATCAATTCCCTGTGGAACTAATTCCAGGAAATAGGGTTCCGAACGGAAAACATTGATCTTTCCTTGCAGGCGGATACACAGCTCAGACTCGACAGGAATCAATTGGTCGGCATCTCCTACGATAAGGCATTTGGCTACCGGAAGAGTGATGTCGGTCAGGAAGTCATTTGTTTCCCGTACTGCCATTTTATTGAGGAAGGCTTCTTTCTGTACATATGGGTCTTGCGAGTTTTCGGTCACTATCTCTGCCCCGTCATAGGTCAGTATGCTTAGATGATTGGTACGGGCACATTCGTAGAGCACCGGAATCACTTCATTGGGAAGCACATTCTCGTACATCATTTCCTTGCTTTCCCAGTTGATGATCTCGCCGCCGTTATAGGACAGGATAAATCCGCCGAACTCATTTATACGCAGCTCATTGGCGAGCGGCACGATGCCATAGGTTGGCCGTCCCGAAGCGAGTACCAGACGGACTCCTTGTTCTTGTATGCGTATCAGTGTTTCCCGGTTGCGGGCAGTTATTTCTTTCTTAGAGTTGGTAAGCGTACCGTCAAGGTCGAGGACTACGAGTTTATATTTCATGTGATGTTGTTTTTAGGCTGCAAAGATAGGAGAAAAACAGGTTGCTGCAAGGAATATGGAACTATTTGCACTCTCTCAGTGCAAATCTTCTTAAATAATGCACTCCTATAGTGCAAATTTTATATCTTTGTCTAAAAAGAAGGCATATGGAGAAGTTATTCGAGTATTATCGGAAATTAGTGCGGGAAACTGATATTGAGTTTTATCGTTATATTTATTCCAAAATAAATTGGAATAGCCGTATGATAGGGCTCACCGGACCGAGAGGGGTTGGAAAGACGACCTTGGTACTTCAGCATATCAAGGAGAAACTGAATTTGAATGAGGCTTTATATGTTACGGCAGAAGACTTTTATTTTGCCAGCCATCGCCTCCTTGATTTGGCCGATGCGTTTGTGAAGATGGGAGGGAAATATCTGTTTATCGACGAAATTCATAAATACAAGGATTGGTCGAAAGAACTTAAATTGGTTTATGACTATCACCCTGAATTGAATATTGTATTTACCGGTTCGTCCGTATTGGATATCAATAAGGGAGCGTCTGACCTTAGTCGTCGTGCAGTTATGTATCAGATGCAGGGGCTTTCTTTCCGTGAATATTTACAGTTATTTCATCATATATCTTCCGAAGTGTATACTTTACAGGATATGGTGACGCACAAGGTTGATATTCCGGGTTTAGAACATCCGCTTCCGCTTTTTCATGAATACCTGCAAACAGGCTATTATCCGTTTGCTTTGGAAGATGACTACGATATCCGTTTGCGGCAAATCATTAACTTGACTTTAGAATCAGATATTCCTCAATTTGCAGATATGAATGTATCTACAGGACGGAAGCTCAAACAGCTTCTTGCCATTATTGCTAAAAGTGTACCGTTTAAACCGAACTTTAGCAGTATCGCTAAAGTGCTGGAGATAAGCCGCAATAATATTTCAGATTACTGCCTTTATATTGAGGAGGCGGGACTTATAGCACAATTGCGGGATGCCACCGGTGGAGTTCGGGGATTGGGAAAGGTGGATAAAATCTATTTGGATAATACGAATCTTATCTATAATTTGGCTCAGGAAAACTCTAATATCGGGAATGTCCGGGAAACTTTCTTCTTGAATCAGACCAGAGCGTTTTCGGATGTCGTGACTTCTCCCGTTTCTGACTTTTTGATTGATAAGATGACTTTTGAAATAGGAGGTAAGAAGAAGGGGCAGAAGCAAATACAGGGAATAGAAAAGGGTTTCATCGTAAAAGATGACATTGAACAAGGTTTTATGAATGTGATCCCTTTGTGGCAGTTTGGTATGGGATATTAGGGTATACTTTATTAATCACTATTGCAGCAAGTCCGCCCACTGTTCATTGCTCAGTGCCGGCAGTGCGAAGAACAAAAAATAAATAAGCATTAATTTCTTGTTATTTAAAATAGTTTCTATAATTTTGTACCTAATTTCTAATGCCTAGTAAGTAGAGGCATTGAAAGGACATATTAGTAAACGAAGAGCGTTTGACATATTATCTCATCATGGAATCTCGACAATTTCACGGTCAGGAGGTAATAGGCAAGAACGCTCACGTCAGTGGTATATATTTCTGCTTTGCGGTAGACTATATAACATTCTGGCGTGGGCTATTGTTTTATTATCCTGATCGGGCAGTCGAGAGCCTCATGGTGGTAATAATTCAGTAGTTCCCACGCTTTTTACATTTAACCGCTAACGAGGGGGCTGTTAGCACTTCCAATGAACAAAACATGAAAAAGGTGTTAATTCCTTTCTTAGTTGCGGGTATGTTATGTACTACCTCGTGTACAGAATTATTTGAACCATCAGTTGATTATGGTGACCAGACCTATATCAATGATTATTCAGCTCTTGTGTCGGTTATAAATGACCTTAATAAGTCTATTAGTGAAAGATTTGAAGCGTTGAATAAGCTTCTGGATAAGAATTTGGCTGATATTAAATTGTCGGTAGACGAAAATACCGGTGCTATTAAAATTCTTGGAGAAAATGTGGAGAATGGTTTGTCGTCTATCAACAAAACTCTGTTCGATGGTTTCTCTGCATTGAGTACACAGATAGATGAAACAGGGAAGCAGATTGTATATGCAATCAATGAAAACGGAGAACTATTACGCCTTGAAATAGATGAAACAGGTAAGCTTATTTCTGCACAAATAGAGAAGTCAGCAACTAAATTGGTTGAAACTATCAATAGTTTGACAGCGACTTTATCAGAGAAGTTTGATGCGTTGACGATTATTACTAAAGCAGGGTTTGCTGAAGTATCTGTTAAAATTGACGATTTGGACAAAACGCTGGATGCACAACTTACCAATGTAAATACTAATCTTGGAACGCTTAATACAACAATGTTTGATGGATTCAAAGCGCTCAATACAACGCTTGATGCGAATGGCAACAAGATTGTTACGGCTATGAACGAAAATGGTGAACTACTGCGTCTTGAGATAGATGAAACAGGTAAACTTATTTCTGCGGAAATAAAGAAAACGGCAGATGCTCTTGTTGCAGTTATCAATAGCCAGACTGCGACTATCAGCGAGAAATTTGACGCATTAACTGCGATGATAAATACTGGATTTGCTAATGTGACTACTCAGATAGGTAAGGTTGGTGACCAGTTGCATTTGGATATTCAAGGCGTTAATGAAAGTCTTGGAGCACTTAATACTACTATGACTAATGGTTTCACAACGCTGGGTACCAAGATTGATGCGAATGGCAATACGATTGCTACCGCTATCAATGAGCAAGGTGAGAAGCTGGAACTTGTGATAGATAATAATGGTAAGGTTATTTCTGCAGAAATAAAAGATTTCAAAGATGCTTATAATACAGCTGAAGCAGCAGAACTCGCTAAAATGGCAGAGATTATTGGTGCTGTCAATGATTTGACGGCAGCAAATAATACAAATTCTGCGAATCTCCTGGCAAAACTGGAACAGTTGCTCACGGATAAGGGTATTTATTATGATGAAAACAATGCCGAGCAGATGTATATGACACCGGAGAATTTCGCAGCAATTCAGGATGCCGGAGTAAATTCAAATGTTTATAAGCTTTATGCAGATCAGTTGAATGTATTGTCTGTTACATTTACTTCAAAGCAGGTTGTGGATGCTACAGGAAGCACTCATGAACATGCGGTTTTTACTCCTAATACGGCAGCTGATGCTGCACCTGTACTTGTTGCATCGAGAGCTGAAATCGTAGATGGTATTGCTAATGGCAAGAAGGTGGTAAAGGTTGTCAAGACAGCAGTAAATCGTAATTATACCGTTACAATTACGACTGGTTGTAATTATCGCAGTATGTTTGCGATGAGGCTTACTGATGCTAATGGTACCAAGGATGTCACATTCACACCTACATTATCACATAGTTTTGAGTTGATAGTTTATAATGCTTCAACTAGTGTTATCAAGAATGGTATTAATGCAATTGTTTATTGTTGTGAAACAGGCACTAATAATACTTACTCATTAGTTGACCCCAAATAACTAATCTTTTCTCAAATATGATGAAATTAAAAAATATACTTGGTATAACCGTAGTCCTCATGGCTACGGTTACCCTCCAAGCCCAAACCTACAATGATAGTGTACGAGTCCGCACTTGGTCTGTATATATGCAAGGCGGTATCAGTAGTTATCACGGGGTGAGGAGTGAACTGTTCGATAATTCGAAGAGAACCATGGCGCCTGATTTAAATTTAGGCGTGAAGTACAATATTCAACCTTGGGTGAGATTAGGTGTAAATGCGGGATATACCATGTTGAAATCTAGCGGTAATCATAGCTTATCGATCACTACTACGGATCATAATTTTCTGATAGGTGATCGTACCGGTACGCTTGAATTGAAATCCGACCGATTGCAAAATCTCAATAACACGTATTTGGCGGGGGTGGATGCCAATGCGGATTTTAATATTCTTGAAATCTGGCCTAAGCGGAAAGCGCAATGGCTGAGTTTGTACGCTGGTGCGGGAGTGGGCTATATGCGTGGCTGGAATCGGAACTCACAGACATGGTCTTACAACGAAAGAGCGACAGCTACAGGTGACGCCTATTTTAATGGGTATAGCCACTCTTATTTGAAATCATCCGAAGATAAGAAACACTTCAATGCTTTGTATATACCTCTCTCCTTGTCATTAGAGTTTGACATACAGCGTCAGTTGACATTAGGCGTTATCGGTCAATATAAATGCATACCTACGAAATCGGATTTTAGTCCCAAAGGTATTTATAGTGCAGGCGTTGTCATACGATATAATTTTGTAAAGAGCAAAAGCAAGTTACAGAGGAAGCAGATTGCCGATTTATATAGTGAATTGGATGCCAGTCAAGTAGACTGTGCCAGTGCAAAAGCCACTCTTCAGCGTCAGTCCAGAGAAGAAATGGAGCGGCTGAAAAAAGAAGCGGATGAATTGAAACGCCAAATAGAAAGCATAAACAGTACTGCTGCCGGAAAAGGTGAAGAAACGAGTGCGATAATCTATTTCGAAAACGATTCATGGGAACTATCCTCAAAAGGTGGTGAACAATTGCAAGTGTTGGCGGAAAAGTTGAAGACCCATCCTGAAAAGAAGATTATGCTTATCAGTTCCGCCAATACGGTGGGGCATGAGAACAGAAATAAAAAGCTATCGTCCAATCGTTTGAATACTGTGAAGCAGTTTTTGCTTAGCCAAGGTGTCAGTGACACTCAGTTTAAGACTGAAGTAAGCCTTGGCGATTATGGAATGACAACTTCTTCAGATTGTCGACGTGTTATAGTTATCACCCAGCCGTAGGGTAATTAGTCTTTTTCAAAAGAAAAGGAACTTAAATCCCGGAATAACGTCGCAGAAGAGATTATAAGACGTTTGGAGTTTAAGTTCCTTATTTTAATGTTTGGTGTCTATTGTTCGATTTGGCGTTATTAGAGCATTATTCCAGCAAGTCTGCCCACTGTTCATTGCTCAGTGCAGGCAGTGCGTCGCTGTCAGTGATGAATGTTTCCGCCAGTCTCCTTTTATCTTCCTGTAGTTGGAGAATTTTTTCTTCAATGCTGTTCTGGGTAATAAAGCGATAGGCGATAACCTGTTTATCCTGGCCGATGCGGTGTGCACGGGCAATGGCTTGTGCTTCGGCGGCAGGATTCCACCAAGGGTCGATGATAAATACATAATCGGCTTGGGTAAGGTTAAGTCCTACGCCTCCGGCTTTTAAAGAAATCAGAAAGGCCTGCACGTCCTTTTGTTCGGTGAAATGGGCGATTTCTGACGGACGGTTATTGGTGGAACCTGTCAGTAATGCATACTTCCAGCCTTGTTGGCGGAAGACATCGGCAAGGATTTCCAGATGCTTCACGAAAGAGGAAAAGATAAGTACTTTATGTCCTTCACTTCTCAATGTATCGAATGTTTCGATGATTTGCTCGGTTTTCCCGGATATCCCGTTGAAATCGGGAAAAATGAGCTGTGGGTGACAGGATAGCTGGCGAAGACGCAAGATACCGTTCAGGATACTGAACGTATGGAACCTGTCTCTGTTTTCGGGTTGTTGGAGCAATATGTTGCGCAGACTGTTTTTCTCCTGTTCGTAGCTCTCGCTTTGTTCTTCGGACATATCACAATAAATCGTTTCTTCAGTAAGCGGAGGAAGTTCCGGTGCTACCTCACTTTTGCTTCTGCGAAGAATAAACGGAGCGATTAACTGTTGCAGCCTTTTCTCCATGCGGGTGTTTCCTTGCTTGATTGGAATGATGAACTGCTTTTGGAAAGTGCTTTCTTCCCCCAACAGGTCCGGTTGCAGAAAACGGAACTGCGCCCACAGATCTTTAAGGGAGTTCTCGATAGGCGTTCCGGTCAGTGCGATCCGGTATTTGCTCTGCAACTGGATGACTGAACGGAAAGTGAGAGAATCATTGTTTTTGATATTCTGGCTTTCGTCGAGTACGATATATTCGAATGTGTAGGAGCGAAGAATATCAATATTATTTCTCATCATCCCATAGGTCGTGAATATCAGATGAAAACGCCTGAAGAACTTCTCGGGATGCCCTTTGGGGAATACCGTGCTGCTATTATATTCTGCTATCGATAGAGTGGTGAAACGTTTCGCCTCTTGCCTCCAGTTGTGGAGCAGGGAAGTGGGGACCACAATCAGAGTGGCGGGTTTACGGGAATTTTTTCCGTATTCTGCTCTTGGGGCGTCTTCTTTGGGTATGTTTTTCTCCCTGATTTTCCGCGCCTCCGGCAGTAACTCATCTTCGGAAGAGAATGAAAATAAGGAGAATTGTCCTTCGGCGTCTGCCGCTTGCTCTCTGGCAGGCGGAGTTCCGGTAGTACATTCCTTATCCGGCTGACTGTCAGATGCCGGGATTTCTGTAGATACAGACCCCATAGGAGCAGTAGCTGTATCGGTGGAAAACGGTTTGTATATATATTGTAGCAGGGTAAGCGTCTGGAGTGTCTTCCCAAGCCCCATGTCATCTGCCAGACAACCGCCGAATCCTTGTTTGTTCAACTGTACCATCCACGAGAATCCTTTCTGCTGATAGGGGCGTAGCTGTGCTTTCACTCCTTGGGGAACGGGGATATTGTGTATCTCTCTCCTGAAAGGCAGGTTTTGGGGACTGCTTTCTTCTAAAGCCGATTGTACGGCACCGACAAAAGTGGGCTTCAGGCGAATCCCTGTTTCTGTTTGCGTTCCTAATTCCAGCAGGTTTCCATATTTGCTGAACCATTCTTCCGGCAAGAGAATCATGCGTCCGTCCGGTAGCAGAAATTCTCTTTTCTCTTCGAGGATATGCTTGCGGAAACGTGAGAAAGGGATACGCAGCTGCCCGATGACAACTGTGATATGCAGTTCAAACCAGTCCGGTTCGTCATCACAGCTTTGTTCGATGTGGATTTCGTCCAGACAGTAGGGAGTATTCCCCATATTTCCGGTCAGCAGGAAGGATTGTTGGAGCATTGCCCGATAGGTGCCGATCCATTCGGTAATTGTCTTTTCGGAGGCATCGGGCGACAGCTTGAAGTGGACGTCGCTGACCTGTTGCAAACCGGAATCCGTTAACATTCGGAGTTTCTCTTTTTCGGCATTACTATCCCGGCGGAAGAAAAATATCTCGCCGAAGTCGTTCCGGTAAATGATCTTCTTCATTTCGGTCACGGTGTCGGGAGTAAACGTCTGGTCGCCATAACGGAAACTGAGTCGCAACATTTGTTCGTCGTAAATGGTATCTTCGAGAGACAGGACGGCTTCGCATGCGTACGTCTTTTCAACGATATTCAGTCCCTGAGTTGTAATCTCATGATAGCGTGCTATCGGAATCACGATGTTATCGATATATTTCTCAATTTGGGAGGCTGGAACGCTGATCTTCTTTTTCTTGGTGAAAGGCAGGATGCGTACACTCTCGATATGGGGGAAAAAGTATAGTTCCATCCCCAATAAGAGAGCAGACGGCGAGGAAGTCAGCACGATGACAGGTTTCTGCTCACTCAGTGAGAGTGGCTGTCCGTCATAATAACATTGCAGCTGATAACGGAAAGTTGTCTCGTCAGCAAGAAACATGAAGTGAATTTCCACATCGTGAGGATGAACACGGTAGGCGTGATGGGCATATAGCAGTTTGCTCCCGACCTGTTTTTGGTACAGAGGAAGGTTGTGATAGCGTATCAATGCCAGCATCTCCTGTAGCTTTTTCTCGATGAATGGGCGGATATTGTTCTTTATCCGTTCCGGATCTTCGGACAATTTACGCAGAAAACGGGATACTGTTTTCTCTCGTGAGTAGACTCCCATCAGATATTTTTCTGTATAATGAGAGGCGATGTCGATGGCCTGCCGTTCAGCCTCGTTCATCCGGCTGATTGCTTCGGGAGAAGCGTGAAAAGCCTGCTCTATGAGTTGCCATGTGCCGTCGTCAGATTGCTCCGCCATGTAAGGTATCAGCAGTGTGCCGAACGTCAGATGCTCGGTTAAAACGATGATAACTTGTCCGGTAATTGCTTTCTCTTCCATTCTCTTCAGGCTTTAACAAACAAAGATACGGGAAAATCCTTAATTTTGCAGCATGATGGAAGAAAACAAACGAGTATTGTTGGGAATGAGCGGTGGTACGGATAGTTCCGTAGCTGCCATGCGATTGCTGGAAGCCGGATATGAGGTGACCGGAGTTACTTTCCGTTTCTATGAGTTGAATGACTCGACCGAGTATCTGGAGGATGCCCGTCACCTGGCAGGGCGTTTGGGTATTCGTCATATTACGTATGATGCCCGTGAGATATTTCGTGAACAGATTATTGAATATTTTGTACGTGAATATATGGTGGGGCATACTCCTGTGCCCTGCACGTTGTGCAATAACTATCTCAAATGGCCTCTTCTTTCCAAAATAGCCGATGAAATGGGGATTTTTTATATTGCTACCGGGCATTATGTCCGGAAAGTAAAGGTGGATGATACTTATTATATCACTTATGCTGCAGATTCGGACAAAGATCAGACCTTTTTCTTATGGGGACTCAAACAGGATATTCTTCAGAGAATGTTGCTGCCGATGGGGGATATTACTAAAGTGGAGGCACGTGCTTTTGCTGCCGGACGGGGATTTCAGAAAGTAGCGGTGAAAAGGGACAGTTTGGGCGTTTGTTTTTGTCCGATGGATTATCGGAGCTTTCTGAAAAAGTGGTTGGTCAGCTTTGGTCAGCACCAGGTCAGCTTTGGTCAGTTTTGGTCAGCGCAGGTCAGCCGTGGAAGATTTGTCGATGAAAAGGGGGATTTTATAGCTTGGCACGAAGGCTATCCTTTTTATACCATCGGACAGCGGCGTGGCTTGGGGATTCATCTGAATCGGCCTGTCTTTGTGAAGGAAATCCGTCCCGAGAAGAATGAGGTAGTGCTCTCTTCCCTTCAGGCGCTGGAAAAAACGGAGATGCTGCTTAAAGATTGGAACATCGTTAGTCGGGAACGTTTGTTGGGACATCCCGATGTGATTGTGAAAATACGCTATCGGAAACAGGAAAACCATTGCACGGTAACGATCACACCTGATAATCTCCTGCATGTACAGCTTCACGAACCATTGACGGCCATTGCTTCCGGGCAAGCTGCTGCCTTCTATAAAGATGGTTTGTTATTGGGTGGTGGAATCATTACGGAGGCACTGTCTGCAACACATCAGCTTCATCAACAGAAGGAATAATATCGAAAAGCATTCTCTTATAGGACGGAGAAATGCGGCCGGTAGTTTCACGACTTGTTTCAACCGTTGAAACAATGTGTTTCATGCCTTGAAACAAAGTGTTCCAAGCAATGAAACAGAGTGTTTCACCGCATGAAACAAAGTGTTTCAAGCATTTGAAATTGTTTGAAACACTTTGGTGCCTGTTTTCAAGCCGGCACATTAGATTGCCCTGCGGTGAATACTTTGCGTAACACCGTAGGGAACCTCCTGTAAAATAATGATTTGATTACTCGAATAAGGTTTATTCGTTATTCAGCGTAAGCATTGCTTCGATATAATTGCGTGTATTGCTTAGTCTGGGTACCTTATGCTGTCCGCCTAACTTGCCTTTCTGTGCCAGCCAGTCATGAAACAGTCCCGGACGGGCTACGATCACTTCCAATGGCTGCAGGGCAATATCTTTCCAGCGTTTCGCCTCATAGTCCGAATTGACCTCTTTCAAGGTGGCGTCGAGTATGGCGGCAAATTTCTCTACGGAATCCGGCATCTTGGCAAATTCTATTAACCATTGGTGACGGCATTTGGCATGTTCGTCCATAAATACCGGTGCGGCAGAATATTCGCAAATCTGCGCTCCTGTTTCGGCGCAAGCCTTAGCCAGCCCTTTCTCGGCATTATCCACAATCAATTCTTCACCAAAAGCATTGATGAAGTGCTTCGTCCGTCCTGTGATGACGAACTTATACGGATTTTTGCTGGTAAACTTCACCGTATCGCCGATCATGTATCGCCATAATCCGCACGACGTAGAAATCACCATCGCATAATTCTTGTTAAGTTCCACCTCTTCGAGGCAGTAAGCATGTGGATTCTCTTCATCGACTTCTTCCAGTGGAACGAACTCGTAGAAGATACCATAATCGATCATCAACAGCATAGACGGGTCCGAAAGGTCATTCTGCGTACCAAAGTATCCTTCGGAAGCATTGTAAGTCTCTACATAATGCATCTTTGGCGAGTGAATGACCTGTTTGTACTGTTCACGGTAAGGAGTGAAAGCCACCCCACCGTGGAAGAATACCTCCAGATTCGGCCATACTTCTTCCAGTGTTTGCTTACCGGTTTTCTCGAGAATACGCTTGATAAGTACCAGCATCCACGAAGGCACGCCGGACAAACTGGTCACATTGACCGGGATGGTACTGTTGGCTATCGCCTCTATTTTAGTCTCCCATTCGCTCATCAAAGCGATTTTCTTGCTCGGTACGCGGATGAAATTGATCAGCGGATTGACATTCTGAATCAGAATGGCTGACAAGTCGCCTACTAAACTATGATTGGAATTGAGGTTCGGACTGTGGCTTCCTCCCAGAATCAACCCTTTTCCCGAGAAAAAGTGGCTGTCCGGATTGATACGAAAATAGAGTGCCGCAGCGTCTTTACCGCCTCTGTAGTGAATGTCTTCCAGTGCTTCTTTGCTGACAGGCAGGAATTTGCTCTTATCATTGGTCGTTCCGGATGATTTGGCAAACCAGCGAATTTCCGAAGGCCAAAGCAGATTCTGTTCCCCTGCCCGCAAACGCTCTACATAAGGTTTGATTTCCTCATAAGTCTGTATTGGAAGGCGCTTTCTGAAATCCTCGTAGCTACGGATGGAGGCGTAGTCGTACTTTTTTCCCCACTCTGTCTGTGCAGCTTGGTTCACTAAGCGACTCAGCACACGATGCTGTATCTCACTAGCCTGACTAGCATAAAGGTCTATCTGTTTTAAACGGGAATCGAAAGTCTTACTAATAATCTTTGTAATATTCATTTCTGCTTTAACATAATAATGTTTAGTCGTGCAAAAGTAACCTTATTTATCTTTTTTTTCTATCTTTACGTCGGAAATAATCGTTAAAAATTGGCGACTTTCCTTGAATCCCGAGTTTCTGACTAAAAAAAACGACAATGAGAATTGGAATCCTGACTTCCGGAGGAGACTGCCCCGGTATAAATGCCACTATTCGTGGCGTGTGCAAAACTGCTATCAATCACTATGGGATGGAAGTAATAGGAATTCATAGTGGTTTTCAAGGTTTGCTGACAAAAGACATAGAGCCCTTTACTGATAAATCCTTATCCGGACTGTTGAACCAGGGCGGAACAATGCTGGGTACTTCGCGCGAGAAACCTTTTAAAAAGGGAGGCGTCGTCTCGGATGTCGACAAACCGGCACTGATTCTTCAGAATATTAAGGAAATGGGGTTGGATTGTGTTGTCTGTATCGGAGGAAACGGAACGCAGAAAACTGCCGCTAAATTTGCTGCAATGGGCGTTAATATCGTGTCAGTCCCCAAAACCATCGATAATGACATCTGGGGAACGGACATTTCCTTTGGATTCGACTCTGCTGTAAGTATCGCTACAGATGCCATCGACCGTTTGCATTCCACCGCCAGTTCTCACAAAAGGGTCATGGTCATTGAGGTGATGGGGCATAAAGCCGGCTGGATTGCTTTGTATTCCGGTATGGCAGGTGGGGGTGATGTCATTCTTGTCCCCGAAATCCCTTACAATATCAAGAATATAGGAAATACAATTCTCGAAAGACTGAAAAAAGGAAAGCCCTATTCCATTGTAGTGGTAGCGGAAGGTATCCTGACGGATGGCAGAAAACGTGCTGCGGAATACATCGCGCAGGAAATAGAGTATGAAACGGGGATCGAGACGCGTGAGACCGTATTGGGATATATTCAGCGTGGCGGTTCGCCTACTCCTTTCGACCGTAACCTTTCCACCCGTATGGGAGGGCATGCGACAGAACTGATTGCCAACGGACAATTCGGGCGTATGATTGCCCTGAAAGGAGATGATATTTCGTCTATTCCTCTCGAAAATGTTGCCGGTAAGTTGAAGTTAGTCACTGAAGATCACGATTTAGTGATCCAGGGTCGCCGTATGGGAATCTGTTTCGGTTAACTTAAGCTTTTATAGTAGCATCTCATCTATGGTCTGTCTGTCGTTTGACTGTTGGTAGACTTTTTACCTGTAGCTTTTTGTTTGTGGCTGCTTCATTTACGAAGCAGTCTTGTCATTTACAGTCCCGGTTTCATCATTAACAGTCTCAGTTTGATCATTAACACTCTCGGTTTCATTTGCAGTCCCGGTTTCATCATTTGCGATTTCATCTGTAACTTCAGGTTCCGCAATCTCAGCTTCCAATGCTTCAGCCTTTGTTTCCAATGCTTCAGCCTCTGCTTCAGGCGGCATCGAATGCTGCGCTTTTGCTTCATTGACTGTATCCATGAAAGCCTGGTCTTTTACCTTCTTTATAGCCATCTGTGCGGCATTCTGCTGAGATTCTTTCTTGGAATATCCCGTACCTGTTCCGGCTGGAAGCCCTTCGATGCGAACTTCTGTCTGGAATACGGGGTTGCTGTCGTGGTCGAGGAACTGCTCAATCAACTCAAAGGAAACCTCCATCTTATTCTTCTGGCTCCATTCGATGAGCTTGGACTTGAAGTTGACCTCTTTACGGGAGATTTTGTCCAGATCGATATAGCGGTTGATGATCCGCTGCTCCATAAACTGTTTGCAACGTTCATATCCCTGGTCCAGATAAATGGCCCCGATAAATGCCTCGAAAGCATTTCCGTACATATAACTATTGTGGGAAGAAGAGCGGGTAGAATATTTGATCAGTTTGTCCAGACCGATTTCCACGGCTAACTTGTTCAAGGTCTCCCGTTGTACGATCTTGGAACGTGTGTTGGTCAGGAAACCTTCCCGTTTCCCTTCGAAACGTTTGTAGACAATATCTCCTACGATGGCGTCAAGAATGGCGTCACCCAAGAACTCCAGTCGCTCATTATTCAACAGACGTCCCATTTCGGAGCGGACGGCAGATGACTTGTGCAGGAGCGCTTGTTCGTAGATCCGGATATCGCGCGGATAAAATCCGAGTATCCGGTAAAAACAAAGATAAGACTCTCTGTCCTTGCGGAACAGGAGCCTTATCTTATTTATTTGGTTACGTAGCACGTTTTATTCAGCGTATTTCTTGAAGATAACGCACGCATTGTGACCACCAAATCCAAAAGTATTGGACAGGGCAACATTAACCTCACGTTTCTGAGCCTTGTTGAACGTGAAATTAAGGTCGTAGTCAATGTTCTCGTCGTTGTCACCTTCTTCATGGTTGATAGTCGGAGGAACAATGCCGTTCTTGATGGCAAGGATACTGGCGATAGATTCTACCGCACCGGCAGCTCCCAGCAAGTGACCCGTCATTGATTTTGTAGAACTGATGTTCAGTTCGTATGCGTGATCACCGAATACTTCTTTAATCGCTTTCGCTTCTGAAATATCACCTACCGGAGTAGATGTTCCGTGAACGTTGATGTAATCTACTTCTTTCGGATCCATTTCTGCATCTTCCAGTGCATTCATCATTACCAGTTTGGCACCAAGACCTTCCGGATGAGAAGCTGTTAAGTGATGAGCATCCGCAGACATACCTACACCGGCAACCTCTGCATAGATTTTCGCACCACGGGCCTTAGCGTGTTCCAGTTCTTCCAGGATCAGGCAACCGCCACCTTCGCCCATGATGAAGCCGTCGCGGCTTGCACTGAATGGACGTGAAGCCTTGCCAGGCTCATCGTTGCGTGTTGACAGAGCGTGCATAGCGTTAAAACCGCCTACACCTGCCGGGAAGATAGCTGCTTCCGAACCACCTGATACGATTACGTTTGCTTTGCCCAGACGAATCAGGTTGAAAGCATCCGCGATAGCATTGGTAGAGGTAGCACATGCTGAACAAGTCGCGTAATTAGGACCATGGAAGCCATACATGATAGAAATCTGTCCGGCAGCGATATCCGAGATCATCTTCGGGATGAAGAACGGATTGAACTTGGGACCTATTTCCTGGTGAGTGTAGTAGTTGCCTACTTCTTCCTCGAATGTATGTATACCACCGATACCGGCGCCAAAAATAACACCGATTCTGTTCAAATCTTCTTTTTCGACGTCAAGACCGGAGTCTGCTACCGCTTCTTTGGCAACGGCGACAGCATACTGGGTGTATAAGTCCATCTTTCTTGCCTCTTTACGGTCGATATATTTAGTTACATCGAAGTTTTTCACTTCGCATGCAAACTGGGTCTTGAATAGCGACGCATCAAAATGAGTAATAGGCCCTGCTCCACTAACCCCGTTCACTAGATTCTCCCAAAATTCGGGAACGTCATTGCCAACAGGAGTAATGGCGCCAAGGCCTGTTACTACCACTCTTTTTAATTCCATATTGATGAAATCGGATAATTACTTAGCGTGTTCTTCGATATAAGATACAGCATCACCTACAGTACCAATCTTTTCTGCTTGGTCATCAGGAATAGAGATACCGAATTCTTTTTCGAATTCCATGATAAGTTCTACAGTGTCAAGAGAATCTGCTCCCAGGTCGTTAGTGAAGCTTGCTTCGTTAGTAACTTCTGATTCTTCTACGCCTAATTTATCAACGATAATCGCTTTTACTCTTGATGCAATTTCAGACATAACTTTAAGTTTTTAATTAATAATTAGTTTTATTTCTTTAAATTTGCGGTGCAAAGGAATGAATATTTATCGTTTTGCGCAAATATTTGACTAAATAAATGCAGTCTTTTGCACATTTTTCACTGTTTTGTGCATTGAATTCGAGTATAATGAAGAAAAACATCGCCATTTTCGCTTCCGGTTCCGGCTCAAATGCCGAGAATATCATCCGGTATTTCCAAAAGAGCGACTCCGCTACGGTGTCGTTAGTACTTTCTAATAAAAGTGACGCCTACGTTTTGGAACGTTCGCATCGCCTGAAAGTGCCCTGTAACGTGTTCCCAAAGGAGGACTGGATTGCCGGAGATGAAATTCTGGCTATTTTGCAGGAATATCGTATTGACTTTATTGTGCTGGCAGGATTCCTTGTTCGTGTGCCGGATTTACTTTTGCATGCTTATCCCGGTAAAATCATAAATATACATCCTGCTCTTTTGCCTAAGTTCGGCGGCAAAGGTATGTACGGAGACAAAGTTCACGAAGCTGTGGTGGCTGCGGGCGAAAAAGAAAGTGGTATTACTATACATTATATTAATGAACACTATGACGAAGGAAGCATTATCTTCCAGGCTACCTGTCCTGTACTTCCCGATGATTCTCCCGAAGAAGTCGCAAAGAAAGTACATGCTTTGGAATATGAGCACTTTCCCCGTATTGTGGAAGAAATATTAGGTTAATAAGTATTAGGTATTACCTAATACCTGTATATATGCCTTTTCCTCTCTCCGCAATGGATAATCTCCCCGTAATGTTTCGAATAGTTCCGGTTGGGATTTTAACCGGTTGCTGTCTTCGGCGGGATTGTACATCTTCAGCAGAGCTTCTTCCCGGTCTTTGGCTTCGATGACAGGTGAGAGTGGGGCGGGAGGGTTAATCTCGTAAGTTGCATTCAGGTGGAAAAAACGGCAGATGGAGTCCAGTGACATTCGGGTTGCATTCGCTTTGCCATCGGCAGAGTATCCGGCAATATGCGGAGTACCTATAAGTACTTTATCCAGTAACTCGCGGTTGATTTCCGGTTCGTGTTCCCATACATCGATCACTGCGTCTGAGATTGTACCGTTGTCAATGGCTTCCAGCAGGGCATTTGTTTCGATCACTTCTCCCCTTGAAGTGTTGATGATAACAGGTTTCCGTTGGAGAGACCGGAAGAATTTCTCGTCTGCCAGATGGAACGTTTTATATTTCCCTTCTTTATATAAAGGTACGTGAAAGGTGATGATGTCACATTCTTTGGCTATTCTCTCTAGTGGAGTGAATGTTGTGCCCCCTTCTTTCTCTTCTCTGGGCAAATCATTCAGCAGTACACGCATGCCGAAATCCTGTGCTGCTTTGGCTACCTTGCTTCCTACATTACCTACACCGATAATGCCGATAGTCAGCTCGTCTAATTTTTTATTTTGAAGAGATTTCCAGACCAGAAGAGATGACTGTATATATTGAGCTACCGAAGCGGAATTGCATCCCGGAGCATTCGCCCACTCGATACCCGCCTGCTTGCAATATTCGGTGTCGATATGGTCGAACCCGATGGTTGCCGTAGCGATGAATTTTACTTTGCTGCCTTCCAGCAATTCCCGGTTGCAGTGAGTGCGGGTCCGGATGATGAGTGCGTCCGCATCCTGTATCAGTTCCCGTGTAAAATCCTTTCCCGGTGCGTAAATTACCTCGTCGGCAATTTTCTCTGCTGCCTCTTTTATATAAGGTATCTTATCGTCTATAATAATTTTCATATACAATTCCATTTTAGCTCAGACAAAGGTAAGAAATAAAAAAGTAAGAAACGGTTGCTTGTCTGAAAAATATTACATAGCTTTGTCCTATTATACATCTATTAGCTAGTTAAGATTATGACATTTAGTAACCTTTGCAATGATATTTTTTGGAAATCGACAACAGATTACCATGTGACGGATAGCGTAGATGCGCCGATGAACAATCCTTACGAGTTGAAGTCGATAGAGTATTACTTGTATCTGAAAAACTGGATTGATGCCGTACAATGGCATTTCGAAGATATTATCCGTGATCCTCAGATAGATCCGGTAGCAGCCGTAGCTTTAAAGAGAAGAATCGATAAATCCAATCAGGACCGTACGGATTTGGTTGAGTTGATCGACAGCTATTTCCTTGATCAATATAAGGATGTAAAGCCTTTGGCAGATGCTACAATCAATACAGAAAGTCCCGCCTGGGCAGTAGACCGTCTCTCTATTCTTGCTTTGAAAATTTACCACATGCAGCAGGAAGTGGAACGTACGGACACTACGGAAGAACATCGTGCACAATGCCAGACGAAACTGAGCATTCTGCTGGAACAACGGAAAGACCTTTCTTCAGCTATCGATCAGTTACTGTCTGATATCGAATCAGGGAAGAAATATATGAAAGTATACAAACAGATGAAGATGTATAATGACCCGGCATTGAATCCGGTGCTTTATGCAAAAAAATAACGAATGGCGCGTATTCTCATTATCCGTTTTTCAGCTCTTGGCGATGTAGCCATGACGATACCGGTAGTACATTCGCTGGCAGTGCAATATCCTCAACTTGAAATTACTGTGTTGAGTCGTGCTGTGTGGCAACCGCTTTTTCAGGGACTTCCTGCTAATGTGAGTTTTATCGGTGCTGATCTGACGGGTAAACATAAAGGACTGTGGGGGTTGAATACCCTTTATTCGGAACTGAAGGCAAAGCGTTTCGACTATGTGGCGGACTTTCATCATGTGCTTCGTACGAAATACTTGTGCCTGAGATTTCGGCTTGCTAATATACCTGTGGCATCTATATGCAAAGGTAGAGCGGGAAAAGAAAAATTGGTTCGCCGTCGGCATAAAGTTCTGGAGAACCAGAAAAGTTCTTTCCGCCGCTATGCCGATGTGCTGGAGAAACTGGGCTTTCCTGTATTACTGAACTTTTCTTCAATTTATGGAGACGGAAAAGGGAATTTTGCAGAGATAGAACCTGTTGCGGGTACAAAAGATAATTTGAAATGGATTGGTATAGCTCCTTTTGCCAAGCACGTAGGTAAGATTTATCCTATTGAGTTGCAGGAGCAGATAGTAGCCCATTTTGCCGCTGATCCGAAGGTGAAGGTTTTCCTTTTCGGAGGTGGTAAGAGTGAACAGGAAGTATTCGATAGTTGGGTGGCGAAATACCCTTCCGTCGTTTCCATGATTGGTAAGCTGAATATGCGTACCGAGCTGAATCTTATGAGCCATCTGGATGTGATGCTCTCGATGGATTCGGCAAATATGCATCTGGCTTCGCTGGTCAATATTCCGGTGATCTCTGTTTGGGGAGCTACTCATCCTTATGCCGGATTTATGGGATGGAAGCAATTGCCGGTCAATACAGTACAACTCGAACTGTCATGCCGCCCTTGCTCCGTATACGGACAGAAACCATGCTGGCGAGGCGATTATGCCTGCCTGAGAGAAATAAAACCCGAACAGGTAATAGCGAAGATTGAAGGAATAATCAATTAGGAGACAAATACTCCTGATATATGAAACAAGAATGAAGAATAAACTTTTATATAAGTTGCGTAGCGGGAAAAATCCTAAGTTCATTTACTATTCGGTAAATGCTCTCAGACTTATCATTCCGAAAGGTATTTTCCGGTTACGGTTACAAGGGAGGTTGTCTTCATTATCCCGTCGGAAGGACAAAGACTATATCGAACGTCGTGTTGACTATTACAATAAACTTTCCGGAACGGTGCCATTACCTTCCTCTGCTCCGCGTCTTTCAGAGCATAAGATGAGCAAGCAAAAAGTGTATTTCTTTGATACTTATCAATATACCCGTTGGTTTTCCGATCAGTTTCAGTGGGGCTTCTGTCCTGGTGATGTGACATTTGTCCCCGACTATCCCTCTATTGTGAAAAGCCGTCCTCTGACAGAGGATAATGCGAATTCGATTGTGATGAAACTGGATAAGGTTCGTCATTTTATATTTGTAGACGATAAGAAGGCTTTTACTGAGAAGAAAAATATGGTAATCTTTCGCGGAAAGGTAAAAGGAAAACCTTCCAGGAAGATGTTTATGGAGATGTATTTTCATCATCCGATGTGCGATTTGGGAGATGTCAGTAAAAATACGACCGACCCGGTAGAGTGGCGCACGGAGAAGAAAACGATTAATGAGCATTTGGATTATAAATTCATAATGGCTCTTGAAGGAATCGATGTGGCCAGCAACCTGAAATGGGTGATGTCATCGAATTCAATAGCAGTGATGCCTCGACCTACCTGTGAGACATGGTTTATGGAAGGCACGCTTATTCCCGATTATCATTATATTGAAATAAAGCCGGATTTCTCTGATTTGGAAGAACGGTTGAATTACTATATAGAGCATGTAGACGAATCATTGGAGATCATCAGACATGCTCATGAATATGTGTCGCAATTTAAAGATAAGAGAAGAGAAAATTTGATATCACTGCTTGTGTTGGATAAATATTTTAAGATGACCGGGCAAAAGAGTTGAGAGATGAAGAGAAGTATGACCATTCTTGTTTTTTCGTAAGATGAAGATAATGATTAACCCCAAATACGAATATCTGAGAGAATATGTAGAACGTATTCCTGAGGACTTTGAGACATTAGGAACGGTAATTCATTCCGGGCGGAATTTGATAAAGATGATCACGGTGGATGGATTGGATATTAACGTGAAACGGTATGCCATACCTCCGCTGATAAATAGGATTGCTTATGCTTTTTTTCGTCCGTCAAAAGGGAAGCGTGCTTTTGTTTATCCCGAGAAACTGCTGGAGAAAGGATTTGAAACCCCTTGTCCTATTGCATATATAGAAGAAACAAAGATGGGATTGATTGGTCATTCATATTTTATGAGCATACAATCTCCCTATCGATATAACTTTTGCCAGTTTGGCAATGCAGATATAGAAAGCTGTGCAGATGTAGTGACCGCTTTTGCGGAATTCACAGCGCGCTTGCATGAAGCCGGAATTTTACATTTGGACTATTCACCGGGAAATATCCTGTATGATAAGATAGGAGAAGAATATCATTTCTCACTGGTGGATATTAACAGAATGCATTTTGGTGAAGTGGATATTAAGAAAGGTTGTGCGAATTTTGCCCGTTTATGGGGGCAGACGCCCTTCTTTATCCTGTTGGGAAAAGAATATGCCCGTTCGAGAAAGATGGATGAGGAAGAATGTGTGCGTTTGATTCTGCATTACAGAAAGAAATTCTGGAACAGATACCGACGCAGACATCAGGTTTGGTTTCAGTTGGATATTTAATGGCTAAAGGAGGATAATTAATGATAGTTGTTTTTGAAAATAATGTTATTTGCCCGGATAGCAAAGTACAGGACTACTTGCTGGCTCATCATGCAGATCTGGAAGAAATGCCGGATGAGGATTATGAATTATGCCTGGTCCGTTTGCATAAGGAGGAAAACGTTCATAACGCTGTTCGTATGGATTTGACCCTTTGGAAGGAAATCTCGAGAGAACTTTATTGGGCTGAGGGAGAGATGGAGTGCAATTATTCTATTATCCGTTTTAGCCGGAAAGCTGCTCCTTTGCAGATGTCAGTCGTGTTGTCAACTTGTAATCAGCCTGCATGGCTGGAGAAGGTGTTGTGGGGATATGAAGCCCAGGATACTAAAAGCTTTGAATTGATTGTGGCCGATGATGGTTCGCGAAAAGAAACCTATGATATGTTACAGAGGGTAACTCCGCAATTGACTTTTCGGGTAAAGCATGTATGGCACGAAGATAAGGGATTCCGTAAATGTGATATCCTGAATAAGGGGATACAGGCTGCACAAACAGATTATCTGCTTTTTAGTGATGGTGATTGTATTCCGCGTAAAGATTTCGTATCAACTCATCTGCGTCTTCGCCGCAAAGGACGTTTCCTGTCCGGCGGATATCATAAGTTGAGTATGGATTTGTCGAAAGATCTTACGAAAGATGATATATTATCCGGCAGATGTTTTGACCTGCAATGGATGAGAGGAAAAGGAATGCCTGCTTCTTTTAAAAATAATAAACTGACTGCTACAGGATTTAAAAGATGGCTGTTAAACACATTTACACCTACCAAAGCAAGCTGGAACGGACATAATGCTTCCGGTTGGCTAAACGATATTCTGGCAGTGAATGGTTTTGACGAGCGCATGCAATACGGTGGACAAGATCGTGAATTTGGAGAGCGTCTGGAGAATTATGGGATTCATGGTATGCAGATACGTTATTCTACCGTATGTCTTCATCTGGACCACGCAAGGGGGTATAAAACGAAAGAATCCATCCAGAAGAACCGTGATATAAGGAAGCATACCCGTAGTGCAAAAGTGAAATGGGCCTCTTTGGGTATTGTGAAGGGTGAGTTACGAGGTAAAACAGTTGAGGCGAACAGTTATTACGACCGCTATACACGGGAAGAGGAGAAACTGGTCTCCTATAAAGAAAAAGGAGGTTTTTATCGGCATATATATTCCTTGCCTTGCAGATGGAGAAGGGCAAAATACCACGATAAGGTCGTTCGTGTCTACCAACAGGGTTTTGATGCTCCGGCATTATTGAATAACTCGGAAGTCATAGTTTCATTGACGACATTTCCTCCTCGTATTTCTCAACTTCACTTGGTGTTGAAGTCAATTCTGTGGCAGACATATGTTCCCGCAGATATAATTGTGTGGTTGTCAGAACAGGAGTTTCCCGGACGGTTGAACGATCTGCCGGAAGAACTCAGAAAACTGACAGCTAATGGAGTGAAATTTAAATTTGTACCTGAGAATTTCCGTTCTCATAAAAAGTATTATTATGTTTTTCGGGAATACCCGGATCATAAAGTGATTACAGTAGATGATGATCTGATTTACCCCCGAAATACGATTGAGCGTTTGCTTTCTTTGTCATATCAGTATCCGGACACGGTTTGCGGAAATGTTATCCGGAAAATTCGTATGGATGGGAATACTTTTTCGGTGTATAGAAAATGGCCGAAGGTGTTTATGATGCCGGTGAATAGCTCTTTGCAGAATGTAGCCATTGGATGCGGAGGAATTTATTATCCTTCCCGTTGGTATGGAGAGGAGCTGTTCGACTGGAAAATAATCAGTGAACATTGCCCGTTTGCGGATGATTTGTGGTTGAAAGCGAATGAATTAAAGAGGCGGATCAATGTGACGGGAGGCGGAGAATTTTATCCCCGACCGATAGAATTGCCGCAAACACAGAATAATAGCTTACAAAAGAAAAATAACGGGAAAATTAACCTGAATGATAAACAGTGGAAATCTTTGAATGAACTTTGGAAACTAGACGAATTATACTGTATAAATGGCAAATAAGAGGTAATTGTTTGATTTGAGAGTGTTTAGATTGTATTATCGAATCACAGAAGAGTGTGAAATTTATTTAAATTTGAGGGTAGTTTTGCAGTATTCCTTGTTATATAGCATTCTATATAGAAGGGGCTGCAGTAAAAATAAAAAGTTGACAAGTAGAATAATATGAATGCTAATATCTCTGGACCATTGATTAGTCTTATAGTGCCTGTTTATAATGTAAAGGACTATTTGAGGACTTGTCTGCAATCTATACTGGAGCAGACCTATAAGAACCTTGAGATTATCTTAGTTGATGATGGTTCTGACGACGGCTCCTCCAGTATTTGTGATGAGTTTGCGCGTATGGATCAGCGCATTAAGACTATTCATTTACCTCATAGTGGGGTGAGTGCTGCCCGTAATGCCGGTTTGGCTGCAGCTACGGGAGAACTCTTGGGCTTTGTAGACAGTGATGACTGGATTGATCATGATATGTATCAGTATCTTTACACATTGATGGTAGAGCATGATGCGGATGTCTCTGCTTGTACTTATCTCCTTGAGCAAGAAGGAAGGCCCTCCAAGATAATCAACAATACCGGTAAGTTGCATATCTTTTCCAAGAAGGAAATTATACGTGCTTTGGTGAAGAATGACTTGGTAAAGAACTATTTATGGGCGAAACTTTTTAAACGTAAATTGTTTGACCGCCTTTCATTCCCTGTCGGACGAGTTTATGAAGACGTGGCGGTATTATATAAAGTATTCTATAGCTCTCAGAAAGTGGTATTGAGTTGTGTCTCTAAATACCATTATATGATTCATAAGAATGAGAGTATTACTCGTGGAGGTTATGACCCGGTAAAGGAATATCATTATTTCCTGAGTCTTTATGAGCAGGATAAGTTTATTCAGAATGCAGAGCTTGGAGACGAATCTTCTGTTGGTGTACTTAAGAGAGGTATTCATTTGGTTAACCACACTTTATTGTGTCCTCCATCACCGGCTTTTGAAGATATAATAGATGAAACAATGCTGAAAATGCGCGAATATCGTCATATTACTCCTTGGCAATTAGGCCCGAGTATGTCAATCAAACGATATTTTATGTGTAAACACTTCGGTTTCTATAGAATGCTATATCGTGGTTATCGTGCTATATTCAAGAGAAAGCACAAATTGTTGATTGACTAGAATGACTAAGGAAAAGATAGCTTTTGTAGTAGTTCGTTATGGAAAAGATATAAACGGGGGTGCTGAATATCATTGTCGTATGCTGGCAGAAAGGCTTGTGAATGATTATGATGTTGAAGTATTAACTACGTGCGTCAAGAATTATGTTACCGGTGAAAATGAATACCCTGAAGGAAAAGAAACTTTGAATGGTGTTTTGGTACGTCGATTCTATTCGGACCCTGTTGAGCCGGACTTACATAAGAGCTATGTGCGACAAGCGGCTCCGGCAAAGAAGTGGAGACACTTTCTGTATAGATGTCGTCTTTTGAAACCATTGTCCTATGTGAAGCCAATTTGGCATTATAAAGAGGAAGAAGAAATAAAAGCTTTGAATAGTCAGGTCTTTTATTCATCCTCGATGTATACCTTTATAAGAGAAAACAAAGCTTTTTATAAAGCATTCATTCCACTTTCTTTTTTTCCTCACACCTATTATACTGCGATGTATGCACCGGAGAAAACGATCCTTATTCCTACCATGCATAATAACGGTTCTTCTTTTCGTTCTATTATTACATCTGTTTTTTCTAAGGTTGCATATATTGGGTTTAATATAGAAGCAGAACAGAAGTTAGTCGAGAATATCGTTGGAAAACCTTTAGCTGCTAATGGTATTATTAGTGTAGGTATAGAGAAGACGAAGGCTGCTGATTGGAAGCAAACAAAGGTAAAATATAATTTGCCGGAGGACTATCTACTGTATGTTGGGAGAATCGATGCTATAAAGTTGAATAATATTGTTGATTACTTTTTAGGCTACAAGAAGAAATATATAGCTTCCCGGTTGAAGCTGGTTTTGGTTGGAGGTATCTTTGGCAAGACAGTTGAACATCCGGATATAATTTATACAGGTTTTGTTGGTGATGCGGAGAAAGTTGCTATCCAGTTGAATGCTAAAGTAATTGTGAATCCTTCGAAGTATGAAAGCTTGTCGCTCATTTTACTTGAAACAATGAGTGAGGGTAAGGCGATGTTAGTCAATGGGCAGTGTAATGTTCTGAAAGAACATTGTGTGAAGAGTGATTATGCGGCTTTATACTATATGAATCGGCGGGATTTTGTGCGAAAGCTACGATGTCTGGAGGAGTCTGAAGTATTGCGTCAACAGATGGGAGAGAAAGGGCGTCGTTATGTTCAGGAAAATTATGATTGGAAGATAATTATAGGACGAATGAGAAGTGCGATTCAAGCGCTCTCGTAGATGGAATATAATATTAGAAAAGCTATGCAGAAAGAAAAGGTTGCTTTTGTTGTTGTCAGGTATGGCAAAAATATAAATGGTGGCGCAGAATATCATTGTCAGATGTTGGCTGAGCGACTGGTGGAAGATTATGACGTGGAAGTGCTTACTACCTGTGTCAGAGATGTTGCAACAGGCGAGAATACATATCCGGAAGGCACGGAAGAATGGAATAAAGTGTTGGTCCGTCGTTTTAGAACAAATCCAATCCAGCACGAAAAAGAGCGTTGTTTCGCGAAAAAGGCTAAACCTGCAAGAAAGTTACGTCAGTTCCTTTTTAAATTAGGAATCTTGAAATATTTGTCTTATTTGTTTCCTGTGTGGTCTTATAAAAATGATCTGGAAGTACAGGCAATGAATAGCGATAAGTTCTATTCATCCGCATTGAACGAGTATATTCGTGAACATGTAGATGAATATAAAGCATTTATAGCGATGTCTTCTGATTATGTCACTTTTTATTATACTGCATTGTATGCAGGTAGAAAAACGATAGCTATTCCTACAATGCATAATATGGGTATTTCTTTCCGTTCAGTATTAACCTCTGCTTTTTCAAAGATAGCTTATGTTGGTTTTAATACTGGAGAGGAACAGAGACTTGCTGAAAATATCTTGGGCAAGGCTCTGGGAGCTCATGGAATATTGAGTGTAGGAATAGAGGAGTCTTTATCCGCAGATTGGGCGCTGACAAAAGAAAAGTTTCAATTACCAGAGAGATATTTGTTATATATTGGCCGTATTACTCCTAAAAAGATTCATCGTTTACTTACCTATTTTGTGAATTATAAGAAGAAATATTCAGATTCAACATTAAGATTAGTATTGGTAGGAGGACTGGCTATGGAGCGATTTGAGCATCCTGATATTATATATACAGGTTTTGTCAGTGATGAAGAGAAAATGTCAATTCTACAGCATGCCGAAATTGTAGTGAATCCTTCTCGTTATGAAAGCCTTTCTTTAATACTTTTAGAGGCTATGAGCCAAAAGAAACCAATGCTTGTAAACGGACATTGTAAGGTATTGAAAGAACATTGTTTAAAAAGTGATTTTGCTTCTTTCTATTATATGAATAAGCGTGGGTTTAATCAAGCGCTTCGACGGATTGAACAATCGGAAGATTTGAGAGAGGAGATGGGAGAAAAAGGTGCATCTTATGTGAAATCGAATTATGATTGGACTTTGATTATGGGGCGCTTAAAGCAAGCTATCAAGAGCATCTAAATCTTTATATATTTTCGATAACTTGCTTTAGTTTATTCATTATTATGTTCCAGTCGTAATTACTGTTAACATAAGAGTATCCTTTTTCTCCCATCTCTAATCTAAGATTGGTAGAAGAGTCTAGCGTATGAAGTTTATCAATAAAACTTTTTTCATTAGTGTAGTATAGAGCAGCATTATTACTTTTATTGCAATGTTCTTTCAATACATTGCAATTGCCATTGACCAACATCGCTTTTTTTAAAGCCATTGCTTCCAGTAATATGAGCGATAGGCTTTCATACAGTGATGGGTTGATTACAATCTTTGCGTGTTGAATGATTGATGTCTTTTCTTGTTCTTCAACAAAATTAGTATATATGATATCCGGATGATTGAAAGGATCACTATATTGTTTGCCTACAAGAACAAACTTTAAGTCAGAATTAGGATATGCCTTTTTGTAGTTGAGGAAATAAGTATACACATTGTTAAGTTTGCCTTGGTCTACTCTCCCTACATAGAGCATATATTCATCCGGAAGATTGTACTTTTCTTGGGTCACTGTCCACTCTGCTGGAGCACTTAGCTCTATCCCTACGCTTACAATACTGTGGGGTGCCATGTGCATGCCAAATATTTTTCTTGCTAGTTTTTGTTCTGCTGTTGTGTTGAAAGCGATGTAGGCTGCCTTTGTAAAGACTTGTGTCAAGGTTGAGCGAAATGCAGTTTTGTGATAATGCATTGTAGGGATTACAATAGTCTTTTCTGGTGCATATAAAGTTGTGTAATATACATGGGAATAATCTATTGTAATAGGGATGATTGCTTTGTAATTATCTTTATTTTCTTTTATGAAATTGAAGAGAGCCGGAGAATGGAAAACTTGGCTGCTGAGTGCTTCTAGTTCTTCTTTTTCTTTGAAATGCCAAACAGGGAAAAAGTAAGAAGCCATAGCTAGAAAGTGACATTTGTATAAAAAACGTCTTAATTTATAAGCCGGTTTGGCTTTCTTTTTATAAAAGTTTTCAAGTTCAGGATGAGTGGGATTAGTTTTAAAACGGCGAACAGTGACTTTATTGATAATCTCTTTTTCCTTAAACTCAATATTCTCTCCAGTTCTATAATTATCTACACAAGTAGTTAGAACCTCAACGTTATAATCATTGGTAAGCCTTTCGGCTAGCATTCTACAATGATACTCTGCTCCTCCATTGATATTTAATCCGTAACGTACAACAACAAATGCTATATTTTCCTTACTCATATTAATATAATAAGCTTTCCGGCAAAGATACGATTATTAATGATAACCTGGGAACTTAAAATCTGGTTTTTATTTTACTGATAATACTATATTCTCTATCTTTGTGCGTAAGTTTATTAATGGAGAGCATGCATGGAGAATAATTATTTGATAAGTGTGATTGTACCTGTACATAATACAGTTAATTATTTGCGAAAATGTATTGAATCTATACGAAATCAATCTTTAGAAAATATAGAGATAATTCTAGTAGATAATTTATCAACTGATGGATCTTCTGAGGTATGTGATGAATATGCAAGTATGGATACTCGGGTAAAAGTAATCCATCTTTCGGTAGCTAATGCATCTGTAGCTCGTAATGCCGGCATTGATGTGGCTTCTGCTCCATATATAGGGTTTATAGACAGTGATGATTATATTGACGCCAATATGTATGAGGAATTGCTTGCTGCAATTAGTTCATATGGTGTTGATTTGGTATATTCCAATTTTCAGATTGAACATGATGACGGGCATATAGACTCTTTTGAACCTAATAGTGGCATGATCTGTGAAAGATCTTCGAAGGAGGTGGTGTATGATATGATGTGTGATCGATTGAATAGTTCTTGTTGTACGAAACTCTTTAAGAAGACACTTTTTTCTTCGTTAAAATTTCCTACACATAACATGTATGAAGATCGTCTTATTTTGCATCAGTGGATATTAGAATCTGAAAAAGTAGTGTGGATTGATAAGGCATTTTATCATTATGTAAAAAGAGACTCTAGTATTTGCCATGTTATTTCACCATTACAACGGTATCATTTCTTTTTAGCACAATTTTGCCGCTTGGAGTTTATTAATAATAATCTATTGTTCGATACGGAAGAACAATATAATATGAAAACATCCCTTGTTAAGAGCTGCTTAAGGACTTTTAAAGAGATGCGTTCTTTTCCTTTTAGCGAAAGTCGTGCCTATGTTGTTGATATGAAGAATAATTTGAAGAAATTAATTCCTCTGCCTAAAAAGGAACTTGATATTAAATGTTATAAACGGCTGAGAAAGATTGTTTATTTTTGGCCTATTTATTATTGGATACATTTTAAACTTAAAAAGACAAATAGTGGAGAATAAGTGTTTGGTTAGTATAATAGTGCCTGTTCATAATACCGCTGATTATTTGCATAAATGTATTGAATCATTACGTAGTCAGACATTACAGCAGATTGAAATAATTTTGGTTGATAATTTATCTGTTGATGGTTCCTCTGAGATATGTGATGAATATGCGAAAATTGACAAACGTATTAAAGTGCTTCATCTTTCTATAGCTGGGCTCTCTATTGCCCGTAATGCTGGCATGCGTATAGCTTCTGCTCCTTACATTGGTTTTGTTGACAGTGACGACTATGTTGAACCTGCAATGTTTGAGAAAATGTTGGATGCAATGGTACAAAGTGATGCGGAAATTGCATATTGTAATTTTCTTCTTGAATATGAATTTAAACCAAACGAGTCTCCTTACCGGAATTCTGGAGATATTGTTATTCGAGATCCAAAGAATGTATTACAAGATATGATGATGGAAAAAGTTAGTTGTTCTGCTTGTACAAAGCTTTATAAGAGTGACTTTTTGACATCATTACAATTCCCGGAGGGGAAAAATTATGAGGACAGGCTTGTAATGTATGAATGGGTTGCTCTATGCAAGAAAGTTGTATGGGTAGATAGTCCTTTTTATCATTATGTAGAACGACAAACAAGTATATGTCACACGATGTCTCCTATGAATCTTTATCATTATTTTTTAGCAGAATATGCCCGTATGAGGTTCATGGAGAAATATTCTCTATTTGAAGAAGAAGATCTTTTTAAAATTAGGACTAGGTTGATAGGGACTTGTCTTACAATATTTAAGGAGATACTTTTGAAGGTGAATTTGAGAGAATTCAAAGAACCTGTCAAGGATATGAGGCAGAAAATGAAAGAGATAGCTGCATTGCCTGAAGGTACATATGAATTGAAGTATCGTAGGAGGGCAAGAAAAATAGCTTATCATTGGCATTTGTACTACTTGACTCATTTCCTACTTAAAAAAGGTGGAGATTCGTGAATAGAAAAAAGGGATATTTACTTAATATCCCACTAAATATTTTTCTCCTTTTTACTTCCTTTTGTTTCCTTTTATATTGAGCCATTTTTCTAGTCTTAATTGAATGAATCTGAGATGGAATCGGCGGACTCTTCTTCGCATACGTGCGGATACATAGCTAGGATTAATGAGTTTTGAATAGTGTCTGGCCTTTTTATACATGCCCAGATACATAAATTTATCGTATAGATCATAATAAAAGCAACTGAGGGATCGTAAGTATGGCTCTGTTAATGGAGTATTAAATTTATGGATATAAAATGCGGTTATATCAATGGTCGATAATATGAACCTTTCATATTTCTGTATATCATTAGAATGACTTGCTGACTCTTCTAAGACACGGTATACGGTAGTGCTTTCCGGAAGATACTTTATTTTGTAATAATATGATATCCATAGCCACATAGGATAGTCTCCCATTAGCCAGTTTTTGCTCTTAGGTTCCACTTCTTTCAAGTACTCCATTACTAAGGAACTGCGTATACAAGTAGTAAGAGTTGGAATACAATTTCCGGATAATAACTCTATATAACCCTTATATTCCCGTCCAATAATATCTTCTTCTATTTTGCCTTCCTTTTGGTTATATACCTTGCTGGTAGTATATATCATGCCGTAGTCAGGATTTTTTTCTAGAAAATCGATTTGTTTCTGAAGTTTTAATGGGTCAATCCAATAATCGTCTCCTTCGCATATTGCAATATACTTTCCTCTGACCCGTGAGCATTGGTATTTGGCAAAGATATCTTCTTTCTTTGAATATTTGTTTTCCTTCTGATATATGGGTCTTATGACTTGAGGGTGATTATGCTCGTACTCGCGAATAATATCAGGAGTATTATCTGTGGATGCATCATCATGGATTAGAATTTCAAATGGAAAATTTGTCTTTTGCATTAGAAAACCATCTAAACACTGGGATATATATAATCCATGATTATATGTACTACAAATTATACTTACTAATGGAGTATTTGCTATATCTTTCATTCAATATTAACTTTTGTGTATTTCTTTCTTCATTAAATACTTTTCATCCCTATCTTCAGTTTCATAAAACCCCATTTTATGATATGCCTGAAGTGCATTGTTGTTGTCTTTTCTAACTTCCAGCAATATCTCCTGAATGTCGGTAGAAAGATGTTCTATGATATAATTAATTATTTTTTGAGAAATCCCATGACCTTGATAGTCGGGGTGTACACAAACATAGGGGATATATAAAAATCTTTCTTCTCTATTGTAATAGCCAACAATTAAAGATATAATGTTAGGTCCGGAAATAGCATAGTATATAGAGCCGTTATGATACATTTTCAATATCCATTCATCCAGATTTGGCATCTGTAGCAGAGAAGGAGCAAACCAGTTTGCAGAGGATATGATAAAACCCCTGAATTTGGTATATGATAAAGGCTCTGTATGGATTGTTATGCTCATATTTTAATCAATAATAATATGTACAAACTGGTCCATATTTTCTATAACACTAAACATCTCTTCTTTCGAAGAATATTTGAGAATGAGTGTCCCCAATGCATCACCAGCATCCCGGAATGCATGAACATTATCTCCACTTTTCAGTTCTGTTACACAATCTACCAGATTGTTTTTTGCAAAGTTCTCATCAAATGATATTTCTTTAAACCGTCCGGTCTGTTTGCTATGTAACATATAATTGGACCAGTACCCCCTTGCCGGTGACATCTCTATTTCAGAGCAATCTTCTCCCAAAGCTGCTTTTATCACATATTTAACCATATTGACCCCTGTTGCCAGCTCTGTAATTTGAGGAATTAAACTGCCACCGCTTCTGGCACCTAACTCCAGTATATACAATTTCCCGTTTTTACCAAGAATAGCTTCAACATTATATGCGGTTGTTCCCATTTTTAGTTCAGAGATCAGGCGCTGTATGTCCTTTTCTAGTTCTGTTATAATTTCAGGTTTCATCTGGAAAGGCCAGCATTCGCCAAGTGGGGCAAAATCTTTGGCAACTGAAGAACTGTAGTATTCGTTTCCAAAACAATGGAACTTTAAAATTCCGTCTACGGAAAAGGCATCTCCTGAGATCTGATATCCATCTTTCTCTATGAATTCTTCAATAATAATGCGTTTTTCACGAGAATATGAGAGGGCATCTTCTATAAAGTCTTTTAGTTGATTTACGTTGGTCAGTTTATTGATACCTTTACTTCCTGATGAATCGACAGGCTTTATCATAACAGGAAGGGTTAAATTCTTGATTTGTTCCAAAGCCTCCGGGTATGAAGAACATCCGACGTACTTGGGAACATTGAAGTTATGTTCTGCCAGATATCGCCTGAATAAGTCTTTCTGAGAAAGAACTTCTACAGAAGCATAGGGGCTGGTAGGCAATCCTAGTTTCTCACAAACATAAGCAGCTGTAGGGGCTGCAGGATCTGAAGCATATGCAACGACGCCATCTACTTGAAGTCTTTTGGCTAACTCGTAAACAGCCTCCTTGTCTGTTGTGCTGACATTATAATATTCGTGGGCATACTGATGTCCTGGGTTATTCGGCAAGTAATCGCAGGTGATTACGTAATGTCCCATTTTTACAGCTTCTTTAATCGCATAGACCTGATATAAAGAGCCTCCTAGCATTAAAATCTTTTTCATTTTATAAACTTTCGACAAATCGCTTAAGTCTTTGAATTCCTTCTTTTATTTTATAAATGTCTAATGTAAAGGCAATCCGGATAAAATCCTCGCAACAATCACCGTAAGTTATTCCAGGAACAACTGCCACCTGTTCTTTTTCTAAAAGGGCATATGCGAATTCCTCAGATTTTAATCCGGTAGATTTTATATTCAACATTGCATAAAAGGTCCCTTGTGGTGCATCGACTGTTATTGTTTTGATTTTGGCAACTTCTTCCAGTAAAACATTTCTGCGGAGAGTGAATTCCTCAATCATACCAGCCGAATATTTCTCCGAATTTCGTAGCGCTTCTATTGCTGCATACTGAGACGGTAATGGAGCACATGCGGCTATGTTCTCTTGAAACATTGTCATGGCTGATATTAATTCTGAAGGTGCAGCTACATAACCCAGACGCCATCCGGTCATACAGAATTCTTTTGACAGACTATTGATAACAACAGTGCGTTCCTTCATCTTGTCGCATGTAACAATACTTTTAAAATGAGCATTGTCATAAAGTAGGGTTTTGTATACCTCATCTGTTATTACTATCAAATCATTGTCAATAGCTATCTGTGCTATTTGTTGGATGGAATCATCAGAGATTATCTTCCCGGAAGGGTTGCTGGGTGTATTTAAAATAATAGCTTTTGTTTTAGGAGTGATTGCCTTCCTTATATTTTCTATAGATATCGATAAGTCATTGGTGCTGACAGGAGCTGTGATAATGGGTTCTCCACTGCACATACATACCATCTGTACATAGTTTATCCAGTATGGAGCTGGTATAATGACTTCATCCCCTCTGTTTAGAATGGCTAGCAGGGTTAAATATAATCCTTCCATTCCCCCAACTGTAACCATAATCTCATTTGTCGGGTTGTATTCTATATTATATTGTAACTTGTATCTGGAAGATATTATTTCTCTTAATTCTAATAATCCGGCATTAGGGGAGTATCTTGTACGACCTTCCAGTATCGCTTTACAACCAGCTTCTTTTATTTTATCGTGTGGATGTATATCCGGGTCTCCCAATGTGAAGTCTATAACATTGTCATAATTTTGAGCCAAGTTAAATAGACGCCTTGTCAGGGAAGGGGATATAGATTTTGTTATTTCTGATAATTTTATCATACTATTTCTTTATAATTTGGAGGATATACTCAACTTCATTTTCACTTAAAGCATGGTGCATTGGCAAGCAGATGACCCTATTAGCCATTTGGGTTGCTATTGGGAGGTTTTCAGGGTTAGCAGATTCTAATCCGCGATAAGTTGAGAATGTACTGATTAATGGGTAGAAATAACGGCGCCCGAATACATTGTGTTCCTTCATTTTAAAATAAAGCTCATCACGTGTCATTCCATATTCTTCAGCATCTATAAAAATCGGGAAATAAGAATAATTGTGGCGTACTCCTGGTATATCATTGAAAAAGGTTATCCCTTTTATGTCTTGAAGTTCTTCTCTATATCTTATAGCTACTTTACGGCGAGAACTTATTGCACTGTCTACTTGCTTGAGGTTAAGCAGACCATATGCAGCGCGCACTTCATCTACTTTACTATTGATACCGGGGGCTACAACTTCCGTTTCACTGGCAAAACCAAAGTTCTTCAGATAGTCGATGCGCTTTTTAGTCTGCTCGTCATGGACAACTAATGCTCCGCCTTCCAGAGTATTGTAGACTTTCGTTGCATGAAAGCTCAAGGTAGCCATATCTCCAAAGTTTAAAACGCTTTCTCCGTTTATTTCTACTCCAAAGGCATGAGCTGCATCATATATGACTTTTAACCCATATTTATTGGCAATTTCTTGAATCTCTTTCGTTTTACAAGGCTTCCCGTAGACATGTACAGGCATGATGGCTGTAGTCCTGGGAGTAATGGCTGCTTCTATTTTAGCAGGATCCAGATTGCATGTTTCTGGTTCAATATCCACAAAAACAGGTTTGATTCCATTCCACCAAAGAGAATGCGTTGTTGCCACGAAGCTAAAAGGAGTAGTTATCACTTCACCGGTAATTCTCATTGCTTGTAAAGCGGTTATTAGAGGTAGAGTACCGTTCGTAAATAAACTGAGATAGGGAACTTTAAGATATTTAGCTAATTCCTCTTCTAGCTTTTGGTGGAAGTTGCCATTATTTGTCAGCATTTTGCTTTCCCATATTTCTTTTAATAAGAAAGTAAAATCTTCCAAAGGAGGCAGTAGGGGGGAAGTCACATATATAGGTTTATCTATCATTGTAATTATGGATATTATTGGTCTATATAATAGTTATTTAGGTTAATGACGTTATTGTCTTTATCTACATTAAAACTGGATGTTAGCTCAAATTTAATGATTTAAGACTTAAATTTCACAAAGATAGATAGATTCCAATATTTATCAAAATATATGTTTGGAATTTATCTAACTATTGTTGTATTGGAATTCTAACTGTCGTATCTTTGCATGAGAATGAACTTATTTAATGATGTGAAGCTAATGAGACATGCTTTTTTGATTCTGGCCCATAATGAATTTCAAATATTGAGGATACTTCTTTCTATGCTTGATGATGAGAGGAATGATATATATCTGCATATTGATAAAAAAGTCGTACTCGGATCTTTAGAACAAGATTTATTTCGGCTTGCAAAAGCTCGTCTTTTTGTACTTGAGCAACGTCTTGACGTAAGATGGGGTGATATTAGTGTGGTAAAGGCTGAACTGTTGTTACTTGAGACAGCCAGTATGAAAGGCCCTTATGATTATTATCATTTGTTGTCAGGAGTCGATTTGCCGATAAAGTCACAGGACTATATCCATCATTTCTTCGAGAAAAATAAGGGGTATGAGTTTGTTCCTTACTCTTGTGGTGAGGCTAATTTAAAAGATCTCGAAAGAAAGGTTTTTAAATATCATTTGTTCTGTCGTTATTATAAGATTCCACCTCGTATTTTAAAAAAGCAGGTACAATCTCTTCGGATAAACTTTTTAAAGTTGCAGGATTTCTTCCATTATAACCGCCCTAAAGAAATTGAATTTAAAAAGGGTTCCAATTGGGTTAGTATTACGCATGAGTTGTTAACTATTATATTAGCCCAAAAGTCTTTTATTTTAAGGCGTTTTAAAAATGTTTGCTGTGGTGACGAAATATTCCTTCAATCTATATTGTGGAACTCAGAAAGGCGGAGTCATATTTATTCTGGTAGTGAGCAGTTGAATGCCGGACTTCGTGCAATTGATTGGGAACGGGGGAATCCTTATGTTTGGAAAATGGAGGATTTGCAATATTTATTAGAAACAGAGCATTTGTTTGCTCGAAAATTTGATTCGCAGAATATGGATGTTGTGATCAAAATAAGGGAGCTTTTTTCTTGAATGTATAAAGTTATGTGTGGTGGTAACTCATGAAGATGAGTGGAGATATTGCAACTTAGATATCATTCTATGATTTAATCTAATGGAGAAGTGATATTGTTTATTTTTGTATATTTAGTTATACTTTTTTGCTGGTCTTATATATTATTTATAATATTGTACCGTTTTATAAGTCTCCTGTGGGTAGTTGGATCAAAATCGATAAAAGAGTATTGGATGATGTCTGTTTTTAATAAACGTAGAGAATTTTTTCGTTTCATATTGGTTGGTGTTCTGGCAACTGCTACTCATTATGGCATTTATTTCTTTTTATGTGTACTGATGTTACCGGCTATTGCATATACTATTGGTTATGCTATTAGTTTCATTCTGAATTTTTACTTGTCTAATATCTTCACCTTTAATACTAAGCCTACTGTTAGGAAAGGAATAGGGTTTGGTATCAGTCATTTTATCAATTATTTGTTGCATATCGGACTATTGTCACTATTTATATGGATCGGAGTTCCGGAGAGATGGGCGCCTCTTCCTGTGTTTGCATTAGTGGTACCGGTTAATTTTCTTCTTGTTCGTTTTGTTCTAAAATCTAAAAAGATATGAGTAAAGTTAGTGTTTTAATACCTGCATACAACGAGGAACTCTCTCTTCCGGAGCTCTATTCGAAGCTAAAAGAAATGATGGATTCTTATGCAGAATATGAGTGGGAGATTTTGTTTGTCAATGATGGCAGTCATGATAAAACATTGGAAGTTATTAAATTTTTGAGGTCACAGGATGAGAGAATTAATTTTGTTGACCTGTCTCGCAATTTTGGAAAAGAAGTAGCAATGCTGGCTGGTTTCGATTATGCTACGGGCGATTGCCTGGTGATTATGGATGCTGACCTGCAGCATCCTCCTCACTTAATTCCTGAAATGTTGAAATATTGGGAAGAAGGGTATGACGATGTATATGCAAAACGAATAACCAGAGGCAAGGAGAGTTTGATGCGTAAGTATCTGTCTTTGCTATTCTATAAGCTATTGCAGAAAACGCCCCGTGTGGAGATTCTCCCGAATGTCGGTGACTTCAGGCTGCTAGATCGTTGTTGTATAAACGCTTTGAAACAGCTGCGTGAGAGCCAGAGATATACTAAAGGTATGTATTGCTGGATTGGATTTCGTAAGAAAGAGATCAAATTCGAGCAAGAAGATCGTATTGCCGGTACATCTTCGTTTAACTTTTTCAGCCTTCTGAGTTTGGCTGTGGAAGGGGTGACCTCCTTTACTGTAGCTCCTTTGCGTATTTCTACTTTTGCTGGAATTATAGTTTCTCTGGTTGCTTTCATATACATGTGTTTCATCATGTTTAAAACATTGATATGGGGTGAAGTAGTACAAGGTTTTCCTACTTTGATGGTTGTGATTCTTTTTTTAGGCGGGATACAATTGTTGTCTTTGGGAGTTATTGGGGAGTATATAGGACGCATTTTCAATGAAACAAAAAATCGTCCTACTTACATTGCAAGAGAATATAATGGTGTGAAACAATAGCTAAGATTATGAATGAAAAAACAGCACAGATCGGTATTGGGGTATTTTTGTTGATAATAGGAGGTTTATTTTACCTGATGAATATGTACACTCCAATATGCGGAGACGATTATCTTTATTCATTCTATTTGACTCCTGTGGCAGCTAAGTCTTTCTTTGAAGGTGCATCGATAGGATTTGAGCAGAAGATATCATCGTTTGCCGATGTTATGTTTTCGCAATATAATCACTATTTTTATGTGAATGGACGTACCATTCCTCATATTCTCGAGCAGTCGTTTGCCGGACTTTGGGGGGAGGATTGCTTTAATTTAATCAATACATTCTTTTTCCTGCTACTTAATATGTTGGTCATATGGATTTCCGGTAAAAGAAATCTGAACAAATACGGCTACTGGGTTGTCGCTGTCTTTTTCATATGGTTTTTGTTACCTTGTCCGGTTGATCTTTTTCTGCTGATGAGTGGTGCTCTCAATTATACTTGGAGCGCTGTTTTTTGCTTGTTTTTTCTTCTAGTTTATAATAAGGTGCGACAAGTGGAAAGGGTGAATTGGGGAGTTGCTTTTCTTCTTTTTTTGCTGGGCGTCATTTCTGGTTGGACACATGAATCTTTGGTTGTGGGCATTTCCGGGGCTTTGTTCATTATTTATTGTGTGCAATATAATAAGAGGAGGCCTAAATCACCTGAAGTGATTTTGGTTGTCGGCTTCTGGCTTGGGACTGTGTTATTGTGTTTATCGCCTGCTGCTCGCGGACGTGCGTCGTTTGATCATCCTTCGATCTGGGAAACCTTCTTATTGATAATTGGTGAGCTTCGGACATTCTATGTTCTTCTGTTTTTGTTGGTATGTACTTTTTTTCGTGAAAAGAGAAACGGTAATCATCATACCCTGAAAAAGTTTTTCTATGATAATCAACTCTATTTTTATATAATCTTTATTGAATTTGTTTTTAGTCTGGTTATAGGATTTCGAAATGTCCGGCAATTATTTGGAATAGAGCTGTTTTCTGTTGTGATTTTAATCAAGCTGATCAGTGAGCAGACTTCTTTTAATACAGTCTGGTGTAGAAGTATATCAATTGTGGCAGCAAGTGTGATCATTTTGCATATGGCATTTGTCATTCCATGCGCAAAACGTTCTCATGCACAATTTCAGGATATAGTGACTACTTATCTTCACTCGGAAGATGGTGTTGTTTCTTTCAAACATGAGGAGTTTCCCTGTTTGGTAGATCCCTATGTTTGGAGATTTGGAGGATATGTGGGCTGGGAAGCTTTTTGTATTTCTGTCTATTATACGGGAGATAAAAAGCCAATGAAAGCTTTGTTGATTGATTAGTATTCATTTGTGGTAATAAATGATTGTCTGTTAAGATGCTTTTAGATAGTAACATTTTTTGCTGTGTATAAAAATTGTAAAAAAAAGTAGGTTTTTGCGTGTGTTCATATCAATAGCTTTATATTTGTACAATTAAACCTAAACCCCTTTACAGTTTTACTTATGGAGCTATTGAAAAGTCATTTTTTTAAAATGAGAAAGGCTTATATTGAGTCGTTTATTATTCTTTTGTTTCTGTCTTGCTGTCCTTTCATTGTTTCCTCATGTCATGAGGAGGAAAAAGAGGAGATATCTGACTCTCCCTTTGATGAAGAAGATATTCAGCATGAACAAGATCTGAATGCTTATCTGGGGAAAACCTATTCATGTAAAATTTCTCAAGTCTCGGCAATGGAATCTTCTGTTCGGATTATTGGTGAATATACAGGTGAAGGCAAATTCTTTTTAGGTGAGATTCCTCCTTATTTGGATATCATAGATGTGCAGAAGGCCCCTTATAAGGTAAAACTGACAGATTCATCTTTTGAAATTGAGTTAGAACGCTATGTAGAAAGGGACGGGACATTATATGACCGTCTTTTGTCAAAGTGGGCTATTTATAAAGAAGGGGTAGAAAGGGACCAGCTGGTTTCTCATGCGCATCAGGTGGATGAAATTCATGCGTTTCAGAATCTTCCGGCTATCAAGCTAACTTCAAAGAAAGGGTTAGGAGGAATTATCCCTAACAAATATATCTCAGACTTTTCTGCATTGGATATAAGCAGTGCTACGATTAATGTTTGTATCACTCAGTTTATGCACCTGACGCCAAGAGCGGGAGATATTGCGCATACTTATGGCGGAAGAACCTATTATATGGATGAAGGTTACCTCAAGAGTTTGCTTGACGTTCCTCTTTTAGAGGCAGCCAAGCGGAATATTGCTGTTGCCGCCATTATTCTTGTCGAACCGGCAGCTAAATGTGCAGATCCTGATTTGGGAGCATTACTGCAACATCCGGATTATGAGAGAGGGGTTTATACAATGCCTAATATGACTACTCTGGAGTCAGTGAATTGTTATGCAGCGGCATTCGATTTTTTGGCTAAAAGATATTGTACACCGGATAATCGCTACGGGCGCATAGCTCATTGGATTATGCATAATGAGGTAGACGGATGTATAGACTGGACAAATATGGGAATAAAACCTCTTACAGTATTTACGGATACCTATATAAAATCGATGCGTATATGTTATAATATTGTACGCCAATATGATAAACAGGCGGAGGTTTTGGGTTCCTTTACTCATTCCTGGACACAGATAGCTAATGTGGGATGGTGGCTCTATACGAGCAAAGAAATCATTGATTTGTTGAATGTTTATAGTCGGGTAGAAGGAGACTTCCAGTGGGGGTTAGCTTATCATAGCTATTCTCAGGATTTGACGAATCCGTGTGTTTGGATTGACCCGAATGCAACGTTTTCTATGGATACTAAATTTATTACGTTTAAGAATCTGGAAGTTCTGAGTAAGTGGGCGCTTACAAAAGAAAATAAATATAAAGGAACTGTGAAGCGCTCTGTCTGGCTTTCTGAGGCTGGAGTAAATTCTCCTACTTATTCGGATGAAGATTTTCAGAAGCAAGCGGCCAGTCTGGCTTTTGCCTGGAAGAAAATCAATGCATTGGAAGGGATTGATGGGTTGCAATGGCATAATTGGTTTGATCATCCGGGAGATGGAGCTTGCTTCGGATTGCGTAAATACTTGGACGAATCTTACAAAGGGGAAGCTAAACCCGTTTGGGAAGTTTATCAAAAAGCAGGCACAAATGAAGAAGATGAATACTTCGAACAATTCTTACCTTTAATTGGAATTCCTGATTGGAATATCATTGAAAATTTTTAATTAACGACATTATTAACTAAAACTGAAATTATGGAAAATTTGAAAGCTTTCTTTATGAGAAGGCCTGAACGCTTGTTAGGGCGATGTGGCATGCTGTTTTTAATGGCATTTTTTGTGATGAACTTATCTTCCTGTAATGATGATTTTATAGAAGACAATGGAGGAGAAATTATTCCGCCTGAAGAGATCGTTATTCCGCCCGTTTATATGTTATTGGATGGACCTTATAAATGGGGAGTGGTGTTAACTCAGAATGAAGACAGTAGTTATACGATAGAAACTACTAATGGTGATCCTTGGGCGACTGCCAGTTTGTTTAAAGAAGATGTTCCCGAAGAATGTAATGTTCTTGAATTTGAATATCAGACGGAAATGGGGATGAGCAATCTTGAACTCTTCTTTGCGGATGCAAAGGATGGGATTGATGCTACCCACAGTATGAGTGCGGGCTCTGTTCCGGCTTCTACAGATTGGGCTTCTTTCAGCGTTCGTCTAAAGAAATATAGACAGGAGTTTGATTGGGGGAAAGTGAAGGATTATCTGCGTCTGGATTTTGGAGACCAGCCTAATAATATCATACAAATGCGTAATATACGTCTGCGTACAATGAATGATGAGGAAAAACAGGAGGAAGAGGATGAGAATAACGAAGCACTTAATAAAGAGAAGTACGAATAAGGAATTAAAGCCTATCTGAATAAAGAATATGATTGCCATGTAACTGATGTGGTGGTAGGAGAGAATACGATCAGTATTCAAGGTAACTGTACGGGAGAAGGTACTTTCTTCTTGGGAGAGATTCCTCCATTTGTGGATATGTTCAAAGTAGAAAAGGTAGAAAATAAAACACCTTTATCAAACGGCTCTTTTAACGTTCAGTTGGATAGATATGTTGCTATAGGTGACTATGAGTATGATCGTTTATTGTCTAAGTGGGCTATATACAGAGAAGGAGCTTCCAAGGATGAGCTTGTTTCTCATGCCCGATATGCGAACGTGGATAAAATGCACGTAAAACAAAGTGTTGAGGCTATTCCTTTAAAATCAAAGAAGGGATTGGGAGGATTGATAAACCATAGATTCCTTGCATCCGATTTGGATGATTTGGGTATTACCAGTGCCACCATCAATATCCCTATTTCTCATTTCATGCATCTTTCTCAGCAGGAAGGAGATATTCCGCATACTTACGGTGGCAGAACATATTATTTTAATGAGGGGTATATGAAGAGTTCATTTGATGCTGTGTTAGAGCAAACGAGTAAACGTGGAATCTCTGTAGCAGGCATTTTGTTGGTTCCTCCTACCGGAGACGCCGGTACTCTTTTGAAACATCCGGATTTTAATGGTATAGCTCCCTATACAATGCCCAATATGACCACAATAGAGTCTACAAATTGTTATGCTGCCGCGCTTGACTTCCTGGCAAAAAGATATAGTGCTTCTAATATGCGCATAGCGCACTGGATTATACATAACGAAGTAGACGGAGGAAGTCATTGGACAAATATGGGTGACAAACCGATTGCTACGTTTATGGATACCTATCTCCGTTCGATGCGTATGTGCTATAATATTGCGCATCAATATGACCAGCACTCAGAAGTCTTTATCTCTTTCTCACATGGCTGGAACATTGCTGCCGGTGGCGGTTGGTATAAAGTAAGAGATATGCTCGACTTTATGAATCAGTTCAGTGAAAGTGAAGGTGATTTCTTCTGGTCATTGGCATGTCATAGTTACCCGGCTCAGTTAGGCAACCCGTGTACTTGGGATGATGAACAGGCGACTTATTCTATGGACACGGAATATGTGACTTTGAAGAATCTTGAAGTGTTGGATAAGTGGGTGAAAACATCCCGAAATCAATATAAAGGAACTGTCAGACGTTCTGTGTGGCTTTCTGAAGCAGGCACATGTTCGCCATCTTATGAAGATGATGATTTGCAAGATCAGGCTGCCGGATTTGCTTATGGTTGGAAGAAGATAAATAATCTGGACGGTATAAATGGTATACAATGGCATAGTTGGTTTGACCATTTGGGAGATGGTGCTTGTTTGGGATTGCGTAAGTATGCCGATGCACCTCATAATGGTGAAATCAAGCCTGTATGGACGACCTATCAAAAGGCTGGTACTGATGAGGAAGATGATTATTTTGAACAGTATTTATCCCGAATTGGAATTAATAGTTGGGAAGGAATAATCCAGAATATTCCATAAGCGATATAAAGTATAAGAGGAAGCTTAAACAAGCTTCCTCTTATAATATTCCAAATACATATCGGATATGCTTGTTCTTTTTTGTAAGTAAATAGATTATTGTATTTTTCCCATTTTATTATTTTATAATAATTATCTTTGCATAATCAACAGGAATAAGAGCTATTACTTTAAACCTTACTTGATTGTTTAATTTAGGTTAGAATGCTTAAGGGCTATGTGAGAGTCACTTTAGTAATCTTCAGTAATTATATTATCAAATATATCTTTTTTAATGGTTTTCTTATTACCTTTATCATCCTCGATAACAGTATTTCCCAAAATGTCTTTCTTGACAGTTTTCTTTTTTTGGGTTGACTTCAATATATTCATGAGAGTTATTTGCGCCAGAGCCCTTTATTATTTGAGGAGCTATAATAAATTGGGCTGCAATTAAGATTAATAAGATTTTTTTTATAACGTGTTGTTTTGGTTTATGACAAAAGTAGTATGGGAAGATTATACAAAATAAGTAAAATTCATAATTTATGATATGCAAAAGCCTATATTGATTAGGAAGAAGGGTAACACTTCTGTTTTTTATAATGTTTAATGGCAATAAGGGATATGAGCATTTTCTTAAGATTTGGCTGATAGAGAATTGCTCAAGCTTCCATTTCTGTACTAAAATGAATAAAATATTTTAGTCTCATACTCTCACTGTTTTTGTGTAATTGCCAAATAATTAATCTGTTATAGGATGAGAGATACTTTTTACAGAGGTATCTCTCATCATTTTTTCACTGGAATTGCGTAAGCGTCTCGGCGATGCCGTCTTTTC
>NZ_KV804348.1:0-7979 GCF_001811315.1 Bacteroides sp. HMSC067B03 | reverse complement strand
ACCTGGAGGGCTTTCTTGTTTTTGATACCTTAGGAATATCCCTTATTTATCTATAAACGTCTTTTAACACATAAAACTCCAAAACATGGGAACAAAACACTTTGTACATTGTTTCAATAATAGAGTCAAAGTTTTATGCTTAAATGATGTGAATAACGACAAACGAATATATTTAATTACTAAATTTGTCGCCGAAATGCGAGAATTCGATATAAACAACTGAAATAAATATCATGAAAGGTTCTGTGAGATTCATATTAGCGCTTGTTCTGCTGATGCTATCATATAGTATGGGTGGAAATGCTATGGATATCACTTCATGTGTTTCTAAGAGTGAAAGCTCTTGCCAGTTGTCGGAATCGAACGCCGATACCAACTCTAATTCTTCATTTAAGACCCGTTCGTTGGGTTTTGACAGATCATCCCAGTCTTTGTCTATTTCCGACGTAGAATTGGGCTTTAAATCAGTTACAGAAACATCTTCTAATAATTATCGTCTGCGTAGAATCATCGAAGCGAATGATTCTCTTAAAGACGTTATGCATAAGTTTTTCTTGTTAAGAGAAAACTCACTTGTATTAGATCAAAGTAAATCCTATTACTCGGATAAGGATCCACATTACTCCATTATCTGTAGCGACTACTATGTGTTCGCTCTAAGACGTATCCTTATTTAGTTTATTACTATTCCCATCTTATTTACTTTTCGTACCCTGTATGAAGCTGTGTGACTTTCCTTCTCTTGAAAAGTCACAGGGTCTATAGCGCAGTGTATCTAATCATTTGAAATTTTCTAAATAACTAAAATTAATATCTTAACAAAAAAACTTATTATGGAAACTACTAAAAAGTCTCAGATCGTAGGCATAAAGAATGCCGGTATTGTAATCATCTGCTGTTTCATCGTGGCGGTGTGTATTTATCAGTTCCTGTTGGGAAATCCGTCTAACTTTATGAACAATGATCCTAACAACCATCCATTGAACATGTTGGGTACTATTTACAAAGGTGGTGTTATTGTGCCTGTTATTCAGACACTGTTGTTAACTGTACTCGCTTTGAGTATTGAACGCTATTTTGCGCTTCGTTCTGCTTTCGGTAAAGGTTCGTTGGCTAAATTTGTAGCTAACATCAAGGAAGCCCTGGCTACCGGTGACCTCAAAAAAGCACAAGAAATCTGTGACCAACAACGCGGTTCTGTTGCCAATGTAGTTACTGCTACTTTGCGCAAGTATGAAGAAATGGAAAAGAACACAGCTCTTCCTAAAGAACAAAAGCTGCTGGCTATCCAGAAAGAACTGGAAGAAGCAACTGCTCTGGAAATGCCTATGATGCAGCAGAATCTTCCGATTATCGCTACTATCACCACTTTGGGAACATTGATGGGATTGCTCGGTACTGTAATTGGTATGATCCGTTCATTTGCCGCATTGTCTGCCGGTGGTGGTGCTGACTCTATGGCTTTGTCACAAGGTATCTCTGAAGCCTTGATCAATACGGCTTTCGGTATCTTGACAGGTGCGCTGGCTGTTATTTCTTACAACTACTACACTAACAAAATTGATAAATTGACTTACGGACTCGATGAAGTCGGATTCTCTATCGTGCAGACTTTTGCAGCTACTCATTAATTTGGCGAACCCTTTAAAATCTATTAATCATGGGTAGAGCGAAAATTAAAAAGAAAGATACGTTCATAGATATGACAGCTATGAGTGACGTAACTGTATTGCTTCTGACTTTCTTTATGTTGACATCAACATTTGTGAAGAAGGAACCTGTACAAGTTACTACTCCGGCCTCCGTATCGGAAATCAAGATTCCGGAGACGAATGTACTCCAGATTCTGGTTGATCCGGAAGGAAAAATATTTATGAGCCTCGACAAGCAGCAGGATATGCAGGCTGTATTGGAGAGCATGGGTGAAGAGTATGGCATAAAGTTTACTCCGGAGCAGGAAAAGAGGTTTACACTGGCTACTACTTTTGGAGTGCCCATCAGAAGTATGCAGCAATTCCTTGACCTCCCGGAAGACCAGCGGGACAAAGTTCTGAAGAATGAAGGAATTCCGTGCGATAGCACCGATAATCAGTTTAAGTCGTGGGTGCGCAATGCACGTAACGCTAACGCTGATCTCCGAATTGCTATTAAGGCAGATGCTTCCACTCCATACTCAGTGATAAAGAACGTAATGAACTCACTTCAGGATTTGCGGGAGAATCGGTACAATCTGATTACTTCTCTCAAAGCAGAATCTGAAAATTAAAAGGGAGGAAAGACAATGAGTGCTGAAGTACAAGAGAGCAGCGGAAAGAAAAGAGGTAAGGGCAAGCAAAAGAAAATGACTGTCCGGGTAGACTTTACTCCGATGGTGGATATGAACATGTTGCTGATTACTTTCTTTATGCTTTGTACCACGTTGAGCAAGCCTCAGACGATGGAAATAAGCATGCCGAGTAATGACAAAGATATAACTGAACAACAAAAGAGTATGGTGAAAGCTTCTCAGGCAATTACATTATTGCTGGGAGCTGATAATAAGCTCTATTACTATGAGGGAGAACCTAACTATAGGGATTATACTTCATTGAAAGAGACTACTTACGGAGCAAATGGGCTGCGTGCCGTACTTCTTCAGAAAAATGCTGCGGCTGTTAATCAGGTGAGAGCCTTGAAGCAGCAGAAGCTCGATCTGGAGATTACAGATGACGAATACAAAAAGAAGGTTTCCGAAATTAAGAGCGGAAAGGATACACCGACCGTTATTATCAAGGCGACGGATGATGCTTCTTATATGAATCTGATTGACGCATTGGATGAGATGCAGATATGTAACATAGGTAAATATGTGATAACGGATATTGTCGAAGCCGATGAATTCTTGATTAAGAATTACGATGCTAAGGGAGAGCTGTCACAGAACCTGGCTGATAAATGATGTAACACCTAAAAAAAGAAAGTAAAATGGCAAAATTAGATTTAGCTTCTTCGGAATGGTGTCAACAGATTTTTGAAGGCAAGAATCAAGCGTATGGCGCATACAGAATGCGTGCCAATTCACCTAAACGGCATACGGTTGCGATGCTGATTGTGGTGGCGATAGCAATCGTCGGATTTACTATCCCTACGCTGCTTAAGTTGGCAACTCCCGAGCAAAAGGAAGTGATGACAGAGGTTACGACTTTGTCAAAATTGGCAGAACCGGAAATCAAACAGGAAGAGATGAAACGGGTGGAACCGGTTGCACCTCCCCCTCCTGCATTGAAAAGTTCTATTAAGTTTACGGCTCCTGTCATCAAGAAGGATGAAGAGGTGAGCGAAGACGATGAAATCAAGAGTCAGGAAGAATTGACTTCTACCAAAGTGGCTATCTCCATTGCCGACGTAAAAGGTAATGATGAAGTCAACGGAGCTGATATCGCTGACTTGAAACAGGTAGTGACACAAGCAGCCGAACCGGAAAAAGTATTTGATATGGTAGAACAGATGCCGACGTTCCCCGGCGGACAGCAGGAACTGATGGCATATCTGGGAAAAAATATCAAGTATCCGACGATTGCACAGGAGAATGGAACACAAGGTCGCGTTATTATACAGTTTGTGGTAGAGCGTGACGGTACTATTAGCGATGTGCACGTAGCTCGTGGCGTTGATCCTTATCTGGATAAAGAAGCTGTGCGTGTGGTACAAAGCATGCCGAAATGGATTCCGGGTAAACAAAATGGTAAAGCGGTACGTGTGAAATTCACCGTTCCGGTAATGTTTAGATTACAGTAAGATGATGAAGAGACAATTTTGGCTGATAGGAATCGTTTTGTTGGCAGTGTTGAGTGCTTGCCGTTCCAAATCGGATGGACCGACGGATACGTATTCGTCTGGGGTGATATCTATTGCGGCGGATGAAAGTTTTGAGCCTATTATACAGGAAGAAATAGATGTGTTTGAGAGTCTGTATCCTTTGGCTGGAATTGTCCCTCGCTACACGACGGAAGTCGAAGCAATTAATTTACTTCTGAAAGACAGTGTCCGGTTGGCTATTGCGACCCGGACATTGACTGAGGAAGAAATGAATTCCTTCCACAGCCGCAAGTTCTTTCCCCGTGAGATTAAACTGGCCACGGATGGTCTGGCATTGATCGTCAACCGGGGTAATCCGGATTCTTTGTTGAGTGTACGAGATTTCAGCCGTATCCTGACTGGTGAGGCGAAAAACTGGAAAGAGATAAATCCGAATTCTCCACTGAAGAGTATTCAGGTGGTATTCGATAACAAGAACTCCAGCACCGTACGCTATACAATGGATTCCATCTGCGATGGAAAACCACTGGCTACTGACAATGTCAGTGCCTTGAAGACCAATCAGCAGGTGATAAAGTATGTAGCAGAGAACCCCGGAGCAATGGGAGTCATTGGTGTAAACTGGCTGGGTAACCGCAGTGACACCACCAATCTTTCTTTCACCGAGGAAATCAGAGTAATGGCAGTGAGTGCGGAGGATGTAGCTACTCCTGCTAACAGTTATAAGCCTTATCAGGCTTATCTGTATTACGGTAACTATCCATTGGCACGACCAATTTATGCATTACTGAATGATCCTCGCAGTGGGCTGCCTTGGGGATTCGCTTCTTTTATGACATCCGATAAAGGGCAGCGGATTATATTAAAATCTGGACTTGTGCCGGCTACTCAGCCAGTGCGTATTGTCCACGTGAAAGACGAATAATAACTAAAATTAGTGACTATCATGAAAAGAATACAAATGTTTTTAGCTGGAGCGTTTATAGCAGTTGGGTCGCTCTATGCGCAATCATCTGATGCCGAATGGCAGGCAGGAGTTGCCAAATTGAAAGAAATCATTCAGACGAATCCGGCTCAGGCCAATGAGGAAGCTGAACAGTTGATAAAAGGAAAGAATAAAAAGAATGTGGAACTTCTGGTGGCGATCGGTGAGGTATATCTGAAAGCCGGCAAACTTCCGGAAGCACAGGAGTACGCTGCTCTTGCCAAAAAAGCGAATGGTAAATCGGCTCTTGCTTCTGTATTGGAAGGAGATATCGCTTTTGAACAGAAAAATGCAGGTCTGGCATCTCAGAAATATGAAGAGGCTATTTATTTCGATCCGCATTGCACGGAAGCATATCTGAAATATGCAGATACTTATAAATCTGCAAATGCAGACCTTGCTATCGAGAAACTGAATCAGTTGAAAGCACAGGAACCGTCCAACACAGCCGTAGATAAAAAACTAGCCGAAATTTATTACTTAAAGAATGATTTTAGTAAAGCTGTCGAAGCTTATTCGAATTTTGCAATGGGACCGACAGCTACAGAAGAGGATTTGGTGAAGTATGCATTCGCTCTCTTCCTGAATCATGACTTTGAGAAGTCGCTTGAAGTAGCGAATATGGGATTGAAAAAGAATGCTCGTCATGCAGCGTTCAATCGTTTGGCAATGTATAACTATACAGACCTGAAACGCTTTGATGAAGCAATAAAGGCGGCAGACGCTTTCTTTACCCAGTCAGACAAAGCTGATTATTCTTATCTGGACTATATGTATTACGGTCATTTGCTTGATGCTCTGAAGAGATATGACGAAGCTGTAGGCCAATATGAGAAAGCTATACAATTAGATCCGACAAAGACGGACTTATACAAGAATATTTCTACTGCTTACGAGCAGAAGAACGATTATAAAAAGGCAATCAGTGCTTACCAGAAATATTATTCATCCCTTGATAAGGAACACCAGACTCCGGATTTGCAATTCCAGTTTGGCAGACTTTATTACGGTGCAGGTACGCAGACTGATTCGCTGACAATCAATGCTGAAGAGCGCAAACAGGCGCTGATGGCTGCTGATTCTGTTTTTCATACTATTGCAGAAGCAGCACCGGAGAGCTATCTGGGCAATTTTTGGAGAGCACGTGCCAATTCTGCACTTGACCCCGAAACGACTCTTGGATTAGCGAAACCTTTCTATGAGGAAGTTGCTGCTCTGCTGGAAAGCAAGAATGATCCTCATTACAATTCAGCTTTGATTGAGTGCTACAGTTATCTTGGATATTACTATTTGTTGGCTATTGAAAATCCGGCACTGAAAGCGGAAGCGATGGCTAATAAGGAAAAATCCAAAGAATATTGGAGCAAAATTCTGGCTATAGACTCCACTAATGCTACTGCTAAAAGGGCATTGGATGGCATCAAATAGTGAATAATTTTAGTTGTTTGTCGTGACAGGAGGAGTGGAGAGTGATCTTAGCTCCTCCTTTTTTATAGTCACGTTTTACATGATGGGGCTGTTACATTGCTTTGGTTAGTGTGAAGCAGTCGATATCCGGTGCCCAGTTGTAGCTGTTACCCATACGGATATGATTATAACCGGCTTTCAGATCTACAGGAATTGTGATCTGGTTGTGTTTGTCGTCTTCTCCCAGTGAATCCACTTTGGTAACAATGCCATTGACATCTATTTCCAGTTGGCGTCCTTTGCCGAATGAGTAATGAATGGTCATCTCGTAACGTCCGCCGTCTGCGCTATATACTTCCGGCCATTCTGCATAGTTTTCCGGGTGTCCGCCCAAAAATCCTACCTTCATTTTTCCGGAAGCTTCCTGATCGGCAGCATATAGGATGCCTTTCGGGTTTTTGCCGAGATCATTGAACATGGGGAGATAAGCCCATTCCGCTTCATACAATGTCGGTTCCAGACGTGTTTCTCCTTCCATGCGGAGGAACATAGCACTGTGTGCGGGGAGTGTCTGCTCAAAGACATTGGAGAAACTTCCCAGATCACTGCGTTTTGCCAGATCGCGTACTTTCACATTTCCGCTAAATTCAAGTGCCGAGAAAGGTACGGAGAAGCTGCACACGGTGTCCGAAGGATTATAAAGTGCGACAGCACGTACGTTACCACGTTTTTGTTCGATGTCTTTTACCAGTACATAGCCTTCGTTTTCATGCTGCACTACGTATGCCTGCAAGCCCAGCGGGTCTTGATTAAGAGCGATTAATTCTTTGTTGGTTAGCAGTTGAAGGGAAGATTCGGGCAGGCTTTCCAGATTACATCCGATCAACAGAGGCGAACTCATGATACACCACAGGCCGAAGTGGGCTTCTTCTTCTGTCGGGGTAAGTCCGTTTCCGCCTACTTTGCTGTTATTACGGAAACCGATGACCATCATATCCATATCATTATAATGTCCGTCTTTGGCGTAAGCGGACAGATATAGGTTTTTGCCGACTACATATTTCAATGAGCCCCAATGCGCATTGATGTCACCGCTGATACGCCATGAAGTTGCTACATCTTTAGCCCACGTACCGGGGAAAGCCCAGCGGCAGATATTGACAGAGACGTCCTTGTTTACTTTGTCGATACTGTTTCGGATAGAAGTATAGCGTTCTTCTTCATCCAAGCCCAGCAGGTCTCCGCCACAATAGTCTATCTTGATGAAGTCGAATCCCCATTCGTCGAAATAGAGTTGGGCATCCTGTTGTTCATGTCCATGAATGCCGGCTCCTACTCCTGCGTGATCGTTGTCCGCGATAGAGCCGCAGGTGTTGTTACCCGCATCTGTATAAATACCGGCTTTCATGCCAAGGCTATGTATATGGTCGGCGACAGGTTTCATACCGTTCGGAAAGCGACTCTTGTTGGCCTGCATTTTTCCATTGCCGTCCCGTTCGCCAAAATATCCGTCGTCAATGTTGATATAGCGGTATCCCACGTCTTTCAGACCTTTTTTGACCATAAGGTCAGCCTGATTTTTAATAATATCTTCACTGATATCTACCCGGAAAGCATTCCATGAGCTCCAACCCATAATAGGAGGGTTGACCGCTTCTTTACTACCGGACTGGGAAACCTGAGTTTCTGCACAACTAACACATAATAGGGAAACTATCGCTGTGGTTAAGAGGTGGAATCTGTTTTTCATGATGTAATTAGGGATCAATGAATAAATCTGAGGGATGAA
>NZ_KV804347.1:0-2521 GCF_001811315.1 Bacteroides sp. HMSC067B03 | reverse complement strand
CAGCTCCAGCTGCGCCCGTAAGGGCATATAATAAATATAGCTTTGGCAAGCTATTAGGTTCGTGTTCTTTGAAATAATAACCTATCACCAGCCGACTTATCCATTCAACGAAAGACGATGGGGAGTGTAGCATGTCGGCAAAGCCGCAAGTGGACCAACTGTCAAGTCCTGACCGTGCGGCGAGGTGAAAAGACAGATATGAGGATAAAACCTATACTGGTTGAACGATAGTCCGAGCGGCTCGATGGTTAAGCCTTAACGGAAGACAGTTACAGACGTTTTGCTGTGATACCCAACTTCTCCCTGTAGGTCGATTGGGCAAAAGAACTTATCACGGAGCAACTACATACATAGTAAAGGACGAAAGTCGTATCCGACAATCTGCCATGCCAAATAGTTATTATATGTCTAAACGGGGATTACCTAAATCGGAATGCCTTAAAAGGCTATAAGGTAAAGACCTTTGAATATCCGACATGGTAACAGAGCTTCCGTAGTAGTCCGAGCAAGGGAAAGCCTTGTACATGGCGAAGGGAAGCAGCCTATATCGTTTAATGTCAAATTTTGGAAAATGTGAGAGACATGAAAAGAAATCCGGAAAAGATATTAAACAGTCTGACGCAACACAGTTCCGACTTGGAATACAAGTTCGAACGTCTGTATCGGGTACTGTTTAATGAAGAGATGTACTACATAGCCTACCAACACATATATGCCAAGCAAGGCAATATGACAAAGGGAGTTGACGGAAAGACCGTTGACGGCTTCAGTATATCCCACATTGAACAGTTAATTGATACGCTCAAGAATGAGACGTACCAGCCGAAACCCTCACAGCGAGTTTATATTCCGAAGAAAAACGGAAAGATGAGACCGCTGGGTATTCCGACATTCATAGACAAACTTCTGCAAGAGGTTATCCGAATGATTTTGGAAGCAATATATGAGGGCAGTTTTGAAAATTCTTCTCACGGTTTCAGACCACAAAGAAGTCCACATACTGCACTTTCAAGCATTCAAAAGACATTCAACAATACAAAATGGTTTATTGAGGGAGACATCAAAGGCTTCTTCGATAACATAGACCACGAAGTGCTGATAGCCATTCTTTCAGAAAGGATTTCTGACGAGAGATTTCTTCGACTTATCAGAAAGTTCCTGAATGCGGGATACGTTGAAGATTGGGTATTCCACAAATCATACAGCGGAACTCCGCAAGGTGGTATTATTAGCCCCATATTGGCTAATATATACCTTGACAAGTTTGATAAGTATATTAAAGAATACATCGAAAACTTTAACAAGGGAAAAAGACGTAAGGAAAATCCGATTGCAAAACAGCTCGGACATCGTAAAGCCAAGTTAGTTGCAAAACTACGAAACACTGTTGATGAAATGAAACGTAAACAGTTGTTTGCAGAAATTAGAGAAACAGTCAAAGAACGACTGAAATATCCAGCTGGTGATGAAATGGATAACAGTATCAAACGACTGAAATACATAAGATATGCGGATGATTTTCTAATTGGAGTAATCGGTAGCAAGCAGGATTGTATCCAAATCAAGGAGGACATAAAGCAATTTATGGCTGACAGATTAAAACTGGAACTGTCTAATGAGAAAACTCTGATTACCAACGCAAGAAAACATGCCAAATTTCTTGGGTATGATGTTTTTGTACGAAAGTCCAATGATACACACAGAGATAAGAACGGTCATTTGACAAGGTCGTTAGACCACAAGATTGTCCTATATGTAACAACCGAAACGATGCGGAAAAAACTTCTTGAATATAATGCTGTAAAGATTGTCAAGCGGAATGGTAAAGAGGTTTGGAAATCCAAAGGTCGCCCATATATGAGATGTCTTGATGATTTGGAGATTATAAGCCAATATAACTCTGAAATCGTAGGGTTTTACAACTACTACTCGATAGCAAACAACAGTCCTGTCATTGACTCATTCTATAATATTATGGAGTATAGTATGTACAAGACATACGCAGGCAAATACAGTACTTCAAAGAAAAAGATTATCGCGAAGTACAAGAAAAACAGCGTATTCTCCATACCGTACACAAATAAGAAAGGATATGAGGTCAGGCGTGAGTTTTACGACAAGGGTTTCAAACGCAAGGAACTGCCGAATCGAAATTTAGATGATAAATTGCCTAATACAGTCGCCATAACGGGTGGCAGAAATGGTCTAATCAAGAGGCTCCAAGCACGGGTATGTGAAAACTGCGGTGCAACAGATAATCTTGAAATGCACCATGTACGCAAACTTAAAGACTTGAAAGGCAAAAGTGATTGGGAAATAAAAATGATTTCCCGTAACCGTAAAACATTAGCAGTATGCACAGTATGTCATCAAAAAATACATTCGGGGAAGTTAGACTGAATGATAAGGTGGAGAGCCGTGTACGGGGAGACCTGTCAGCACGGTTCGGAGGCGAGTGCTTGGAAACCTGCCATGGTAAAACATGGCAAGGCGCCGGGTGCTTAGCCAGTGGCCAGATAGC
>NZ_KV804346.1:0-302 GCF_001811315.1 Bacteroides sp. HMSC067B03 | reverse complement strand
CTCCAGTTCCAGATGGTTTGAAACTTTAGTTTCCCCTGCTTGAAACAACAGTTTCCTCCGCTTGAAACTTTTGGTTTCAAGGTATGAAACTATTGTTTCCAATGCTTGAAACTAGAGTTTCTCCTATATGAAACCTTTGTTTTCCCCGCATGAAACTAATGCCTTGCCTGCATCCCCGTATTTCTTTATCGCTATCAGTATACTTTCGGAGTTTCTTCTTTTCCTTTCAGCCGCCACTTTCCCATGAACGTCCCTTGTCTGTCTGCGATAATCTGTTCCCCAAAAAGTGACAATACCCTCAC
>NZ_KV804345.1:0-58230 GCF_001811315.1 Bacteroides sp. HMSC067B03 | reverse complement strand
CTCAGGTAGTCGTGAATCTTGCTGCTCAAGCCGGGGTACGCTATAGTATAACTAACCCCGATGCCTATATTGAAAGTAACCTTATTGGATTTTATAATATTTTAGAAGCCTGCCGTCATCATAGTGTGGAGCACTTGGTATATGCTTCTTCCAGTAGTGTATATGGAAGCAATAAGAAAGTGCCTTATAGTACTGATGATAAGGTAGACAATCCTGTATCACTCTACGCTGCTACTAAAAAGAGCAATGAATTAATGGCCCATGTCTACTAAGCTCTACAATATACCAAGTACTGGTTTGCGTTTCTTTACTGTCTATGGTCTCTGTGGTCGTCCTGATATGGCATATTTTGGCTTTACCAACAAACTTCGTGAGGGTAAAACTATTCAAATATTCAATTACGGTAACTGCAAACGTGACTTCACCTATGTTGATGATATCGTAGAGGGTGTTGTCCGTATTATGCAGCATGCTCCTGAAAAGAAAAATGGCGATGATGGATTGCCCGTTCCTCCTTATAAAGTATATAATATCGGTAATAACTTTCCAGAAAATCTTTTAGATTTTGTGACTATTCTTCAAGAAGAACTTATTCGTGCAGGTGTACTTTCCAACGACTATGACTTTGAGACACACAAAGAACTGGTACCGATGCAACCTGGGGATGTACCTGTGACATATGCTGATACTACTCTTCTAGAATAATATTTTGGATTTAAACCGTCAACATCACTACGTGAGGAATTGAGAAAGTTTGCAGGGTGGTATGCTAAGTATTATGGCACATTTAAAGACCATCCATAAATAAATCGATTATATAAAAATAAAAAGATAAAACCATTATGAGCATTTTTGCAGGTAAAACCCTTATGATTACTGGTGGAACAGGTTCCTTCGGCAATGCAGTTTTGAATCGTTTCCTCCGTACTGACATCGGTGAAATCCGTATTTTTTCACGGGATGAAAAGAAACAGGATGATATGCGTCACGAATATCAGGTAAAGTATCCTGATGTGGCACATAAAATCAAGTTTTTTATTGGCGATGTACGTAATTTGCAGTCATGTAAGAACGCAATGCCTGGAGTTGACTATATCTTTCATGCTGCGGCTTTGAAACAGGTTCCAAGTTGTGAGTTCTTCCCTATGGAAGCGGTGAAAACCAATGTAATCGGTACTGATAACGTTTTGACAGCTGCTATCGAGGCTGGCGTCGGTGCTGTGATATGTCTATCTACGGATAAGGCTGCCTATCCTATCAATGCTATGGGTATCACGAAAGCTGTTGAGGAGAAGATTGCTGTAGCTAAGAGCCGCTACTCAGGTAAAACCAAGATTTGCTGTACGCGTTATGGCAATGTGATGTGTTCTCGTGGTTCTGTAATTCCTCTGTGGATAGAGCAAATTCGCAGTGGCAACCCTGTCACTTTGACTGAGCCTACGATGACGCGCTTTATCATGTCGCTGGAAGAAGCTGTAGACCTTGTACTTTTTGCTTTCGAGCATGGGCAGAACGGTGACATCCTCGTACAGAAAGCTCCGGCTTGCACCATCCAGACTCAGGCGGAGGCTGTTTGTGAATTATTTGGCGGCAAGAAGGAAGACATCAAGGTTATCGGTATTCGTCATGGTGAGAAGATGTATGAGACATTGCTTACTAATGAAGAATGTGCCAAGGCAGAAGATATGGGTAATTTCTATCGCGTTCCTGCAGATAATCGTGGATTGAACTATGACAAATTCTTCAAAGAAGGTGAAACGGAACGTAACACACTTACGGAGTTCAATTCTAATAATACTTATATATTGAATGTAGAAGAGACCAAGGCTAAAATAGCTGCTCTTGATTATATCAAGAAGGAACTGAGTGGTGAGAGTAACTTTGTACAATAATAGCTATGAATATTTTAGTTACCGGTGCCAGAGGTTTTGTTGGTAGAAATCTTTGTGCCCAACTTAATAATATCAAAAACGGAAAGGCTCGTTGTTATGGTGATCTGAAGATTGATGAAGTCTTTGAGTACGATCTCGATTCCACTTCCGAACAATTAGATGTCTGGTGTCAGAAAGCCGGCTTTGTGTTCAACCTTGCCGGAGTGAACCGTCCCAAAGACAATGAGGAGTTCATGAAAGGCAATTTCGGTTTTGCAAGCACATTGCTTGAAACACTGAAGAAACATCATAATACTTGTCCTGTCATGCTCTCTTCCAGTGCACAAGCTTCTCTGACAGGTCGTTTTGGCAACAGCGAATACGGTCGCAGCAAAAAGGCTGGTGAAGATTTATTTCTACAGTACGGTAAAGATACGGGAGCCAAAGTGCTGGTTTATCGTTTTCCGAACCTTTACGGCAAGTGGTGTCGTCCCAACTACAACAGTGCTGTCGCTACATTCTGCAACAACATCGCTAACGACCTTCCGATACAAGTCAATGACCCACGTGTAGAACTGGAGCTGCTTTACATTGACGATCTCGTGGACGAGATGATTCATGCCTTGAAAGGCGAGGAACATCGTTGCGAGTTTGAAGGTCTTGACGTACATCCATTGGTGGGTGGCAGATACTGTTATTGTCCGGTTACCCATAAGGTTACATTAGGTGAAATAGTTGATTTGCTGCATCAGTTTGCAGAAATGCCAGAGACGCTGATGATCCCTGAAATCCCGTCAGACTCGTTTGCCAAAAGATTGTATAGCACTTATCTGAGTTATTTGCCCAAAGAAAAAGCAATCTTTGATCTGAAGATGAATGTAGATCAGCGTGGCTCATTTACAGAACTTGTACATACTTTGAACTGTGGTCAGGTAAGTATAAATATCTCCAAACCGGGTATTACTAAGGGTGAACATTGGCACAATACCAAATGGGAACAGTTTATTGTTGTCAGCGGTCATGGGCTCATCCAACTCCGCAAGGAAGGTACAGACGAAGTGCTGAACTACGAGGTGAGTGGTGACAAAATACAATCCGTTATCATGCTTCCCGGATATACCCATAACATCATCAATCTCTCCGATACGGAAGATCTGGTAACGGTTATGTACTGCAATGAGATATTCAACCCGGATAAACCGGATACATACTTTGATAAAGTGAAAAAATGATCATGGAAAAACAACCCAAATTAGATTATTCAGATATAAAGTTCAAGAACGACGGCAAACTAAAATTGATCATTGTTGTTGGTACTCGTCCTGAGATTATCCGCTTAGCGGCAGTAATTAATAAATGCCGCCAGTATTTCGATGTTATTCTTGCCCATACAGGTCAGAACTATGACTATAACTTAAATGGAATCTTTTTCAAAGATTTGAAATTGGTAGAGCCTGAAGTATATATGGATGCTGTGGGCGATGATTTGGGAGCCACTTGTGGCAATATCATCAACTGTGCCTATAAACTTTTTGCGCAGACAAAGCCTGATGGCGTGCTTGTGCTAGGTGATACTAATTCGTGTCTCAGTGTTATAGGAGCTAAGCGTTTGCACATTCCTATCTTTCACATGGAAGCTGGAAACCGTTGCAAAGACGAGTGTCTTCCCGAAGAAACAAACCGCCGTATCGTTGATATAATTAGTGATGTAAATATGGCATACTCTGAACACGCTAGAAGATATTTGGCAGATTGTGGACTTCCAAAGGAACGCACTTACGTTACAGGTTCACCTATGGCAGAAGTTCTTCATAACAATTTCGCAGAAATCGAAGCAAGCGATATACATCAGCGTCTTGGCTTGGAGAAAGGCAAGTATATTCTTCTCTCCGCTCACCGTGAGGAAAACATTGATACAGAAAAAAATTTCATGTCACTTTTTTCCGCTATTAATAAGATGGCAGAGAAGTATGATATACCAATTCTCTATAGCTGCCATCCGCGTTCACGCAATAGACTTGCAGCAAGTGGTTTCAAGCTTGATTCACGGGTTATCCAGCATGAACCTCTTGGCTTCCATGATTACAATTGCCTTCAAATGAACGCTTTTGCCGTAGTTAGTGATTCTGGTACACTTCCTGAGGAGTCAAGTTTTTTTACCAGTGTAGGGCATCCATTCCCAGCAATTTGTATCCGTACCTCTACCGAGCGTCCGGAAGCAATTGATAAAGGCGATTTTATTATTGCAGGTATTGATGAGAAGAGTCTTTTGCAAGCAGTAGATACTGCTGTTGAACTGTGCAGAGATGATCAACATGGTATTCCTGTGCCTGATTATGTGGATGAAAATGTAAGCACCAAGGTCGTGAAGATTGTACAGAGTTATGTAGGTATTGTCAACAAGATGGTGTGGCGCAAATTCTAACTTGTGCTTTTACGGAACTTGAACATTATTTTTTTTATTAATACAATTTTGGAAGTAGGCTCATTGCAATAGAATTAACGGCAATTAATGTTCAAAACTACAATGCGCAATTGTAAAATAGATTACTTGACTGTATCAAAGCCTCCTAATATGAAAGATGAAAAAATAATATAAGACGTATGGGTGAATTAATAAATGATTACTCTTCTACCGACATATCAAAGTAAATATATGGATAAAAAACGACCACTAGTGACAATCATCACCAACACAAAGAATCGTGCAAGACTGATTTCAAGATGTATTGAGAGCATCCAAAATCAGACGTACCAGAACTATGAGCATATAGTTGCAGATGGTGGTACTGATAATACGAAGAAAATTGTAGAGTCCTACAATGATCCTCATATTATATACATTTCTATTCCTGAGGGTGGTCCTGTCGCTCAAACAAAAGAAGCTTTTAAATTATCAAAGGGTGAGTTTATTACGTTCCTTGATGATGATGATGAGTATACTCCTGAAAAATTGGAAAAGCAATTGGATTTGATTCAATCACTATCTGATGATTATGGTTTCATCTATGGCGCAATGACGTATTATGATAATAACACCAAGGAACAATTAAATATCCATGGAGCTGAAATTGAAGGAGGATCCGAAATACTTCCAATAGCCATATCGAAGCCTACAATTTGTGGAACTCCAACATTCATGTTCCGCCGTAAGGCATTCGAGTCTATCGGAGGTACTTGGATATCTGGTATTGGCAACGATATGTCTGATTGGGCACTCGGTTGTAGAGCACTTAAGCAAGGTTGGAAGGTTGCAGCATTAAAAGAATCATACTTGCGCATATATGTCAACCATCAGGCAACTCGCATGAGCGATGCAGACTTCTATAAGGACAATAGTCAAAGATATATAAAGTTCCATAATCACTTCCTTTCTGAATACGCTGACATTATTGCAAAGAATCCTAAGGTAGGTACGTTTCACTATGATAATTTGGTGCATTTTTATGTGGCAGCTGATAGAACTGGTGATGCTTTCAAAACATGGTACAAGCTTATAAAAACGAGACCTAACTTCCGCTCATTAGTTTCTTTCCCTTATTACTTTTTTAGGCAACTGATGAAAAAATGAACATAGCAGACATAAATAAAGATCTTCAGAATAAAGAAAAGGTTGCTATAATATGCGTGGGATATAACCGCATAAAGTCAATGAAGAGACTTCTCGGATCTCTTCTCAAGGCAGTATATCCATCAAAAGATATCCCTCTGGTCATAAGTGTTGATTGCAGTGGTGATACAGAATTGTATGAATATGTCAAAGAATTCGAGTGGCCTTTTGGGCGAAAATATGTAAACATACAAGAAAAGAGACTCGGCCTGAAAGATCATATATATCAGTGTGGAGAACTTACGAATCAATTCAAAGCCATAATTTTGCTCGAAGACGACCTGTTTGTGAGTCCATTCTTTTACTCATACGTCCTCAAAACCTTGGATAAGTATGGAAATGATAGTCGGATAGCTCAAATCTCGCTGTATAAAAATGAACGTAATGGATATGTAGGTTTACCTTTCGTAAATATACAGAACGGATCAGATGTCTTTTTAATGCAGGATGTTTCTACATGGGGCGAATGTTGGACAAAGTCTATGTGGAGTGAGTTCAAAAAATGGAGAGATACCCACTCAGAAGAAGATATACAAAAAGTAGATATGCCAAGTGAAATAAAGGGTTGGATTCGAGCTTGGTCAAAATACTATAATGCTTATGTTGTAGACTCAAATAAATTCGTTATCTATCCTAACATTCCTGTAACAACTAATTTTAGCGATGCAGGCGAACATGGCGGGGATAATAACAGTTTGGTACAAGTGAATTTATTACAACAAGACTACGACTATCGACTATATGATGTAGATAAACTTGCCAGGTATGATATCTATTTCAACAATGTTTGTCTCTATGAGAAATTAGGTATTCCAGAAAACGACCTTTGTCTTGATATCTATGGCTTTCATTCTAATGAAAAGGGTTGCAAATACATTCTTTCAACGAAGGTTCTACCTTATAAAATAGTAAAATCTTTTGCGCTCAACATGCGTCCGATAGAATTGAATGTAATGTATGATATCTCTGGAAACGGATTATACTTGTATGATACCACGGATTCTAACGGTACAACACAAGGTAGTTATCACAAGAATGTTGTCCCTTATTTCCTTGAAGGATTTAATGTAAGACTGCTATTAAAGTATGTGATATCACATTACAGAAATTCAATCAAACAAGTTCTAAAAAGATGAGTAGATTATTAGCACTTTATTACGAGTTCCGATATCGTCTTCGAAAATGGTATTGGAGTAGGAATGCGCATGACAGTAGAATCAATGGTGTAGTATTAATGTATCATCATATTTCGGATGTTAGGATGGACGAACTTGATACATGTCAGCATACGCTCGAGCAGTTCAAGAAGTCATTGGAATGTTATATTAATCAGAGTTATATTTTTGTGAATATTGATACAGCATTAAAAATGATCCGAGAGAAAAGCGAACAGAAATTTGCTGTTGTAACATTCGATGATGTGCCGCTTGATGCATATGAAAAGGCTGTACCAGTGCTTTTGTCTATGCAAATACCGTTCACATTCTTTATAACAACGGGATATATTGGAACTGAAGGTTTTATGACAGAAGCGCAACTTAAGAAACTAGATAATCAGGAACTATGTACAATAGGTGCGCACACCAAGTCACATCCTATGTTAAGAAAGGTGTCAAATAGCTTTGAAGAATTAAAAGAGAGCAAGGAAATTCTCGAACGATTATTAGGGCATCCTGTTGACTATCTAGCATACCCATTTGGACGTCAGAGCTCTATTTCCCATAAAGTTATGAAACAGGCAGAAAAAGCTGGATATAAGTGTGCATTCGGAACAATAGATGCTACAATCAACGACTTAAGTTCAAAGAGTTTGTATTATTTACCAAGAATTGTAAGAAAGTAACTTATGAGCAGATTGTTTGTTTGCGGAGATATTTGCAACTCAATGTCTGAAATGAAAAAGAGTTTTATTTCAGATGAGTTGGTAGAAGTTATTAAATCAGTAGATTATTCGGTGTGCAACTTAGAGGGCATCGAAGTAGACCATAATACAACTCACGTGGACTATCCACATCAGCAATTTGGTACAGTATCATACTTGAAATCTTGTGGTTTCAATATGTGCTTACTGGCAAACAATCATATTACCGATGGCGGTCCGGATAGGTTGAACTACACTATTGATGCAATCGATAACGTGAGATTGGATTATATAGGAGCGGGGTTCACGGAAGAGCAGGTCTATGCAGCCCGAATTAAGCAAATTGGCAACTATAAATTCGGAATTATTAATTTATGCGAGGCCCAAGAAGGTCAGTTTTCTAATAGTACCTGTAAATATGGTTATGCTTGGATTGGCCATTTTTCCATAGCAAAGACAATAAGTGAATTACGTACAAAAGTGGATTTCATATTGTGTTTTTGCCATTATGGTCTTGAACACTATGAGGTACCTCTTGATTGTGTGAGGCAGTACTATTACCAGCTTATTGATCAGGGAGTCGATTGCATAGTGGGAACACATCCTCATATTGCCCAAGGATACGAGTATTATAACGATAAACTGATAGTATATAGCTTAGGTAATTTCTTTTTTCCAAGAAAAACTGGAAGATATGATGATGAGAACCATTCCTATTCCGTGGTTTTGGAGTTTAAAAAAGGTAGAAAAGTGCAGGTTACACCAATCTTCCATAAACTCGAAGAAGGAGCGGTATGTACTGATAATAGCGGAAGGATTGATCTTAAAGCACTGAATTTATTACTTTCAAATAACTACAAGTATAATGAAGAAGAGACCATTCGTAAGGCCTTTGATGGTGTAGTTGGAAATTTATTTTATAACTCCATGTGTAGTATGTCTGACCAAAGACGTTCACCAAAAGAACGTTTGAAAGATATTTTTCGTTATACAATGTTTAGGTCGAAATATATAAATTCGACTGCAAAAATCCGAGCTTCAATTATATCAAGATTATTTGAAAACGAAATATACAGATATATAATAATTAAAATTCATAACGATTATGGAGAAGAATAAATCTTTTGGTAGAAGGATCCTTAACTTATTGCCATGGCAGGTGAGGTACTTTGTTGATTACTCTCGTAATAAACATGTGATACCCAATCTGTTTTCTCCAAGAAACTATTCAGAGTATATCTTTAGAGATAATATCCTTGGTTGTCATAAAAAGCATGCGTATCTTGCAGATAAGTATGAAGTGCGCAAGTATGTAGAAGAACGGGGGCTCGGTCATATTCTGACTAAACTGTATGGTGTTTGGGATAATGCGGACATAATAAATTTTGACGAACTGCCAGCGCAGTTCGCTATTAAGTGCAACCACAGTTGTGCAATGAATATTATTGTATTTGACAAATCCACGCTTGACGTTGAGGCAACTAAGAAGCTGCTAAACAAATGGCTTAAGACTAAGCACCCTATCGATTTCGAAGTGCACTATCAGTGCATCAAGCCACTCATTATCTGTGAAGAGCTGATTAAAGACAATGAGGACGGATCGTTTCCAATGGATTATAAAATCCATTGTGCAAATGGAAAACCTATATTCATTCAGTGTTGCTTTGCTAGAACAGAACAGAGCGTAGGAAAGCGTGTAATATATAGCCCTGAGTGGAAAAATCTTCATTATATCATCAATGATTACCACTATTCTGGTGATGAATGTGATAAACCAAAGCATTTGAAGGAAATGTTAGAATACGCCTCAATTTTATCTAAGGGATTGGATTATGCCCGTGTTGATTTCTATGATACTGACGAACGCCCCCTGTTTGGAGAAATTACGTTGACCCCTATGGGAGGATGGCTAACGTACTTTACTCCTGAAGCTATTGATGTTATGGGTCGTGAAATACGTGTCAATAAAAATAAGAAGTAATGCAAGAAAATACAAATAAGGCTATTTTTCTTAATTCAATAATTCTGTATGCTAAGCTAATAATAACAGCAATTGCAGGATTATTGACAACTCGCTTTGCCTTACAAGCACTTGGAGTTGATGATTTTGGTCTCTTCTCTGTAGTTGGAGGAGTTATATCTTTTATTGCTATTGTAAACACAATAATGATAAGCACCTCCAATCGCTTTATAGCGACAGCAATTGGAAAAGGGGATATGAAAATGATTAATAACACATTCAGTGTAAATGTTGTTATTCACGTGCTGATTGCTGTAATCACACTTGCAGTGGCATATCCATTGGGAGATTGGTATATATTAAATTTTATCAATTATGGCGGTGATATACAATCTGTTATGACAGTATTTCATATTACGATTATTGGATCTGTAATATCTTTCATTGGTGTACCTTTTAATGGTTTATTAATTGCAAAGGAGAGATTCTTGGTATTCTCAACTGCCGAGATAATAGCTAACATCACAAAAGTCATTGTAAGCTATTCATTAATTTATTTTTTTGCCAATAAACTTTCGGTTTATTCATTGACAATTTGCTTGACTACAGCATTTCCAACATTTGTATTCATTGTCTATTGCAGAAAGTTATTTCCTCAAATTGTGGCCTTTCACTTTGTTAAGGAGTGGGCTCCATATAGAGAGGTACTTGCATTCTCTGTATGGGTTGGTTATGGGGCGATTGCAACTGTAAGCAAAAACCAAGGTGCTGCATTGATTGTGAATCGTTTTTTTAATACGACCATGAATACTGCGTTAGGTCTAGCAAATTCAGTGAACTCTATCATCCTGACATTCGCAAACAGCATCAGTAAGTCAATCTCTCCGCAAATTGTTAAAAGTTATGCCGCTGGCGACAAAGAACGAAGTGAAACTTTGGTTGTGATGGCCTCGAAATATTCATTTCTTATACTACTGTTGGTAGCTTCACCTTTTTTGGTGGCTCCAGAATGGATATTTTCTTTATGGTTAGGGGTAGTTCCAGCCAATTTAATTATTTTTTCGACCTTAATAATTGTTGATGCTTTGATAGGAGTATTTAATGCTGGCATTCCTGATTTGATATTTGCGTCAGGCAAAATTAAGTGGTACCAGATAATTGTGAACACAATGTTCTTACTATCAGTAGTTGCTGCATATTTTGTATTACAAGCTGGTGCACCTGCATATTATCTACAGGTCACATATATAATATTTTCGCTCATAATACTCGTATTAAGACAAATCGCTCTAAATAGAATCGTGAAATTTAATAACTGGAATCTTATTCGAAAATCTTATATACCATGTATTTATGTAGTTATACTCTTTACTCTCGTTTTCACAATTAAGGGAATTGTAGTTCCATTTATGCTAATGATTATATCCATTGTCTACCTTTTGATTCTGTATTTTACTATCGCTCTCACTAAGGAGGAGAGACTATTTGTAATTAACCGAATAAAAGGACTAATTAAGAAATAAATATGAGAATGCCATTTAAATATAAGTTGCTGGTATTGCTCTTTTTCTCGACGCTTATTACTTCTTTGTGGTCTGATAACATATACCTGCTGTTTTTGTTCTCATTGGGCACATGGTGTATTCTCCCATTTAATAAATGGTGGGATGGCATTGGTGCTACTTTGATATTTTTCTCATTTGCTTATTGTGCTATGCAGTATATGCATGATCAAACTGGTAGCGGATTTATTTACCTATCTATGATAATAGCTCCAGTAGCTTATTATAGATTTGGAAGTTGGGCTATATGTTGGTTAGAGGATGATAAAAAGAAATTGCAGTTTCTATTCATTTCCATACTATTATATTTGATACCCGTTCTTCTTCTTACAATCCAAGATATTTTGATTGTAGGTTTCGTTAATGAAAGTCGCTATTTGTTGAGTGATATAGGTAAGGAGGAAAGTACTTTATCTGCGACAATATATGGATTAATGAGTTCTGCAGGAATCGCTTTTGTATCTATCATATTTGCAGAATCTTTGAAGTTGAAAGAGAAAGCAGTCTTCTTTTCTTTGGCAGCAATTGCTTTGGTTATTGTTGTCCATTTGATTAATAGAACTGGTATTGTGCTTTTGATTACGAGTATCATCTTGTCGTTTGGTTATTCAACAGGTATGCGGCTATCTAAGGTCGTTTCATCCTTATTACTATTATTGCTTGTTTTAGTAATTATTATTAAGAGCGGGCTTGTTAGTCAAGAAATTATTGATGCATATATAGAAAGAGAATCCGGTACTACGGATAATGCAGCTGAGTTGGGAGGCAGATCGGGTAAATGGCAAGCGGCTATTTCTGATTTAATGTCGAGTCCATTGGGTTGGAAGAGAGTGGGATATGTACACAATTTGTGGTTAGATTTGGCTGCTGTAGCAGGATGGATTGCCACCATTCCGTTTGTCGTTGCTACGATCAACGTTCTAAAAACCACTTTTAGAATGATTAAACGGAATGTAACTCCTTTTCGTTTGGTAGTTGTTACTATGGTTGTAGCAATGTTTCTAAATTGTATGGTAGAGCCTGTAATTGAAGCAAGTTTGTTGTTCTTTGTTCTGATGATGTTTGTTTGGGGGATGCTCAAAGCTGAATCGGAAGAAATGGTACTTAATCATTAATGATTGCATGAACATATTATATATAGGAAAATTCTTCCCACAGAATATGCTCAGAACTATCAACGAAGATAGCAAGGGACTGATGGGAATGTCGAATCATAATTTCGAGATGTCGTTACTGAATGGACTATGCCAGCAGGAGAATATTAACCTGAAGTGCATCACATGTCCTGGTGTATTCTCGTACCCTCAGTATAACAAGAAGATGTTTACAGAACCAGAGTCATATGCATACAAGAATACGTATGTAGAGTCTGTTGGTTTCTGCAATCTTGTGGGCGTGAAAGAGGGTTCTGCAAAGCGTGCAACAGCCAGTAATATACTGGAGGCGATTGAAGAGTTCGAGGGCGATACTATTCACATTATTATCAATACACCAGATATTCGTCTGTTGGATGCAATAAAGGCTGCAAAGCGAAAGACAGCGAAGAAGATAACCCAAACTGTAGTGATTCCTGATATTCCTTCTATTGTCTTTGGTATGGACAGGCAAAATCCAGTTAAGGCGTACTTGCTGGCAAAGAGAAACAAGAAGATTACAGCAGCAACCAACAATAGCGATGGTCTAGTATTACTTACCGAGGCTATGATGGACTTCTACCAAAAGGATTTGAAGCATATTGTAATGGAGGGTATCGTAGATGTTGGTACCATGGGCAAAAGCGATGTTGAGCCAACTATAGATAAAAAGGTTGTTCTATATACAGGTACTCTGCGTAAAATATTTGGAGTCATGAATCTTGTAGAAGCATTTAAAATGGTAAAAGATAGAGATGTTGAATTGTGGATCTGTGGTTCTGGAGATTCAAAAGAAGCAATAAATGAAGCTACAAGAATAGACTCTCGTATTAAATTTTTTGGACTGGTTGATAGTGAGACAGCTTTAGAAATGCAGCATAAAGCCACAATTCTTGTGAATCCACGAACAAGTGAAGGGGAATATACAAAGTACTCTTTCCCCTCAAAAACAATGGAATATTTGCTTGCGGGAAGAAGTGTCATTATTAATCATTTGTCAGGAATCCCTGAAGAGTATTATGATTATGTCTATACCCCAAAAGACGAAAGTGTGGAGGCCTTGGCAGAATGTATTTCAAGTGTAATTCATCTTGATATGAAGGAACGAGAAGAGCGAGCAAAAAAAGGACGGCAATTTATTATTGAAAAGAAAAATTCAAAAGTCCAAATGGAGCGTGTAATTAAAATGATAGAATCCTATGCTAACATCTAATAATATTGAATAAAAATTAACAAAAAACTTTTTTGTTAAAATTGTGTATGAAAATATCTGTTATTGTTCCTACCTATAAGCCACAGACATATTTATGGGAGTGTTTAGACTCTATATATAATCAGACATTTCTTAAGACTGATTATGAACTTGTACTTGTTTTGAATGGTTGTAATGAGCCATATAATACACAAATAAAGGAATGGTTATCGAAGCATGAGGATTTGCAAGTACAGTATTTCCAAATAGATGAAGGAGGTGTTTCTAATGCTCGTAACATAGCCCTTAACAATGCAAAGGGGAAATATGTCACTTTCATTGACGATGATGACCTAATTTCGTTTTCTTTTTTGGAAGAATTATATGATAAAGTCGCTCCTGATACTGTTTCATTATGTTATCCATACGCATTCAAAGACAAAGAATCTAATAGACAGTTGAAATATACGGTTACAGATGCATATAATTATGCTGTGGAAAATCGATGTTCAACTCTTTCATCCAAGGTCCGGAAATATTTTTCCGGACCTTGTATGAAACTCATTCCAATGAGTTTCATACAAGAAAGAAGATATGACAAACGATTTAAAATAGGCGAAGACAGTTTGTTTATGTTTTTGATTTCAGATAAAATTCACAAAGTTTCATTAACATCAAAGAACGCTGTGTATTATAGGCGATACAGAGAAGAAAGTGCTTCTTTTAAAAAGAGGTCGGCAAAAGAACAGATTACTAATAATATAAAACTTATATGGGAATACATAAAGATATATGTGCATGGTGGCTATAGCTCGTATATTTTTACTACTCGTATTGCTTCAAGGATAAGAGAGATAATGTTATATCCTATTACTAAGTTCAAAAGGAATAGCTAAAATTATAAATGAAAAATAGAACATTACTCACCACTGTCTTTTCCGCTTTCAACTATGGTTCCTGTCTTCAAGCCTTTGCGGGAAAACAAATCATACAAAAAGTAGGATATGAGTGTGATCTTGTTAAGTTGAAATCATTGGTGAAAGGTCGTGATGTACGGTTTCGAAAACTGATGACCATATTGTTTCGCTCGTTGTTTTTGAATAAGAATAATGCATTGAAGACATACGGGAAATCGTATGAAAAAACGTTGGTAGACGGAACAGAACGTAAGTTCTTCGCTTTTACAGATGAGTATCTGAAACCAGTGGAGGTGTCATGGAGAAGATTAAAAAGTCTAGCTAAAGAAGCTGTGGCTTGTTTCTCGGGTAGCGATCAGATATGGAATTCCTCTACGTTATATGTTGATCCCTTGTATTATTTGCGATTTGCGCCTAAACAGAAAAGGATTGCATTGTCACCAAGTTTTGGGCGCAACTTCATTGCAGATTATAACAAGAACAAAATGAAGAAATGGATAAATGATTATCCTTATTTGTCAGTCCGTGAAGACAGTGGTGTGAAGTTGATAAAGGAACTTACAGGACTAGAAGCACAACATTTGTTAGACCCGACACTTATCATCAACTCGGAGGAATGGAGAAAAAACTTACATATAGAGGAGAAAATAAAGAATTATATACTTGCTTATTTCTTGGACGAACCGTCATCTCATGCCAAGAACGCTTTGAAGGCTTTAAAAGAACAACTGAATTGTAAAGTAATTGCTCTTCCATATAAGTTTGAGGATATGGATTATTGCGATGAAGCCGTTGCTGCTGGACCGAAAGAGTTTGTAGAGCTTGTGGCAAATGCAAAGGTCGTATGTACTGACTCTTTCCATGGAACTGTTTTCGCTTTGAATTTGCACACACCTTTCTTCACTTTTGAGCGAGAATACGGATTTGCCAATAAACAGTCTGAGCGTGTACTGTCCATTTTGCGTAAGGTAGATATGCTTGAACGATATCAACCTGTAAACGTGGTGGAAAAACTAGACAATCTAGATTTCAAGCATTCTGAGGAAGTATTAAATACCGAACGGGAAAAGGCATATAAATATGTAAATAACGCAATTAACTCGATAAAAAAGAATGAAAAGTAATGTATGCGATGGTGAAGAGCTTCGTTTTTGCACCGGCTGTGGCGTATGTGTTAGTGTTTGTGGAACAAAAGCCATAACCATTAAGTTGGACAACGAAGGATATTATAAGCCTGTAGTTGATGAAGACAAGTGCGTAGAGTGTAATCTTTGCAAGAAGTCTTGTTATAAATATGATGAAAATCCGGTGCAAAGTGACAAGTATGAAATGTGTTATGCTGCCGTGAATAAAAACGAAAAACAATTAAAGGCATCAAGTAGTGGAGCTGTATCGAGAGTGTTGATGGAAGAATGCATTGCCAGAGACTATAAAGTGATGGGCTGCGCATACGATACGAAGGAAAACATTGCAAAATCAATTGTTGTCTCTACAATTGATGAACTTGACCAATTCTATGGCTCCAAATATTTTCAGAGTTTGACTACAGAAGGTTTTGATGAAGTTCTGAAAGATAGAACTGAAAAAAAGTATGCGATATTCGGCACACCTTGCCAGATATATGGTTTTTCACAGACTTCTAAATACAAGCGCAAGCCGGATAATTATCTTCTAGTTGATATTTTTTGTCATGGATGTCCTTCAATGAAACTCTGGAAATCATATTTGAAATACATGAGTAAACGCACGGGATGTTCTGAATACGACAAGGTCGTATTCAGAAGCAAAACTCATGCTTGGCATGAGTATTGCTTCGATTTCATTTCGAAATCGAAGCAATACTCGAGCAAAAAGTCAAAAGACCCATTCTACGACATTTTTTTTGGAATGGATATAATGAATGAGGCTTGCTACGATTGTAATTCGCGTAGTAGTATGGCATACGGAGATATCCGTTTGGGTGATTATTGGGGAGAGAAATATGATACAGACACCAAAGGTGTGTCTGCGGTTGTAGTAAAGACGCCAAAAGGTATGGAGATATTCGAAGCGGTAAAGAATAGACTAAATGTTGAAGAGGTGACTCTCAATCATATCCTTGCGGCTCAGTCTTATGGTAAGACCCATTTTTATAATAGACAAAGGCGACGTTTTTTATTGCAGAATATGTCAGGAGATTCTGATTTGAAAGAGGTGTATACGACTTATATGAAAATGTTCCCATTAAAAAGTCGAATTAAGAAGCAGTTGAAAGCAATTGTAAAATGTTGTCCTAAAAGTGTTTATTTCCCGATAAAGAAATTAATTCACTCTATCTGAATTATATGTTTTCCTATAAAAGGCACATCTTAAATTCATAGGAATTCTCTACTTACGGCAGGACTTAATACAATACTACAGACACTTTTCCTGTTTTCTATTATCTTTAATTTTGTTAGAATATGCAAGTAAGCATTATTATGCCGTATTACAATGCGGCAGCATATATTTGTGAAACAGTAGAAGCCATCATTGCCCAAACTTATGAGGATTGGGAGTTGATAATCGTTGATGATTGTAGTCCTGCTCCTGAAACAACAGCAGTGTTGAAGCAAATAGAGGAGATGGATAGTCGTATCAAAGTCATGCGAGCCGAGAAAAACGGTGGTGCCGGCTTGGCGCGTAACATTGGTATCAAGATGGCGCAAGGTCAATATATAGGCTTCTGCGACAGTGATGACTGGTGGTATCCAACCAAGTTGGAAGAACAGTTGAAGTTTATGCAAGAGAATGGCTATGAACTGACGTGCACTTGGTATGAAGATGCCAACGAGCAATTGAAGCCTTATTATACGGTGAAGCAAGCTCCACGGCAGTCATATAAGTCAATGATAGTAGGTTGCAATGTTGGTACGCCGGGAGTATTGTTTGATACGAGACGTGTTGGCAAGAAATATATGCCTCCACTCCGTCGAGCCGAAGACTGGGGGTTGTGGATGAACATTCTGAAGGATGTAGATTATATCTATACCTATCCGAAAGCTTTGTGGAAATACCGCCATATTCCAGGGTCTGAAACAAGTAACAAGTGGGTGATGTTGAAAGCTGTGGTAAAAATGTATAAGACAGTGCTCGGAATGAATTCACTGGAAGCATGGTTTATTGCTCTGTTCATATTCTTGCCTGATAATATATTGAAGAAACTGAAAAAAATAGTATAATATATCGTGGACTATTATTAGACTTTCTTAGCAAGGACTACTAATTAGCGAACTTGTATTGACTATAAATAGAAATTGATTATGATATATCTTATTATTCTAGTCTTGCTTTTCATTGCAGAACTCATCTATTTCTGCATTGCGAACCAGCGCAACATCATCGACAAACCCAATGAACGCTCATCACACTCTACGATAGTATTACGTGGTGGCGGAATCATCTTCTTAATCGGCGCATGGATCTGGAGTCTCTTCTTCGGATTCCAATACCCTTGGTTCTTAGCCGGCTTGACATTAGTGGCAGGCGTGAGTTTTATAGATGACATCCATTCATTGCCGGATTCGGTGAGATTGGTAGCGCAGTTTACTGCCGCCGCAATGGCATTTTATCAACTGGGCATATTACATTGGTCAATGTGGTGGATTATACTGTTGGCACTAATAGTATACGTCGGTGCTACGAATGTAATAAACTTCATGGATGGAATCAATGGTATCACAGCAGGATACTCTTTGGTTGTATTGGTTTCGTTGGCTCTAGTGAATATGAATGGTATTTTTGTAGAACAGAGTTTGATCATATCAACGATTTTAGCTTCATTGGTGTTTTGTATTTTCAATTTTCGTCCGAAGGGTAAAGCGAAATGCTTTGCAGGGGATGTCGGCTCTATCGGCATTGCTTTTATCATATTGTTTCTGTTAGGTAATGTGATGATCAGGACAACGGATATTACTTGGCTGATATTCTTGTTAGTATATGGTGTGGATGGCTGTCTGACTATCGCACATCGTATTATGTTGCATGAGAACTTGGGCGAGGCACATCGTAAACATGTTTATCAGATTATGGCTAATGAATTAAAGATTGGACATGTAAAGGTGACATCTCTGTATATGGTTATGCAGTTAGTGATTTCTCTTGGATTTATCTATCTCTGTCCCAATACGGTGCTTGCTCATTGGCTGTATTTGGTTACTACATTGGTTGTATTGGCTATTGCTTACATCTTATTTATAAAAAAATACTATCATTTACATGAGGAATATCTCGTATCATTGAAAAAATAATAGTTATGGATTTTGATAAAGAATTTTTAGGGAAATTATTAGAACAGGCTATGGAGAATCCACGTTTACGTCAGAACTTCGACTTGCGCACTTCATCTGCCGATACCAGCCAACGTATGCTCAACGCTTTGCAACCAGGAACAGAGGTGCCTATTCATCGACATGAAAAGACGGCGGAAACTGTAATATGTCTTGTTGGTAAATTAGAAGAAATTATCTATGAAGAAGTGAATGAATATGCTTATGAAACAACTTCCTGTTGTGATGATGTGATAAGACGAAAAAGTTTTATAGAAGTTGCACGTCAAATACTATCTCCTGCAGAAGGTAAATTCGGTATCCAAATACCTGCAGGGGCATGGCATACGATACATGTTGTAGAGCCTTCTGTTATTTTTGAAGCAAAAGACGGGGCGTATAATGAGTCAGGAAATGCAAGAGATAAAAAGTGATTGAATTTTAATAAAGATAGAATAAAAAACAATATAAAGAAATATATGAAGAGAATGAAACAACTAGGCTATTACGTATTGGCAGCTTTTCTGTTTACCGCCTGCCAGTCTTATAAAAAAGTACCTTATCTTCAGGATGCTGAGGTCGTTTTGTACAGTACCCAGAACGAACAGCTTTATGATGCCAAGATCATGCCCAAGGATTTGCTGACGATAGTGGTGTCATGTACCAGTCCTGAATTGGCCGCACCTTTCAACTTGACAGTGGCTACACAGAATAATGCTGTTTTGGGTTATACAACTACTCAGCCTGTTTTGCAACAATACCTAGTGGATAACGAAGGTAATATCAATTTCCCTGTGCTAGGTGAACTTCATGTGGGTGGATTGACAAAGAAGGCTACTGAACAGATGATTGTGGAAAAGCTGAAACCTTATATTACGGAAACGCCTATTGTGACGGTACGTATGGTGAATTATAAGATTTCCGTGATTGGTGAAGTTGCCCGTCCCGGTACATTTACGATTTCCAATGAAAAAGTGAATATCCTGGAGGCTTTGGCTATGGCAGGTGATATGACCGTATATGGTCTGCGTGATGATGTTAAATTGATACGGGAGAATGCCAATGGCAAGCAGGAAATTATTCCGTTGGACTTGAACAAGGCAGAGACTATTCTTTCTCCTTATTACTATTTGCAGCAGAATGATATTATCTATGTGACTCCAAATAAAGCAAAAGCCCGAAATTCGGATGTGGGAAATAGTACAAGCCTATGGTTCTCTGCTACTTCCATCCTTGTTTCCATTGCCAGTTTGTTATTTAATATTCTGAAATAAAAAGAAAGAGTTATGAAAGAAGAAAAGCAATATGAGAAAAGTCATGCTACTAGTGAAGAACAGATAGATTTTCAAGCATTACTTTTTAAATATATTATCCATTGGCCTTGGTTTGTAGGGGCAGTGTTACTATGCCTTATTGGTGCGTGGTTTTATCTGCATTGGGCTACACCCATCTATAATATTTCAGCTACTGTCTTGATAAAAGATGAGAAGAAGGGTGGAGGTGCAGGACTCTCTTCGGAGTTGGAGGATATGGGATTAAGCGGTCTGATGACTTCCTCCAAGAATATTGATAATGAGTTGGAAGTTTTGCGTTCGAAAACGCTCGTTAAAGAGGTGGTTAATCAATTGGGGCTGTATATAACTTATGCAGATGAGGATGAATTTCCTGCTAAAGGTTTATACAAGACGTCTCCGGTGCAGGTGAGTTTGACACCTCAGGAGGCTGAGAAACTAAGCTCTCCGATGGTAGTGGAAATGACACTACAGCCTAAAGGTAGTATGGATGTGAACGTGACTGTAGGTGAGAAGGGATATCAGAAGCATTTTGAGAAACTACCTGCTATCTTTCCGACTGATGAGGGAACATTGGCTTTCTTTCAGGAAGTTGATTCAGTAACTCTGCAGGATGGAACAAAGATTCCTCGGATGGAGAAGAATGTACGTCATATAACTGCTACTATCAACAAACCGATGAGAGTGGCAAAAGGGTATTGTAACAGCCTGTCTATTGCTCCGACTTCTAAAACTACTTCTGTGGCCGTGATTTCGTTAAAAAATTCTAGTTTGCAACGTGGGCAGGATTTTATCAACCAATTACTGGAGATGTATAATCGCAATACGAATAATGATAAAAACGAAATTGCTCAGAAAACAGCAGAGTTTATTGATGAACGTATTAGTATTATCTCAAAAGAACTGGGAAGTACGGAAGCGGATTTAGAGACTTTCAAGCGTGATGCGGGTATCACGGATTTGACGAGCGAAGCTCAGATCGCTTTGGCCGGTAATGCTGAATATGAAAAGAAGAGTGTGGAGAACCGTACTCAAATCAGCCTGGTGAATGACTTGCGTAAGTACTTAAGAGGTAATGAATACGAAGTATTGCCAAGTAATGTTGGTTTACAGGATGCCGCTTTGATTGGTGCGATTGAACGCTATAATGAGATGTTGGTGGAACGTAAACGTCTGTTACGTACATCAACAGAGAATAACCCTGCTATTGTGAATTTGGATACGAGTATTCGTGCTATGAAAGCCAATGTACAGGCTACTCTTGAAGGAACTTTGCAGGGATTGATGATCACTAAATCAAACCTAGACCGTGAAGCGAGTCGTTATTCCCGTCGTATTAGTAATGCTCCGGGACAGGAACGGGCTTATGTAAGTATTGCCCGCCAGCAAGAAATTAAAGCAGGGTTGTATCTGATGTTGTTGCAGAAACGTGAAGAGAATGCGATTGCGTTAGCTGCTACAGCGAATAATGCAAAAATTATTGATGAAGCAATAGCTGATGATATTCCAGTGTCTCCCAAGCGATCTATGATCTATTTGATTGCATTGGTGTTAGGTATTGGAATCCCTGTTGGCATCATCTACCTGATTGACCTGACGAAATTCAAAATTGAAGGTCGTGCCGATGTAGAGAAACTAACGACTGTCCCTGTTGTCGGTGATATTCCATTGACAGACGAAAAAAATGATAAGAATGGCTCTATTGCGGTATTTGAGAATAAGAACAATCTGATGAGTGAGGTTTTCCGTAATGTTCGAACCAATCTTCAGTTTATGCTTAATAATGACCAGAAGGTAATCCTTGTGACCTCAACCGTTAGTGGAGAAGGAAAATCGTTTGTTTCGGCAAACCTGGCTATCAGTCTTTCTCTTTTGGGAAAGAAAGTGGTGATTGTCGGTCTTGATATTCGTAAGCCGGGACTTAATAAGGTATTCCAGCTTTCGAACAGGGAAAAAGGTATTACCCAATATCTTTCCAATCCTGAAACGGATTTGATGGAACTGGTACAGCCTTCGGATATCAATAAGAACCTATATATCCTTTTGGGTGGCACTGTTCCTCCTAATCCGACCGAACTGCTGGCTCGTAACGGACTGGACAAGGCCATAGAAACCTTGAAGAAGCACTTCGACTATGTAATAATGGATACTGCCCCTATCGGTATGGTAACCGATACCTTATTGATAGGCCGTGTAGCTGACTTGTCCGTCTACGTATGCCGTGCCGACTATACTCATAAAGCCGAATATACATTGATCAATGAGTTGTCTATTGAGAAGAAACTTCCTAATCTTTGTACCGTAATCAACGGTGTGGACTTGAAAAAGAGAAAATACGGTTATTACTACGGCTACGGCAAGTACGGTAAGCACTACGGCTATGGCAAACGTTATGGTTACGGCTATGGATATGGTCAGACCAAAAGTGAAAGAAAAGACTAGTAATTTTGAAATAAATATGAAAAAAACGTTGAAAAAGGATGATTTATTTTGTATCTTTATAGCTTATAAACCAAGCATAAAGATACAATGAATCAACCAGATTTTGTAGTGAAATGCTACAATAAACAAGACTTAGCCCAAATGTATTTTCCTGATATAACAGTTCGCGCTTCAGTAAATAAACTTCGTCGTTGGATGCGTAGATGTCAGCCATTAATGGATGAGATACTTTCTACGGATTTTCATCCGAAAACGAAAGCTTTTTCTGTGCGGGAAGTAAGGTTGATTACTTACTATTTGGGTAAGCCGGGAGATTTATAATCTCAAAATCCTTTTATTATTCATCACAATGACTACGGGAGGCAGCACTTTCGCTATCTCCCGCAGTTTTTTTATAACTCTGAATATTCCTTTCTCGGATCAAAGCAAGGACATGCTTTATGAATCGAGGCACTAAGCTGATAATGTCCCGCTATCTGCGCCTCCGGATACTGATGCCTGAGAATCGTCAGCAGATCGATCAGGGCAAAACGCTGTGCGGCAGTTCTTGTATCCGCCGGTTTGCCATCTTCATTCAGTCCGCCTTCATAGCAGATTCCGATACTATGCCTGTTGAATCCACGCACATGAGCACCCATCTCAGAGATGGGACGGCAATGGTGAAGAACTCCGTCACGGGTAATATAAAAATGGTAACCGATATCAAGAAAGCCCCGTTGCAAATGACATTCGCGAAGCTGTTCTACACTGAAGCGAACATTGCAGCGCGTAGCGCTGCAATGAATCACCAACAACTTAATCTCTCTGGGGAGATACTCATCTTTAGAACTTTCCATACGGATGTATTACAGATGAGCCGCACAGGACGTTACTCCGAGAGCAGAAATGATAGACGTTGCAATTGTCACAATGAACTGAAGAATATTCTTCCAAACTTGTTTTTTCATACGATTTAAATTTTAATGATTAATCAATTAAACGGTCGGGTCCGGTGCTTCTTCGTCGTCACCTGAGCCATCTGTATTTCCGCCTTTTCCATCGTCCGGCAGCGGTTCGTCTCCCGAATCAGTTTTGCCGTCACTCTTATACAGTGCGAAGTCCAGCGTTTTACACAACTTGCGGAGATCACTTCCCGGATAGAAAAGCACTTTGCCTTTCTCGATACACGATGCTTTGAATTCCTTCTCCGTTGCGGTAGCCGTTGCCGTCTTGAGACTCATGCGGAAATTCCCCAGATCGCCCATCTGAACGATATTTCCTTCATCCAGTACATTGACGATTTCGAGCAGAAATTCACCGATACAGCCTTCCAGCTCTCCTTTGGAGTACGAGGAACGTTCCGTAATACGCTTGCAGACTTCCTTAACGGTAACTTTGCGTCCGCTGCGTGCCACTGCATAATACTTGGGTGCTTCACTAGGTTTCAACAGGTTCTTGCGAGCCATAACAACATAATTCTGTGCCATAATTTTTAATACTTATTACTTAATACTTAATACCTGTAACCGATTACTTAGCAAAGATACTACATGAGCAAGTGCTCGTGATGTGCAGTGACGCACACAGGCGCACTGATAAAAGGAAAAAACATTGAGAAGTTTTTTTCAAACTTCCCAATGTTTTCAGGGAGTCTTCAAAAGGACAAAAGGACCAAAAGGACAGATAGGACTATTTTATGAGATCTTCTGATACTTCCCATGAGATATCTTATTGATTTTGACGTCAATGAGCGATTTCAACAGTCTGCTGATCTTGCGGCGGCTGAAATCGTATTTTACGCCAATCTGTATTGCTTCTTCGGTAGTGAATGTTTCCGGCAACTCGCCGATGAACTTTCGTGTACTGTTCGGATCTTTCAACGGATGGAACTGGGGAGACGGCATGGAAGACAATAATAGCCTGCTATGCTCATAACAGCAGAGAACGATCTGGAGAGAGCGCTCGAAATCTACATCCTTACAATAGATATCCGGTGCGCCATCATTCGCCTCGAACTGGCGGATGCGTGCCTGGATCATGCTGATGCGCATCACAAGACAGGCATACCGCTTGACTACGGCCTGAAGGTCATCGTTACCTTCCAGAACCACTTCGGCAAGCAGCTTGGAAAACGTATGATTCAGATAATCCCATTGAGAACGGCTGAAGTGAAACAATACAGGATGATTCTCACAGAAATGATAAAGTTCGAAAACACGATGGGCAAGCGGCTTGAAAGACTCTTCGAGCGAGATACTGTCATCTCCCATGGGCTTCCATTTCGGAATGCTGCGGAAAGTGTAGAGCATGATACGGCTCGGAAGTCCTTTTTCCGAAGTCTCTATCAGTGAAGCCATCTGACTCGGGGTGCCGGTGAGGAACATGGCAAGCATGGGAAAACGGATATAAATGGGGGTTAAGCCATTGATCTTGAAAGCGGAATCAATATTCTCATGCTCGAATGCCTTGCGGAGCATATCGTCAAAGTTACCGCAATCCAGATGATTGGCTGTAGCCAGCGTCTGCGCCTCGGTATCGAAAATGATGCTTCCTTGCGGGCCGTTGTCCCGCATCTGGATTTGCATACGGCTGTAGCTGGTAGTGGCAGGGAGAAAAAGCATTTTGTAAGCCGGTTTTTCCGGCTCTTCGGGACACTCTTTATGTTCCTTTTTCTTATAAGTACAGTCCAGTTTCCATTGGGTGTATTTATGGTTATAAATTTTCTGCTGAAGTTCGCTATTGGAAAGTATCCAGTCGTGGACCTCTTCCAGCAGATAACGTCCTGTTTGCGCAATGCTCTTGTTGCTTCCGGCGGGGGCAATGCCGAAACTGTAGAAATGGGGCGAATACTTTTTGTGATTATAGATGCCGAATGTGGCGGGCAGTACGGAACTCAATGCGGTGAGGTTGGAGAGAAAGGAAAGATCCTGTTCACGATCACCTTCCTCTTCGAGGATACATTCGTTCAGCAGATCGGGCAGATATTTGTACACGCTCTTGGGAAAACAGGGCGTTTTTTTTCTGAATTCTTCGCCTTGCCAATATGCTTCATCTGCTTCATAGACGTTTTCGGATGGGCTATATGTCGCTTTTGTCATTTTGTCCTTATGAGGAGAAGAGCAAAGCGGAGAGGCGGAGACATGTGGGGTAGAGGTAACTTTTTGGTAACCAGATTGTAGGATGCTCCTGATTTCCTGAGCGGGAAAGTCGGAGTGCTCAAAATAAACCGTAATCCCGCGTAATATGCTTTCTTGCGAATACCTTCTCCGGCAAGCTTCGCAGGCGAGTTTAAACAGATTGGTGTGTCGTTGCCCGGCAGTCAATGGATTTAAGAAAATGTAGGACGAAAGGAACAAGCTGACTTCCTCTTCCGAGAAGTTCTCTGAGGTTTCGCTTGTTTTTGCCGGTAGCGGAGGAGAGGGGAGGTTTTCTGCTGTCGGCTGGAACGGTTGTGTTTCCACAGCCGCTTCCAGAACGAATGACTGATAAAGACTGGCTACGTATCCGTCCGGTGAATAGGTGAAATAACACAGGCGGCTTTCGTCTTTACAGGCGGGATCGCTGGTAAGGCCGGTCAGCTGGTCGTAGTAACGGCTGACCAGTAGCTGCCCTTCCCGGTGACGGCCTTCGATGCCTTCCACATAGGCGAAGATTTTCACGCCGTCCGTAGGGCTTTCCAGAGCAGCTACGGTATGAGGGTCGGCAGCGCAAAGACGGATGATCTCCAGCCGGTTGGGAACGTGGTCGTAGTCGAGCCCGATAATGTGACTGGGCAGCCGGAAATTTCGGATGGCATGCGCTCCGTCGAAAGTGCCGGCAGGGGTGAAGCAGGGGAGCTGGCTTTTTATTTTTTGTGCCGCTTCATGGTCTCCCTCCTGATGATACCGCCGGATCGCCTGAATGATGGAGGCATAAACCGGATGGATACACATAAAGATGACTTCGAGAAAAGACATGACTTTTGGTTTTTTAGAATACACGTTTTCGTAAACGGAAACTTTAATTTCTTCGAGTACTTTCATTTGATTTTGAAGTTTTAGAATTACTTTTGCACCCGCTATCGGGATAACGGGTGCAAAGGTAAAGAATACGGATTTGGAGGCGGTTTCATAGGTTGAAACAGGTTGAATAACCAAATATAAATCTATTTTTTATAACTATTTAAACAAAGAGCAAACATGACAAAAGAAAACAATCATGGACCTTATGAGTTTTTGGGAAATATGGTAGTGAGTTTAATGAATGTCGATCCGTCAGTATCCATCTCTTTTCTGGAGACGGAAATACATGTTTCCAGAAGGGATGTGTGTGCCATGCGGCAAGGGAAAGACTTACACCTCTATCAATATGTGCGCGTGATGAACTGTATCATGGATGAGATACATCTGGAAATTCTGTTGAATGTATTGTTGAAGGAACTGAAAACGGTATTGACAGCCCATTGTGACTTGGTGATTGGTACAGTTCCTCACCGGCCTTATGGAAACAGTCAGCCGGCAGAGTGGATGGTGGTAATGAAATGGGACGGGGTAAGAGGCTGATTGGATTGTCTTACCCTGAATGTTATCTCAGCTTCCGGAAGTAGGCGCGTATTTTCTTCATGATCTTGATGCCCATCACTACTCCGTCAAAGATAGCCATACCGGTATTGAACGAACGCATGAGCGAATCCGCCTTATTGGTGGCGGGCGCAAGCGGAGCGAATATCTCACGGGTGGTAGCTGTCATGGCTCGTTTCTGGGCATGAATCTCGTTCAAGAGCTTCTTTTTGCGTTGAGTAATCTCTTCTAATGTAATTTTGGCAGGTGTTTGCGCACTCATAACTTAAATTATTTTGAATCGTTTAAAAATAAGTTGGCGAGGAAGTTTACCATGGGAGAGATGATAAGCTGCTTGCGGAAAATAATGACTAAAGCCATAATCAGGACATTGATACCGGCTATAATGGCGAAACTTACCATGAGTCCGCCTACTAAAGGCTCCAGTACATAAGCCAGAGCAAATAACAGATAAAACAGGGCCACCATGCCGAGGATAATAAGTACTACAATCATGATCAACGTAGAAAGAAGTATGGTTAACTTCTCCGTCAATTCTAATTTGGTGTATTCCTTCTGAAGTTCCAGATACTTTTTGAACTCAAAAAACAACTGTTGAAAGTTCTCAATACTCTTATCGTCTGCAAACATGGTCGCTCTGTTTTAGTCCTTTACTTACTTATTCTCCTATTTCTCCTTTAATTTCAGCTGCAATTTCATCAACGAGATTATCCATCTCGTTGCGATTCAGCTTGATTCCTTTTTTACGAAGAATTTCTGCGATCTTGTGACGGGTATCTTCTCCTTTTTCAGGAGCAAACAAAATACCAAGGGCTGCGCCTACGGCTGCACCACCCAAAAAAGCTGCTAATACATTTAATCCTTTCATAATTTATACTGTTTAAAATGATTATGATACAACAAATATAACATTTTTCTTAAAAGGTTGTTCGCAAAAGCAAGAAAAAAGTACTCTCTTTTTATCATTCTTGATTTCTTTTATGGTTTAATCTTATTTAACTAGACTTTTGGACTAACAAATGGGACTTAAGGCGTACTTTTGTCATTCAATATTGTAATTCAGAACATAATGAAAGCAAAGATTGTTTTTATAACCGGAGCAAGCAGCGGAATAGGGCAGGGATGCGCGCGCAAATTTGCGAAGGAAGGATGGAACCTGATTTTGAATGCCCGCACCGTTTCGAAGCTGGAAGAGCTGAAGGAGGAGCTGGAAAAGGCATATGGAGTACAGGTCTGTGTGCTGCCTTTTGACGTTCGCGACCGGAAACAGGCTGCTGCCGCACTGGAAGCATTGCCGGAAGAATGGAAATCGATCGATGTATTGGTGAACAATGCCGGATTGGTGATCGGAGTAGACAAGGAGTTCGAAGGCAGTCTGGATGAATGGGATATCATGATCGATACGAATATAAGAGGTCTGCTGGCCATGACGCGCCTGGTTGTTCCCGGCATGGTGGAGCGCGGACGCGGACACATTATTAATATAGGTTCTATCGCCGGAGATGCCGCTTATCCCGGAGGCAGTGTTTACTGTGCTACCAAAGCTGCTGTGAAGGCACTTTCGGACGGACTCCGGATAGACTTGGTGGATACTCCGCTGCGGGTGACGAATATCAAACCGGGCATGGTAGAAACAAACTTTACAGTAGTACGTTATCGTGGCGACAAGCAGGCGGCTGACAATTTTTACAAAGGGATACGTCCGCTGACCGGAGACGATGTGGCCGAAACAGTGTATTATGCAGCTTCGGCTCCCGCGCATATTCAGATTGCAGAGGTGCTTTTGATGCCAACTTATCAGGCAACAGGCACTATTTCTTATAAGAAGAAGGCAGAATAGACGTTTTTTCGCCGGATTTCTTTGCCGGATGATAAAATTTCTATTATTTTGTTGCCCGAAAACTAAATGTGAACGAACAAGATTATTGAATTATTAATTAAATACAGAGTATTGGATATGAAAAAATTGGTCGTATTAGGAATGGGAGTATGCATGGTGCTTGCGTTTGCATCTTGTAAATCCAGTGAAAGCGCCTATAAAAAAGCTTACGAAAAAGCAAAACAGCAAGAATTGGCAGAACCGCAGGTGGAAGCTCCGGTAGAAGTGACTCCAGTAGTTGCTGCTCCTGTGACAACACCTAAGGCAACAGATACAACCGGCGTTCGTCAGGAAAAGGTTACAGTTGTTTCCGGAACGGACGGACTGAAAGATTACAGCGTAGTAGTGGGCAGCTTTGGCGTGAAGGCAAATGCGGAAGGCTTGAAAGACTGGTTGGACGGTCAGGGTTACAACGCTACAATTGCGTTCAATGCAGAAAAAGCAATGTACCGTGTGATTGTAAGCTCATTCGCTGATAAAGCGGCTGCTATCGATGCACGTAATGCATTCAAGGCTAAATACCCGAGTCGCACAGACTTCCAGGGAGCTTGGTTGCTGTATCGCATTTATTGATTTCTTTTTGGTAATATATATCGGGATGAATGAATTATTTTCCCGAAATAAGAAGGCGGTAACTGGGAAGTTACTGCTTTTTTGTTGCACAATGTAAATTCGTTTTTTAGAAATTTTTATCATTCTACTAAAAGAAGTTATAAATAGCAGGTGGGAAACTTTTATAGCAAAGAAAGTTTTTACTTTTGTCAACTCTTATCTTGGAGGATTTATTGCCTTAGTGTAAAAGAGGTTTTAATAATGAAATTGAATGGAACAGAAATATGTAATGGCTGCTATCGATGCAGCGTTGAAAGCAGGTGAAAAAATCCTTTCTATCTATGAAGATCCGAAGTCGGATTTTGAAATAGAGAGGAAGGCGGATAACTCTCCCTTAACGATAGCAGACAGAAAAGCCCATGAGGCGATTGTTGCCATTTTGAATGAAACTCCTTTTCCGGTTCTTAGTGAAGAAGGAAAGCATATGGACTATGCGGTGCGGCGTGATTGGGATACTTTATGGATTGTAGACCCGCTGGACGGAACGAAGGAGCTCATCAAGCGTAACGGAGAATTTACGGTAAATATAGCTTTGGTGCAGAACGCTGTACCTGTAATGGGTGTTATTTACGTGCCCGTAAAAAAAGAACTTTATTTTGCAGTGGAAGGGACAGGTGCCTATAAGTGTTCCGGCATTGTCGGTCTGGAAGACGGGGGAGTGACCCTGCAACAGATGATTGGGAAATCGGAACGGATGCCATTGGCGGATGCGCGCGACCATTTTATTGCTGTCGCTTCCCGTTCGCACCTGACGCCTGAAACAGAAACATATATTGCAGACTTAAAAAAGAAACACGGCAGTGTGGAACTGATATCGAGCGGAAGTTCTATTAAAATCTGCCTGGTTGCCGAAGGAAAGGCGGATGTCTATCCGCGTTTTGCTCCGACGATGGAGTGGGATACGGCTGCCGGACATGCGATAGCCCGTGCCGCGGGAATGGAAGTGTATCAGGCTGGAAAAGAGGAACCTTTGCGATACAACAAAGAGGATCTGCTGAATCCGTGGTTTATTGTTGAAGCAAAAAGAGAACACTAATTAATGTTTATATGACATTCGAAATTGTATTTGTACTATTATCCTTATTAGGAATGATGGCTGCCCTGATCGCAGATAAGATGCGACCGGGCATGGTGCTCTTTTCGGTAGTGGTTTTATTCCTGTGTGCCGGCATTCTGACTCCGAAAGAAATGCTCGAGGGCTTCAGTAATAAAGGGATGATTACCGTTGCCCTGTTGTTCCTGGTAAGTGAGGGTATCCGTCAGTCGGGTACATTGGGGCAGGTGATCAAAAAACTGCTTCCGCAGGGAAAAACGACGGTGTTTAAGGCACAGTTGCGTATTCTGCCCTCGGTAGCATTCATTTCTGCTTTTCTGAATAATACTCCGGTTGTAGTCATCTTTGCCCCGATCATCAAGCATTGGGCGAAATCGGTAAAGCTCCCGGCCACCAAGTTCCTGATTCCTCTTTCTTATGTGACCATTCTGGGTGGTATCTGTACGCTGATCGGTACTTCTACCAATCTGGTAGTGCATGGTATGATTCTGGAAGCCGGCTATGAAGGCTTCACCATGTTCGAACTGGGAAAGGTCGGCATCTTCATTGCCATTGCCGGTATCATATATCTTTTCATTTTTTCCAAACGGCTCTTGCCCGATGCACGTCCGGATACGGCTGTGCCCGATGAAGAAGTGGAGGAAGGAGAGAAGCTGCATCGTGTAGAAGCTGTATTGGGAGCCCGTTTCCCCGGTATCAACAAGAAACTGAGTGATTTCAATTTCCAGCGTCACTATGGTGCGGAAGTGAAAGAGATCAAAACACGTAACGGTCAGCGCTATGTCAATCATCTGGAGGATGTAGTGCTCCGTGAGGGTGATACGCTTGTGGTGATGGCGGATGATACGTTTATCCCGACTTGGGGAGAATCTTCGGTATTCGTGCTGCTTACCAACGGCAATGATCCGGATACTTCGGGAAAGAAGAAGCGCTGGCTGGCGCTGATCTTGCTGGTACTGATGATTGTCGGTGCTACGGTGGGCGAACTGCCGGCAACCAAAGAGATGTTTCCCGATATCAAGCTGGATATGTTTTTCTTTGTCTGCATTACTACTATTATCATGGCGTGGACCAATATTTTCCCCGCCCGTAAATATACCAAATATATTTCGTGGGATATTCTGATTACGATTGCCTGCGCGTTTGCCATCAGTAAGGCTATGGTGAACTCCGGTGTGGCCGATTGTGTGGCAGGATTTATCATCGGTTTGAGTGACGATTACGGACCGCATGTATTACTTGCTATATTGTTTGTCATCACGAATTTATTTACGGAACTGATCACGAACAATGCGGCAGCGGCTCTGGCATTCCCCTTGGCACTGTCTATCTCGGCACAGTTGGGCGTAAGTCCGACTCCTTTCTTCGTCGTGATCTGTATGGCTGCGTCTGCCAGCTTCTCCACACCGATCGGTTATCAGACGAATTTGATTGTGCAGGGTATCGGCAACTACAAGTTTACGGATTTTGTCCGTATCGGTCTGCCGCTCAATATTATCACTTTCTTAATCTCTGTTATCCTGATCCCGTTGATCTGGAACTTTTAAATAAACATAATTTATAAATGGAAGAAAAGAATCATATATATCCGATCTTTGACCGCATGATGACGCGGAAGGACAAAGAAGAACTTCTGGGACAGCACAGCGTGATGATCTGGTTTACAGGTCTGAGCGGATCGGGAAAAAGCACGATTGCGATTGCATTGGAGCGCGAGCTCCATAAGCGCGGATTGCTTTGCCGTATTCTGGACGGCGACAATATCCGCAGCGGTATCAATAACAATCTGGGCTTCTCCGAAACCGACCGTGTGGAGAACATCCGTCGTATCGCCGAAGTCTCCAAACTGTTTCTGGACAGCGGTATCATTACGATTGCGGCATTTATCAGCCCCAATAATGATATCCGTGAAATGGCGGCGAATATTATCGGAAAGGATGATTTTCTGGAAGTTTTCGTAAGTACTCCGCTGGAAGAATGCGAAAAGCGGGATGTGAAAGGGCTGTATGCCAAGGCACGCAGAGGGGAAATTCAGAATTTCACCGGAATTTCTGCACCGTTTGAAGTGCCCGAACATCCGGCGTTGTCATTGGATACTTCGAAGCTGAGTCTGGAAGAGTCGGTCAATCGTCTGTTGGAGATGGTGTTGCCGAAAATAGAAAAGAAATAAATGAAGAAATTTCAAAAAAGATGGAAGAATATAAACTGAGCCATTTGAAAGAACTCGAAGCCGAGTCAATTCATATCATCCGCGAGGTGGCGGCGGAATTTGAGAATCCGGTGATGCTGTACAGCATCGGAAAAGATTCTTCGGTGATGGTGCGCTTGGCTGAAAAAGCGTTTTATCCGGGAAAAGTTCCCTTCCCGTTGATGCATATCGATTCGAAGTGGAAGTTTAAGGAAATGATCCAGTTCCGCGACGAATATGCCAAAAAATATGGCTGGAACCTGATTGTGGAAAGTAATATGGAAGCGTTTCATGCAGGGGTAGGACCTTTCACGCATGGAAGCAAGGTACATACGGACCTGATGAAGACGCAGGCATTGCTGCATGCGCTGGATAAATATAAATTTGATGCCGCATTCGGCGGCGCTCGTCGTGACGAAGAGAAATCGCGTGCCAAGGAACGTATCTTCTCTTTCCGTGATAAATTCCACCAGTGGGACCCGAAAAATCAGCGTCCTGAATTGTGGGATATCTACAACGCCCGTGTGCACAAGGGAGAAAGTATCCGTGTGTTCCCGATCAGTAACTGGACGGAACTGGATATCTGGCAATATATTCGCCTGGAGAATATCCCGATTGTTCCGCTATATTATGCTAAAGAGCGTCCTGTGATCAATCTGGATGGTAATATCATTATGGCGGATGATGAACGTCTGCCGGAAAAATACCGTGACCAGATCGAGATGAAGATGGTGCGTTTCCGTACATTGGGCTGCTGGCCGTTGACAGGTGCGGTAGAGAGCAGTGCGGCTACCATTGAAGAGATCGTGGAAGAGATGATGACAACTACCAAGAGCGAGCGTACTACCCGTGTGATTGACTTCGATCAGGAAGGAAGTATGGAGCAGAAGAAACGTGAAGGGTACTTTTAAGCAATTAAAAATCAGAGACTAAAAATGGAAATGGATAATAAGCTGGATATAAAGGCTTTTCTGGACAAAGATGAACAGAAGGACTTGCTGAGACTGTTGACCGCCGGTTCGGTAGATGACGGAAAATCGACTTTGATCGGACGTCTGTTGTTCGACAGTAAGAAACTGTACGAAGATCAGCTGGATGCATTGGAACGTGACAGTAAGCGCGTAGGGAATGCAGGCGAACATATAGACTATGCTTTGTTGCTCGATGGCTTGAAAGCGGAGCGTGAACAGGGAATCACGATTGACGTGGCTTACCGTTACTTCTCTACCAATGGCCGTAAATTTATCATTGCGGATACTCCGGGACACGAACAGTATACACGTAATATGATTACCGGTGGCTCTACGGCCAATCTGGCAATTATTCTGGTAGATGCCCGCACCGGTGTCATCACTCAGACACGTCGCCATACATTTCTGGTATCTTTGCTGGGTATTAAACATGTGGTGCTGGCTGTCAATAAGATGGACCTGGTGGACTTTTCTGAAGAACGGTTCAATGAAATCGTAGCGGAATACAAGAAGTTTGTAGAACCATTGGGTATTCCGGATGTGAACTGTATTCCTCTTTCTGCACTGGACGGAGATAACGTAGTAGACAAGTCCGAACGTACGCCGTGGTATAAAGGAATCTCTTTGCTGGACTTCCTCGAAACAGTACAGATCGATAATGACCATAACTTCACGGATTTCCGTTTTCCCGTACAGTATGTGCTGCGCCCGAATCTTGATTTCCGCGGCTTCTGTGGTAAAGTAGCATCGGGTATCGTACGCAAAGGAGATACAGTCATGGCACTGCCTTCCGGAAAGACTTCCAAAGTGAAGAGCATCGTGACGTATGACGGCGAACTGGAGTATGCTTTCCCGCCGCAGTCGGTTACGCTGACACTGGAGGACGAGATCGACGTCTCCCGCGGTGAAATGCTGGTGCACCCGGATAACCTGCCGGTGATCGACCGTAACTTTGAAGCAATGATGGTATGGATGGATGAAGAACCGATGGATATCAATAAATCCTTCTTTATCAAGCAGACGACCAACTTAAGCCGTACCCGTATCGACGCGATCAAATACAAAGTGGATGTCAACACGATGGAGCATCTTTCCATTGACAATGGACAACTGACAAAGGACAATTTGCCATTGCAACTCAATCAGATCGCCCGCGTTGTGCTGACTACTGCCAAGGAGCTTTTCTTTGATCCTTATCAGAAAAATAAATCTTGCGGTTCGTTTATTCTGATCGATCCGATTACGAACAATACTTCTGCCGTAGGTATGATTATCGACCGGGTAGAAATGAAAGATATGGCCGCCACAGACGATATCCCCGTACTGGATCTGTCGAAACTGGACATCGCCCCGGAACATCACGCTGCCATAGAAAAAGCCGTGAAGGAACTGGAACGCCAGGGACTCTCCATAAAAGTGATTAAATAAAATGTAGAACGATGGGATTACTAGAATTTAATAAACTTCCGATTAATACGTTGGTAGGTGCCGACTGGAAAACGTTTAAGGCGATCACTGCCGGTCGTGATATTGATGCTGCTTATAAAGGGAAATATCGGTTGACTAAAGCGGTGTGCCGCCTGCTTTCTCCGCTGGCCGCATTGCAGGATAGACGTTACGAAAAGTTGCTGGCAAATCAACCGCTCGAACATGATCCGGTATTCATTCTGGGACATTGGCGGAGTGGAACGACTTTTGTACATAACGTATTTTCTTGCGATAAGCATTTTGGCTATAATACGACTTACCAGACCGTATTCCCGCATCTGATGATGTGGGGACAGCCTTTCTTCAAGAAGAATATGAGCTGGCTGATGCCGGACAAACGTCCGACTGATAATATGGAACTGGCTGTGGATCTTCCTCAGGAGGAAGAGTTTGCCTTGTCGAACATGATGCCTTATACCTATTATAACTTCTGGTTCCTGCCTAAATATCAACAGGAATATGCGGACAAGTATCTGCTGTTTGATGATATCAGCGACGAGGAACTGAAAGTATTTGAAGAGGTATTCACGAAATTGATCAAGATTTCTTTGTGGAACACCAAGGGTACGCAATTTCTCAGCAAGAACCCTCCTCATACGGGCAGGGTGAAAGAACTGGTGAAAATGTTCCCGAACGCCAAGTTTATCTACCTGATGCGTAACCCGTATACGGTATTTGAATCTACACGCAGTTTCTTTACAAATACCATCCAGCCCCTGAAACTGGAAGATATCAGCAATGAACAATTGGAGGAGAATATCCTTTCTATCTATGCAAAGCTGTATCATAAGTATGAATCGGATAAGAAATACATTCCCGAAGGCAACCTGATCGAAGTGAAGTTTGAAGACTTCGAAGCGGACGCGATGGGAATGACGGAGAATATTTATCAGTCACTTTCTATCCCCGGCTTCGCCGAAGCACAAGGAGATATCGCGAAATATGTCGGCGGCAAGAAGGGATACAAGAAGAATAAATATAAATATGACGACCGGACAATTCGATTGGTAGAAGAAAACTGGGATTTTGCTTTGAAACAATGGGATTATAATTTATAAAAGAAAGGATAAGTATTGATGATTAAGAAAATGGTTCATCGCCTGTTTCTGACAGGCTTCGTTGCATTTTTTTCTTCCTTGTCTTTGATGGCGCAGCCTAAAGTGGAAATGGTCCCCTTCGGGGATATGGACCAGTGGGTGGACCGCCAGATAAAAGAGTCGGGGATTATCGGGGGAAATACGAAGAATGTATATGCGATAGGTCCGACGAGCGTGGTCAAGGGAGATCAGGTGTATAAGAATATGGGTGGCTCGCCGTGGGCGACATCAAACGTGATGGCGAAAGTAGCGGGTATTACCAAAACGAATACGTCGGTTTTCCCGGAAAAACGGGGAGATGGTTACTGCGCGCGTCTGGATACCCGTATGGAAAGTGTGAAGGTATTGGGACTTGTCAATATTACCGTATTGGCCGCCGGTTCTATCTTTACGGGATCTGTGCACGAACCGATCAAGGGCACCAAGAACCCGCAGAAAATGCTGCAGACCGGGATTCCGTTTACAAAGAAACCGGTCGCTCTCCAGTTTGACTATAAAGTGAAGATGTCCGACAGGGAAAAACGTATCCGTGCTACCGGTTTCAGTAAAATTACAGATGTAGCGGGCAAGGATTATCCGGCTGCTATTTTATTTTTGCAGAAACGCTGGGAAGATGCCGACGGAAATGTTTATGCCAAGCGTATCGGAACGTTGGTGACTTATTACTATCACTCTACTGACTGGAAGAATAATGCCACGTATGAAATTATGTATGGAGACATCACCAGCCGTCCCGAATATAAACCTCATATGATGCGTCTGCAGGTGACGGAGAACTATACGGTCAACAGTAAAGGTGAGAGTGTGCCTATCCATGAAGTAGGATGGGGAGATGAAAATGACGAACCGACTCACCTGTATATTCAGTTTACATCCAGCCACGGCGGAGCTTACATCGGCTCACCCGGAAATTCATTATGGGTGGATAATGTAAAACTGGTATATTAATAATGTAACGGAAAAAAGGAAGGATAGCCAATGATAATCAATATCATTGGTTATTTTTTTTGCTTTTGTTTTTCTTTCAAAAATGTTGGCTAAGACGGCTGTAGGCTATCTAACACTTTTATCATCTCATATAAATATCATGGGGAAATGTTTTTTTACGAGTTTTTTTGCGTGTATTACAATAAATATCTATATTTGCACTAAATTTATAGAAAAAGGGTGGAGATTTATATCTCTTTAGTTTTAAGATTTAGAGCCTGTAGAGTTGTTGTTATAGCGTAACACAAACTGCATTATATTATTTACTAAAATAAATTGAGATGAAAAAGGGTTTATTGTTTATTTTAATGGTAGGGGCTTCTGTGTGCCTGTCTGCTCAGGAAAAAGGAAAAACAGAAGGTAAAGCCTACACTGTAGAAACTAATCGTTTTGGGGCCAATTGGTTCATTAGTGGTGGCGTTGGTGGTCAAATGTACTTTGGCGACAACGACGGTAAAGCGGATTTCGGAAAACGTATTGCTCCGGCACTTGATATTGCCGTAGGTAAATGGTTTACTCCGGGTATCGGATTGCGTGTAGCATACAATGGTCTTCAAGCTAAGGGAGCTGCTCCCAGCGCTAGTACCTTGTATACAAAGGGTGGTACTTACTCTAATGGCTACTACAAGCAGAAATGGAACATGGCTAATTTCCACGGTGATGTTCTTTTCAACCTTTCTAACATGTTCTGCGGTTACAACGAAGACCGTCTTTACTCATTCATTCCTTATGTAGGTGCGGGTGTGGCTCTTTCCTGGTCAGAACCTCATCAGCAAAACTTGGGTATCAACGCTGGTTTAATCAACCGTTTCCGTGTATCGGACGCTTGGGATATCAACCTTGAATTGCGTGGCCTTTTGATGAAGGATGCATTCGGCGGAACTTCTAAAGAAGGTATGGCCGGTGTAACTGTGGGTGTAACTTACAAATTCAAGAAACGCGGATTCAACGCTGTTCCTACTGTACCGATGGTACCGGAAAGCCAGTTGGACGACATGAGAAACAGAATGAACTCTCTGAAGAGTGAAAACGAATCTCTGAAACGTGACCTGGTTGAAGCACGCAACAAGAAGCCGGAAGTTATCGTGAAGAAAGAAGGCGGTTTCGTTCCGCGTCTGGTAGTTGTATTCAACATTGGCAAGAGCAACATCAGCAAGAGAGAATACATGAACATCGAAGCTATGGCTAAGGGTATCAAGGCTAATCCGGAAAAGACATTTACTGTTACAGGATATGCTGACAAGGGTACCGGTTCTGCTGAATACAACATGAAGTTGAGCAAGAAGAGAGCTGAAGCTGTACGTGACTTGATGGTAAACGAATTTGGTGTACCTGCTTCTCAACTGAAGGTTGATTACAAGGGTGGTGTAGGCAATATGTTCTACGACGACGCTAAGTTGAGCCGTGTTGCTATCGTGGAAGAATAATCCAGATTTGAAATAATAGAATAAAAGAGACGTTTCCTTTCGCGGGAAGCGTCTTTTTTGTATTTTTGTACCCCATGAGCAGAATAGTAGCTATAGATTATGGAAGGAAGCGTACGGGAATAGCCGTAAGCGATACGTTGCAACTGATTGCAAACGGACTGACCACGGTGCCTACACACGAACTTCTGAACTTTATCGGTGAGTACGTGGCAAAGGAACCGGTAGAGCGGATCATCATAGGATTGCCCAAACAGATGAATAATGAAGCGTCGGAAAATATGAAGAACATCGAACCCTTTGTCCGCTCATTGAAAAAACGCTTTCCGGAGCTTCCTGTAGAATATGTGGACGAGCGTTTTACGTCCGTTCTCGCGCATCGCACCATGCTGGAGGCGGGGCTGAAAAAGAAGGACCGGCAGAATAAAGCACTGGTGGATGAGATAAGCGCGACTATTATTCTGCAAACATATTTGGAGAGTAAACGTTTTTAATAATAAGACAGAGAATAATTTAATTTTTTAGCAGAGTATAAAAATATGATTTTACCAATTTATGTATATGGCCAGCCTGTTCTGAGAAAGGTGGCAGAGGACATAACCCCGGAGTATCCGAACCTGAAAGAGCTGATTGCAAATATGTTTGAAACAATGGTGCATGCAGATGGCGTGGGACTGGCTGCTCCGCAGATCGGACTGCCGATCCGTGTCGTTACAATTACCTTAGATCCGCTTTCGGAGGACTATCCGGAATTTAAGGATTTTAATAAAGCATATATCAATCCTCATATCATCGAAGTAGGTGGCGAAGAAGTCAGTATGGAAGAAGGCTGCCTGAGTCTGCCCGGTATTCATGAGGCTGTGAAAAGAGGGGATAAGATCCGTGTGAAATACATGGACGAGAACTTCGTGGAGCACGATGAGGTGGTGGAAGGCTATCTGGCAAGGGTGATGCAGCACGAGTTCGACCATTTGGACGGAAAGATGTTTATCGATCACCTTTCTCCGCTACGCAAACAAATGATAAGAGGAAAATTAAATACGATGCTGAAAGGAAAAGCACGTAGTTCATATAAGATGAAACAGGTGAAATAAAGATAAAAAACGTTTATATCCCTGTTAAGTAAGCGAAAAGCATTATTTTTGTTTCGTTTACAAGCATAAAATATCAATGATAAAAAGAATACTAACAGTTTTATTGCTGTTCCCCACACTGGTTTGTGCTCAGATTAATACAGAGCGGGTGATGACTATCGCCCGCAATGCATTGTATTTTGAGGACTATGTGCTATCTATTCAGTATTTCAACCAGGTAATTAACGCGAAGCCCTATTTGTATGAGCCCTATTTTTTCAGGGCGCTGGCAAAGGTGAACCTGGAAGATTACCAGGGAGCGGAAGCGGATTGTAATGAAGCAATCAAGCGGAATCCGTTTGTTGTAGGTGCATATCAGGTTCGTGGATTGGCGCGGATTCGTCAGAATAAATTTGACGGAGCGATCGAAGATTATCAGAAAGCATTGCACTATGATCCCGAAAATATCACTTTGTGGCATAATCTGACCTTATCTCATATTCAGAAAAAGGATTACGATGCGGCAAAGGAGGATTTGGAAAACTTGCTGAAGGTTTCTCCGCGATATACACGTGCTTATCTGATGAGGGGAGAGGTCTCTTTGCAGCAGAAGGATACGGTTGCGGCATTGAAGGACTTTAATACGGCTCTCGAACTGGATAAGTATGATCCGGATGCCTGGTCGGCAAGAGCTATCGTCCGCTTGCAGCAGGCGAACTATGCAGAGGCGGAAGCGGATTTGGACCGTGCGATTCATCTGAGCGCGAAGAATGCGGGAAATTATATTAATCGTGCTTTGGCCAGATTTCATCAGAATAATCTGAGAGGGGCCATGAGCGATTATGATCTGGCTTTGGATATTGATCCGAACAACTTTATCGGACATTATAACCGTGGTTTGCTCCGTGCCCGTGTCGGGGATGATAACCGTGCCATCGAAGACTTCGATTTTGTGATCCAGATGGAACCGGATAATATGATGGCTATCTTCAACCGTGCGTTGCTTCGTGCACAGACGGGAGATTACCGTGGGGCTATCAAGGACTATACGACAGTTATCGACCAGTATCCGAACTTCCTCGCAGGATATTATCATCGTGCGGAAGCCCGCAAGAAGATCGGCGACAAGAAGGGGGCGGAACAGGATGACTTTAAACTGCTGAAGGCGCAGCTTGACAAGCAGAATGGAGTAGCGGACAAAGACGTTGCCCAGAATAAGGACAAGGAGAATCAGAACGGCGAGAATGGAGACGAAGGCGAGGAAGGAAAAACTCGTAAGAAGTCTGATAAGAACATGAACAACTATCGTAAGATTGTGATTGCCGATGATTCTGAAGCTGACCAGCGCTATACAAGTGATTACCGCGGACGGGTACAGGATAAGAATGTGAACATTAAACTGGAGCCGATGTTTGCTCTGACTTATTATGAGAAGTCGAGTGAAGTGAAGCGTTCGGTGAATTTCCACAAGTTTATCGAAGATTTGAATCTGTCGAATGTACTGCCGAAGCGTATCCGTATCACCAATATGGAAGCTCCGCTGACAGAAGAACAGGTGAAATTCCATTTTGCCTTGATAGACACGCACACCTCGGCTATTGTAGCCGATGACAAAAGTGCTCCGAAGCGTTTTGCCCGTGCCATTGATTTTTATCTGGTGCAGGACTTCTCCAGTGCGGTTGCCGATCTGACTCAGGCTATATTGCTGGACGGTGATTTCTTCCCGGCCTATTTCATGCGCTCGCTGATTCGTTGTAAGCAACTGGAATATCAGAAGGCTGAACAGGCTGCCGAAGCGGACTTGCCGAGTGGCGGTGCTGCCAAGGAAGTGAGTGCGGTGGATTATGAAGTGGTCAGAAAAGACTTGGACAAGGTGATCACGCTGGCTCCGGACTTTGTTTACGCTTATTATAATCGTGCCAATGTAGCGGCTATGCTGAAGGATTACCGGGCTGCGATTGTCGACTATGATAAGGCGATTCAGCTGGCTCCGGACTTTGCGGACGCTTATTTCAACCGGGGGCTTACGCATATTTTCTTGGGTAACAATAAGGCGGGAATCTCTGATTTGAGCAAAGCCGGCGAACTGGGAGTTGTTTCTGCTTACAACGTGATCAAACGTTTCACAGAACAGGCAGAATAACATTTTTTTGATAAAAAATAGAAAACTCAAAAGATTTCGTTACTTTTGCGTGCTAATTATGAAAATATAACATCATCATATTATGATAAAGATAACATTTCCCGATGGCTCCGTTCGTGAGTATAACGAAGGAGTGAACGGTTTACAGATTGCAGAAAGTATCAGTTCACGTTTGGCACAGGATGTGCTGGCATGTGGTGTGAACGGCGAGACTTATGATTTAGGACGTCCTATTAATGAAGATGCTGATTTCGTACTTTATAAATGGGATGATGAGGAAGGTAAACATGCATTTTGGCACACAAGCGCTCACTTGCTGGCTGAAGCTTTGCAGGAACTTTATCCGGGTATCCAGTTTGGTATCGGACCGGCTATCGAAAACGGTTTCTACTATGATGTAGACCCGGGAGAAGCCGTGATTAAAGAAAGTGACCTGCCTGCTATCGAGGCGAAGATGCTTGAATTGTCGGCAAAGAAAGAAGCGGTAGTCAGAGAAAGCATTTCGAAGACGGACGCTCTGAAAATGTTCGGCGACCGTGGCGAAACGTATAAATGTGAATTGATCTCCGAACTGGAAGACGGACATATTACCACTTACACTCAGGGTGCATTTACTGACCTTTGCCGTGGTCCTCACTTGATGACGACTGCTCCGATTAAGGCTATCAAGCTGACAACAGTTGCCGGTGCTTACTGGCGCGGTCACGAAGACCGTAAGATGCTGACCCGTATCTATGGTATCACATTCCCGAAAAAGAAAATGCTGGATGAATATCTGGTATTACTGGAAGAAGCCAAGAAGCGTGACCACCGTAAGATCGGTAAGGAAATGCAGCTGTTTATGTTCTCCGAAACGGTAGGTAAGGGACTTCCGATGTGGTTGCCGAAAGGTACTGCGTTGCGTCTGCGCCTACAGGAGTTCCTGCGCCGTATCCAGACACGCTATGACTACCAGGAAGTAATTACTCCGCCAATCGGCAACAAGCTGTTGTATGTAACTTCCGGCCACTATGCAAAATATGGTAAGGATGCTTTCCAACCGATTCATACTCCGGAAGAAGGAGAGGAGTACTTCCTGAAACCCATGAACTGTCCGCATCACTGCGAGATATACAAGAATTTCCCGCGTTCGTACAAGGATCTTCCGTTGCGTATCGCAGAATTCGGTACGGTATGCCGCTATGAACAAAGTGGTGAGCTTCACGGTTTAACTCGTGTACGCAGCTTTACTCAGGATGACGCGCATATTTTCTGCCGTCCGGATCAGGTGAAAGATGAGTTCCTCCGTGTGATGGATATCATTTCTATCGTGTTCCGTTCAATGAATTTCCAGAACTTCGAGGCTCAGATATCACTCCGTGATAAAGTGAACCGTGAAAAATATATCGGTAGCGACGACAACTGGGAGAAAGCTGAACAGGCTATTATCGAAGCTTGTGAGGAAAAAGGTCTGCCGGCGAAGATTGAGTACGGTGAAGCCGCTTTTTATGGTCCTAAGCTCGACTTTATGGTAAAAGATGCTATCGGTCGCCGTTGGCAGCTGGGAACGATTCAGGTAGACTATAACTTACCGGAACGTTTTGAACTGGAATATATGGGCTCTGACAACCAGAAACACCGTCCGGTAATGATTCACCGCGCACCGTTCGGATCAATGGAACGCTTTGTTGCCGTACTGATCGAACATACTGCCGGTAAGTTCCCGTTGTGGCTGACTCCGGATCAGGTGGCTATCCTGCCGATCAGTGAGAAGTTCAATGAGTATGCGGAACAGGTGAAGATGTATCTGAAAATGCATGAGATTCGCGCTATTGTGGACGACCGCAACGAAAAGATCGGGCGTAAGATCCGTGACAATGAAATGAAACGCATTCCTTATATGCTGATTGTAGGTGAAAAAGAAGCTGAAAATGGTGAAGTTTCTGTTCGCAGACAAGGGGAAGGCGACAAAGGAACCATGAAATATGAAGAATTTGCTAAAATTTTGAACGAAGAAGTTCAGAATATGATAAATAAATGGTAACTTTGCAGCCGTTTCATGATAAATATTTAGTAGAACAATAAAAAATCAAACTAGGAAGTAAACGTTTTTAATGAAGAATGACACTTTAAAAGGGCAATATAGAATCAATGAACAGATTCGTGCCAAAGAAGTCCGCATCGTGGGCGACGAGATTGAACCGAAAGTATATCCTATCTTTCAGGCCTTGAAAATGGCCGAAGAGAAAGAACTGGATTTAGTTGAAATTTCCCCCAATGCTCAACCTCCTGTTTGTCGTATTATTGATTACTCTAAATTTCTTTATCAATTAAAGAAACGTCAGAAGGAGCAGAAAGCGAAGCAGGTTAAAGTGAACGTGAAGGAAATCCGTTTCGGACCTCAGACTGACGATCATGATTACAACTTTAAGCTGAAACATGCCAGAGGCTTTCTGGAAGACGGGGATAAGGTAAAGGCTTATGTATTCTTTAAGGGGCGTTCCATCCTTTTCAAGGAACAAGGTGAAGTGTTGTTGCTTCGTTTTGCCAACGATCTCGAGGATTATGCAAAGGTGGATCAGATGCCGGTACTGGAAGGAAAGCGTATGACAATCCAGCTCTCTCCGAAGAAGAAAGAAGCGCCTAAGAAGCCTTCAGTTTCCAAACCGGTAACTCCGGGGCAAAAGGCTGAAAAGCCGGAAGCAGGCGAGGAAGAATAAAAAAGAATGAGTGCGTGGCGCGCAGGTATAGTGCGTCACCATTATATATTTAATAATTTTAAAAACAAGTAAGATGCCAAAGATGAAGACTAACTCCGGTTCTAAAAAAAGGTTTACCCTTACCGGAACAGGTAAAATCAAAAGAAAGCACGCTTTTCACAGTCACATTCTGACTAAGAAATCGAAAAAGAGAAAAAGAAATCTGTGCTACTCAACAACTGTTGATACAACAAATGTAAGCCAGGTTAAGGAACTCTTAGCAATGAAGTAATCAAAAGCGTACAAAGTATTATTAAAGTATTAACCGAATGCTTTAGCCTGAAGTTCGTTGCGTGAAGTAACGGCGCTAACATTCAAAAAAAGTAAAACTATGCCAAGATCAGTAAATCATGTTGCTTCAAAAGCAAGAAGAAAGAAAATTTTGAAATTAACCAGAGGTTACTTTGGTGCAAGAAAAAATGTATGGACCGTAGCTAAAAACACTTGGGAAAAGGGTTTGACTTACGCGTTCCGTGACCGTAGAAATAAGAAAAGAAACTTCCGCGCTCTTTGGATACAACGTATCAACGCTGCTGCACGTCTTGAAGGAATGTCTTATTCTAAATTGATGGGCGGTTTGCACAAAGCCGGTATTGAAATAAATCGTAAGGTTTTGGCTGATTTAGCAATGAATCATCCGGAAGCTTTCAAAGCTGTGGTTGCTAAAGCAAAAGCTGCTTAAGTTTCAATCGTTTAGGATTTACAAAGTGTCAGTTATCGAAGCGGTAACTGGCACTTTTCTTTTGTTAGGCGGAGAGAAAGGATGAAAAAAAATGTTAGTAGGCAAACAAATTCTTTCTTTTTCTTGCTATTCTCAGAGAATCTTATTACATTTGTGATACAAAAATATTAGCCGTATCGACTGGATCGGGAAACTCTTCAAATTAATCTGATGCACCGAGAAAGCTTCGTTCTTCAATGGCGGGCCACATCCTTCGGGACAGCTTTTAAGCCGGTGGATTACAAAGAGGGCGAGCGCTCAAATCTTGTTCTATCAGAGTTTCATCACATCGTCGATGCGGCTTTTTTATATACTTTTCTATGATATTCTATTTTTCAGGTACAGGTAACTCTAAATGGATTGCGAATCAGCTTTCCAAAAAACAACAAGAAGATTTGTTTTTTATTCCCGATGCATGGAAGAATGATACATGGGAGTTCTCTCTGCGGGAGGATGAGAAGATCGGTTTTGTCTTTCCGGTATATTCGTGGGCGCCTCCTGTGATTGTACAGGAGTTTATTCGTAAGCTGTCTTTGAAAGGTTATCGGCAGCAATATTTGTTTTTCGTGTGCTCGTGTGGAGATGATACGGGGCTGACTCAGCAGGTGATGGAAAAAGCACTGGCTGCGAAGGGATGGACGTGTAATGCCGGATTTTCGGTGATTATGCCCAATAACTATGTCTTGTTTCCCGGATTTGATGTGGATAGCAAGGAGTTGGAAGAGAAGAAACTGGCGGAAGCGGTTCCGGCGCTGGAAAGGGTCAATCGGTTGATAGCCGAAAAGGAATATGTGTTTGCTTGTAAAGAGGGGAGTTTCCCTTTTCTCAAGACACGGATTATAAATCCGTTATTTGTCCGTTATCAGATGTCTCCCAAGCCTTTCTATGCTACGGACGACTGTATCGGATGCAAACGGTGTGAGAAAAGTTGTCCGGTAGGGAATATCACGATGAAGGACAGAAAGCCTGCCTGGGGGAATAACTGCACCGCCTGCCTGGCATGTTATCATGTGTGTCCTCAGCAAGCGGTGCAGTATGGTAAAAAGACCAAAGGCAAGGGGCATTATTTCAACCCCGACTCTGCTTATTGATCTTTTATTTTGATACAGCAGTTGGACAGGTCTTCGATGATGGCAAGGCTTTCTACCCTGACGCCTTTCTCTTCCAGTATTTTGCGCCCGTTTTGGAAAGCTTTTTCGATAATGAATCCCATTCCTACCAATTTTGCTCCGGATTGCTCTATGAGGTCGAGAATGCCTAGTGCGGCGTTTCCATAAGCGAGGAAGTCGTCAACGAAAAGGACATTGTCACCGGGAGTCAGAAAATCGGCACTGATTACCACTTCATAATCACGGTCTTTAGTGAATGAATGTACGGTAGTGCTTAGTGCGTTCTGAATGGTCTTGGGTGATTTCTTTTTGGCGAATACGACCGGTAAGTCCATCAGATAGCCGGTCATGATGGCAGGAGCGATGCCGCTTGCCTCGATAGTCATGATCTTGTTTACGTTTGTGGCTGCAAAGCGGCGGACAAATTCTACTCCGATTGATTTCATCAGGACAGGGTCCATCTGGTGATTAATAAAACCATCTACTTTCAGGATACCTCCTTCGTAGCACTTTCCGTCCTGCAGGATTCTTTTTTTTAGTAATTGCATTATAATCTAATAATTAAATAATGTGCTAATATGCCATTTGTTACTGATATCACGCAGTATTGGGTTGGCATATTAGCACATCGGCTATTTGAATATTTATTTGTTGTCTCTTAAGTCCTTCACTCTGACGGCTTTTCCCTCGCTTTGCGGGAGAGACCCTTTCTTTACCAGTTTTACTTTTGGAGTAACCAGTATTTCATCTTTTAATTGACGGATAATATCTCTGCGGATCTTTTCCAGTTCGATATAGTTGTCTGTAGAAAGATCGCTTAGTTCCACTTCGACGATCATCTCGTCCTGATTGTTGACTGTCTCCAGGGTAATCAGATAGTTGCTTCCTAATTCCGGGAACTGAACCAGAATCTTTTCGACCTGCATCGGGAAGATGTTGACTCCCTTGATGATAAACATATCGTCACTGCGTCCTTTGATTCGGTCGATACGGAGATGACTACGGCCACACGGACATTTTCCGGGTAGTATGCGGGTGAGGTCGCGGGTGCGGTAGCGGATGAGCGGCATCATTTCACGATCAAGCGTAGTGAGTACCAATTCACCGATTTCTCCTTCGGGAACAGGTTCGCCTGTTTCGGGATCGATGATTTCTACCAGGTAGCAATCTTCCCAGAAGTGCATTCCGTTCTGTTCCTGACATTCGAAGGCAACGCCGGGACCATTCATTTCCGTCATACCAAAACTGTTGTATGCTTTCACATTCAACATCCGTTCTATTTTCCGGCGCTGTTCGTCGGTATGTGGTTCGGCACCGATCACTAAGGTTTTCAGAGTTGTTTCTCTCGGATCGATCCCTTCTTCCTGAAACACTTCGGCAAGGCGGATAGCGTAGCTCGGAATGGCGTGTAAAGCGGTTGTCTTAAAGTCGTTGATGAATTTTATCTGCCGTTTGCTGTTTCCGGCAGCGGCAGGTACGGTGAGGCAGCCAAGACGCTCCGCGCCATATTGGAAGCCCAGTCCACCTGTAAACATCCCATATCCGGAACTGTTCTGGAAGACATCTGTCTGGCGGATTCCTACCATATAAAGGCAACGGGCTACCAGATTGGCCCACGAGTCGAGGTCATGTTGTGAATGTACGATGACTGTCGGGTTTCCTGTGGTTCCACTGGAAGAGTGGATACGTACACCGTCGCTTTTCATGTCGCCTGCCACTAGTCCGAAGGGGTAGTTGGCGCGCATGTCTGATTTAGTGGTGAAAGGGATTTTGCGGATATCGTCCAATGACCGGATGCTGTCTCCGGTGATGCCGTTCTTGCTGAAGACCTCTTTGTAATAAGGTGAGTTAGCGGCTATGTTAATCGTTTTTTTGAGTCGCTGAAGCTGCAGTTCCTGCAACTTCTCGCGACTCATGGTTTCAATTTCTTCTTCCCAGTATTGTGTACTCATGATTGTGATAGTTATTGCATTAGCTTTTCTGCAATTTCCTTGCCGGCAGCCAGTGCTTTAAGATTCATTTCGACAATTGCTTCTCCTTTGCGCAGGAAGATTTCGCGGATGCTGTCTTGCACCTTCTCATAATCGATACCGAGGAATGGAATGGTTGCCCCCAGCAAAACGATATTGGCGACCCGTGCAGAACCTACTTCTTTTGCCACTTTATCCACATTCAGTACGATCTTGTGCGGCAATTTATTGATTTCAGCCATTACTTTGTCTTCTTCCGGATAATTGGGGATGTTGACGAACGGAGTTTCGTTGGTTACCAGCCAGCCTTCCGAACTGAGATAAGGAAGATAGCGCAGACCTTCCATCGGTTCCAGCGAAATGATAAGGTCGCATTTGCCGGATGGTATCAGATCCGAAGCAATCGGCTTGTCGCTGATGCGGAGGTTGGATTGAACGTCTCCACCACGCTGGCTCATTCCGTGTACTTCTGCTTGCTTCATGTAAAGTCCTTCTTTCAAAGCAGCTTTACCGATTACTGTAGCGATGGACAAAATTCCCTGTCCACCTACTCCTGATAGTATAATGTCTTTTTTCATGGCTTACTTACTTCTTTTTTTGCGTGCTAATGTTTGGATACACTCTCTGCGCGGGATGATGACGGATACGCCGTTGTATTCGATTTCCTCGCGTATGATCTGTCTCATTTCCTCGTGGTTCTTTTTCAATGGAACAACGACACGGATATGGGCGGGATCGACTCCCAGACCGATACAGATGGATTCGATGCGTCCTGTGCCGGCAGAGTCCTGGCCGCCGGTCATTGCTGTTGTCTCATTGTCTGAAATGACGATAACGACGTTGGCATTTTCGTTGACACAGTCCAGTAAGCCGGTCATTCCGGAGTGTGTAAAGGTGGAATCACCGATAACGGCAACGGACGGATGAAGACCTCCGTCAGCCGCACCTTTCGCCATTGTGATGGAAGCACCCATGTCTACGCATGAATTGATCGCGTTGAACGGAGCGTTTGCTCCCAGGGTGTAGCAACCGATGTCGCTGAATACCTTATGGGAAGGATATTCTTCCTTAAGTACTTCTGTCAGTGTGATGTACATATCACGGTGCCCGCATCCTTCGCACAGTGCGGGAGGGCGCATTTCTACTACAGAAGGTATGCCGAATTCGGATTTGTTTTCTTTGCCGACTGCGCGTGCTACAGAGTCCGGATTTAATTCTCCGTCTTGTGACAGTGTGCCGTCCAGACGTCCTTTTACTTTGATACCGATGCCCAGATAGCCTTTCAGATGCTTTTCTACGAATGGTTGTCCGTCTTCCAGTACCAGAATTTCGTCGCAGGATTCAACCAGTTGCAGCAATTGCTTTTTAGGCAATGGATACTGGCCAATTTTAAGTACCGGGTATTCGCAACCTTCGGGATAGTTTTCCATCAGATAGTTGTAACCGATACCACAAGCGATGATTCCCAGTTTTTTGTTAGGACCGTCTGTGTATTTGTTGTAAGGAGACTCTTCGGAAGCCTTGATGAATTCATCCTGGCGTGCAAGTAATGCTTTATAGCGTTTACGGGCATTTCCCGGCAATAGGATAAACTGGCGGGGATCTTCGCTGAATGAGATGCCATTCTGCGGTTTCTGTTCTTTGCGCTCTACTCCGGAACGGGAGTGTGCAAGACGGGTAACCATGCGCATTAAAATCGGTTCGCCTGTCTTTTCTGAGAATTCGAATCCGTTGTATACCATGTCGTATGCCTCCTGCTGGTTACTGGGCTCGTACATCGGTATCAGGGAGAAGTCCCCGTAGAAACGGCTGTCCTGCTCATTCTGTGAAGAGTGCATGCTGGGATCATCGGCTGCTATCACAATCAGTCCCCCTTTCACACCTGTGATGGCAGAATTGACGAAGCAGTCTGCAGCCACATTCATGCCCACATGCTTCATACACACTAAGGCACGTTTGCCTACAAATGACATACCCAATGCAGCTTCCATGGCAGTTTTTTCGTTGGCACACCAACGGTTATGTATATTCTGCTCAGTGGTTATAGGCGCCATTTGGATATATTCAGTAATCTCAGTTGAAGGAGTACCGGGATAGGCATATACACCTGAAAGTCCGGCATCCAGTGCAGCTTGTGCAATGGCTTCATCGCCAAGTAAGAGTTGCTTGCTCATATATTTCCTTTATTAGTGTTGATCACAGTTTGTTATTCTATCGCGCAAAGATAGCCTTTTTAGCTCGTTTTATCACAAAATTACTTGAAAATCTTTCTTTCATTAAGTGCTTTCCAATATTTTCTTGCATTTGCCATGTGATCGGCATAATTGGATGCGAAATTGTGGGTACCGGAGAAATCTTCTTTCGCGCACATGTAGATGTAATTGTGTTTCGTGTAGTTTAATACACTGTCCAATCCTTTTTTAGAAGGGATACGGATGGGGCCCGGAGGTAATCCGGTGTTAATGTACGTATTGTAGGGGGAATTGACTTTCAGGTGTTCATTGGTGATGCGTCGCAGGCCGAAATCCTGTAAGGCAAACTTGATGGTCGGGTCTGCCTGTAGTGGCATATCTGTGTGCAGGCGGTTGATGTATAAGCCGGCTACCACTGGCTTTTCTTCATTGTTGTTGGTTTCTTCTTCAACAATGGAGGCGAGGGTGCAGACTTCTTCCGGTGTCATGCCGATGGCGGTTGCCCGGGCAAGGCGTTCGTCGTTCCAGAATCGTTGGTGTTCTGTTTGCATACGTTTGAAGAACTCGTCGACGCTCATATCCCAGTATACCTGATAGGTTTCGGGGATAAAGAGGCAAGCCATAGTGATCGGTGTATATCCCATTTCTGCCTGAAATGTGGAATCGAATAAGTGGCGGGCTATCTCGGCGGAGTCGATCATTAGTTGCTTGCCGACACTCCGTGCGAGCCGGTCTAATGTCCGCACGCTTCCGATAGTGAGGTTTATCGGTTCCTGATAACCTCTGGAAAGTCGGCTGAATACATGATATACGTTGTCATTCGGTCGTATTGCATAACGTCCGGTGTGTATGTTTTGATTCAGTTTTTTATATTTTGCCATCCAGAGGAAGCCGGTGAATTGGTTGACATGACCGGTTTGCCTGATCTTATTGTAGATAGAATCTGTCGTATCATCCCGGTCTATATATACATAGACTGTTTTGGAAGGATGAAACTGCGGAGCGAACAGATAATAATAGACTGTTCCTCCGACAATGGCGCACAGAAGGAAGGCTCCGATCAGAATGGATAATAAGATATTCCTTGTTTTCTTTTTCATTTTGAGACGTTACTTTAAAAATTGCGTCAAAGATAGGAAGATTTTGGATAGGAGCGATTCCTTTCAGTGATGAATAGTTGAAATCCGGCTGAATTTGTCGGATGTCAGTGAGGCCACTGGTAATAATCGGCATTGGCTTCTACTTCATTTTCTATTTCATCGGGCAAGGGAGAGAAGAAGTCCATGTTGGTCAGCTTCTCGATGCTGTCGATTGTCACTGCGTAGGTGGAAAGCGGCTCTACCGCTTGTCTGTTGTTGAATAAGAACCCGATGCCACGGACCGGCTTGACAAAAGGAGAGAGGACTACTTTGAAGAACCGTTCGGGTACTGCTACTTTGTTTTTTCCGATAGTCCGGGATGACTGGTTGATGATAGGTCCGCATATAATGATGATAGCACTATCGGCTATCGCCCAGTCTCTTATTTTTTCTTCCAGATTTTTCCAGCCCCTTCTGTTGAGTTGTGGATGTTGCGGACACATATTGCTGAAATAGAAGGATTCTTTCATGACTTCAGGGCTCCATTTCATGTCGGCAGCAGGTGCCATGTGTCCTTTGTCATATCCCGAACGTGCATAATCCGCATTGGTTGCAATTGTACCTTTTACTAAAGGGTCGGCAATGAAGTTGTCGCTTCTCTTTTCTTTTCCTTTTGTTTCCTGACGGGTCAGCTCATAAGAAACCCAATTCGGAATTTTCAAATCTTTATTGTAGGAAACCGTATATCCCTTGTGATGAATGATCTGTTCCTGACGGGGAACTGATGAAACGGGAATTTCCAAATCTTTGTCGGAAGGGATGGGGCGGGAAACTGATGTTTCTGTCTGATTCTGACTACTGCTGTGCTGGACACTGTATTGCTGATAGTACAGATAGAGCCCGTAACAAATGGGAATGAGTACAATGACGGCAATGATACATCCTAATCTCTGACTGGAATGTGACTTCTTCTTCTTAAATAATCTCCTGCTCTTACCTCGTTTCATGCGATTTGCTTTGGGGGTTAATAAGAAAAGCGCTAACTATTCTGTAGTTAGCGCTTTATTGTCAAGAGCCGCTAGCCAGACTTGAACTGGCGACCTACGCGTTACGAATGCGTTGCTCTACCAACTGAGCTATAGCGGCGGTTTGTCTCTCGTTTACGGCGTGCAAAATTACAGCTTTATTTGAGAAAACAAAAGGATTCTGAATATTTTTTGAGCTTTAATTTAAAATCGTCCTCTGCCATAACTCTTTGCATAAAGTAGCGGTGGTTTAGCTTTCGAACATTCTGCTGCGTGCCAGCATACATGCGCCTACAATGCCTGCTTTATCTTTCAATTTGGACGTAATGATGGCAGAATCTTTATTGACCAGATTGAGTGAATATTTGCGTACCGCTGTCTTGATGGGCTGGGTGATGTAATCTCCTGTTAAAGATACTGTTCCGCCTATAATGACCAGTTCCGGATTAAAGATATTGATTAATCCTGCAATCTGTTTGCCCAGTTTTTGCCCAATTTCCTCGACAATCTCAATGCAAAGCAAATCTTCCTTGTTGACGGCTGTGATGATTTCGTCAAGCGTAATAGGATCTTCTTCTCCGGATATTCGGGTAGAAAGGATAGAACTTTCTCCACTTTGGATGCGTTCCAGAAGAATACGGTGAAGGGCAGAGCCGGATGCTTCTGTTTCCAGGCATCCTTTCTTGCCGCAATGGCAAATGATTTCATTATCGTATGCATTAACATGGCCGAATTCTCCCGAGAATCCTGATTTTCCGGTATAAACTTTGCCGTCGATAATGATTCCGATACCGACTCCCCAGCTGACGTTGACGAAAATAATATCTTTTTCTCCTTTTACACATCCTTGCATATACTCTCCGTAAGTCATGGCACGGGTGTCATTGTCAATGGTCACTTTATGGCCAAGCTTTTCTGATAGAACATCCGCTAACGGGCGTTCTTCAAAATTGAACTGGCTGAAACTATAGCCGGATTCCGGATTGACACGTCCCGATACATTGACATTGATATTTAAAATCTTCTCCTTATTAATAGGAAGCTTTTTTATGAAGTTGAGAATGAGCTTGCATAACTCGTTCATTCCTTCTATCGAGTTCTCAAATTTATAAGGGATATTCATTTTAAGTTCGACCATATCACCCTTAAAGTTGATTAGCCCGATATTGACAGCAAATCTTTTTATGTCTACACCTATAAAATAACCGGATTCCGGATTCAGTCCGTAGAGATTCGGATGGCGTCCTCCGCTGGTTTCCAGTTTCCCATAATCATTAATGTAGCCATCTTCACACATCTCGCCAATAAATTTGGTAATAGTGGGCACACTTAAGTCCAGCTCTTTTGAAAGATCGGGAATGGTGGAACTTCCATTATATATATAATGTGTAATAATCCTCTTTTTAACTAGGGCATTTTTGGAGCCCATTTCTATTTCTTTCAAAAATTGTTGGTTCATACGTCTTACTTATTTTCTAATATCCACAAAGATAATTAATTTTTTTATTAAATAAAGAGTTTTGCGACGAAAAAATTAGAATTGAATCTCTATATATGGTTTGTTGATTTCCCATAGAGAAGGGAATCTATTATAGATAATTATTTGAAATCTTTTTATATGATGATGTATTATAGTGAGTTATCCTCTAAAATGATAAATATATTTCCTCTATTAATGAATAATAGTGCTAAAATCAACTTTATTAATAAAATATTTTATTATCTATTGTTTATTTAATAAATATAGCTATCTTTGTGTCGTGATATTAATTAAGAAGTGTTGTAACCAAATCGTTCTAAAATGAAAAACTTACTCCAAACACTCTGTGGGCTATTTCTGGTGGTATTCTATTCCTCTTGTATGAATTCAGGAGATAATAGAGTAGATGTACTGATTGTAGGTGGTGGCGCCAGTGGTGTGACCTCAGGAATTCAGGCAGCCCGTATGGGAGCAAATACCTTAATTTTAGAAGAAACTACTTGGTTGGGTGGGATGTTGACTTCGGCAGGTGTAAGTGCCGTCGATGGAAATTATAGATTGCCTGCCGGACTTTGGGGAGAATTCAAAAACAGATTGTCAGATTATTATGGAGGGTTAGATTCCTTGAAGACAGGCTGGGTGAGCAATGTATTATTTGAGCCTTCAGTTGGAAATAAGATCTTTCACGAAATGGTATCGGCAGAAAAGAATCTGAAAGTCTGGAAACAGACTCGCCTTGAAGAAGTAAAAAGGGTGGGTGATGAGTGGATAGCTAAAGTGAATGTGGAAGGGCAGGGAATGAAGACTGTCCGGTCAAAGGTGATGATTGATGCTACTGAACTGGGAGATGTGGCAAAAATGTGCGGAGTGGGATATGACATTGGTATGGAGAGCAAAAATGATACACACGAAGATATTGCTCCTGAGAAGCCGAACAATATTGTGCAGGATATCACTTATGTTGCCATACTGAAGGATTATGGAAAGGATGTGACTATTCCGGAACCGGAAGGCTATGATCCTAAAGAATTTGCTTGTGCGTGTGCTAATCCGGTATGTATTACTCCCAAGGAGCCGGACCGTGTCTGGTCTAAAGAAATGATGATTACTTATGGGAAGCTGCCTAATCATAAATATATGATTAACTGGCCGATAGAAGGTAATGATTATTATATCAATCTGATTGAGATGTCTCCGGAGGAACGCGGAAAAGCTTTGGAATATGCCAAACATTATACAATGTGTTTTGTCTATTTCTTGCAGCATGAGCTGGGATACAATACATTGGGCCTGGCAGATGACGAATATCCGACCGAAGACAAGCTGCCTTTTATTCCTTATCACAGAGAGTCCAGAAGAATTCATGGATTGGTTCGTTTTAATCTGAATCACGCTCTGAATCCATATACACAAGATGAAAAACTATATCGTACTTGTATCGCAGTAGGCGATTATCCTGTAGATCATCATCATACCCGCTATCATGGCTATGAGGAATTACCTAATCTTTATTTTCATCCGATACCTTCTTATGGTTTACCGTTGGGTACATTGATTCCGAAGGATGTTGATGGCTTGATTGTTGCCGAAAAATCCATTTCAGTATCGAATATCATAAATGGGACGACTCGTTTACAGCCGGTGGTATTGCAGATAGGACAGGCAGCAGGTGCTTTGGCTGCGCTTGCAGTAAAAAATAATCAGAAGATTGATGAAGTCTCTGTCCGTGATGTCCAGAATGCTATTCTGGATGCAAAAGGATATCTGCTTCCTTATCTGGATGTGCCTGTGACGGATGTGAAGTTTGCGTCTTATCAACGGATTGGCTCTACCGGTATATTAAAAGGAGAAGGGAAGAACGTGGATTGGTCTAATCAGACTTGGCTGAGAGCGGATACAGTTTTACTCGCTTCCGAACTGGATGGATTGTTTGATGTATATCCTGCATCAAAAGATGAATGGAAGAAAACCGGAACGGAGAAATTAAGTATTGCAGAAGCCGTTCAGCTTGTCCGGAAAATAGCGGAAAACGAAAGGCTGGCTGTTACCGTTGATCCGGAAACTCTATGGAAAGCATACGGATTTCAGACGTTGGATATGAATCGGGATATCTTGAGAGGAGAAATGGCTGTTTTGATTGATCAGGTTTTAGATCCTTTCAATAAGAAACAGGTGAGCATAACGGGGAAATATATCTGAACCATATAAATGCCGCTCAATTGTTTTTGTGAGACTCTGTATATTCAATAGGTTAACATATATATGAAGTAAAAACAAAAAAATTAAAACTATGGAAACTAATAATCGTAGAGATTTCTTGAAGAAGGCAGCTCTGGCCGGAGCTTCCGCTTTAGTTGCCCCTTCGTTATTTGCAGCCGAGGGAGAGGGAAGGGGAGGACTTTCTCCGATAAACAAGGCTGGCGATTTGGAAAGCAAATTAATTGTTCCTAAAAATAATGGCTTGAAAATTACAGGAACCTTTTTGGATGAAATATCTCATGATATTCCTCATCAGAATTGGGGTGAGAAAGAATGGGATCTGGATTTTCAGCACATGAAGAGAATTGGTATCGACACGGTGATCATGATTCGTTCCGGTTACCGTAAATTTATGACTTATCCTTCGCCTTATTTATTGAAGAAGGGATGTTATATGCCATCAGTCGATTTAGTGGATATGTATTTGCGTCTGGCTGAGAAATATAATATGAAATTCTATTTTGGATTATATGACTCAGGACGTTATTGGGATACAGGTGATTTAAGTTGGGAGATTGAGGATAACAAGTATGTGATTGACGAAGTGTGGAAGATGTACGGAGAGAAGTATAAAAGTTTTGGAGGCTGGTACATCAGCGGAGAAATTAGCCGGGCAACGAAAGGAGCCATTGACGCCTTTCGTGCTATGGGAAAGCAATGTAAAGATGTATCAAACGGACTTCCTACTTTTATCTCTCCGTGGATTGACGGAAAAAAAGCGATCATGGGAACAGGAAAATTGACCAGAGAAGATGCGGTTTCTGTACAACAACACGAAAAAGAATGGAATGAAATTTTCGATGGTATCCATGAGGTGGTAGACGCATGTGCTTTTCAAGATGGACATATTGACTATGATGAATTGGATGCATTCTTCTCTGTCAATAAAAAATTAGCAGATAGGTATGGTATGCAATGCTGGACAAATGCTGAGTCTTTTGACCGTGATATGCCTATTAATTTTCTACCCATTAAATTTGATAAGCTTCGGATGAAACTCGAAGCTGCCAAACGAGCCGGATATGATAAGGCTATTACCTTCGAGTTTTCTCATTTTATGAGTCCTCAATCTGCTTATTTGCAGGCCGGACATTTATATGATAGATATAGAGAATATTTTGAAATAAAATAAACAATATGAAGTCTGCAATTAACTTTAGCTATCTTATATTCCTTTCTGTTGTGGCTGCATTAGGAGGGTTTTTGTTCGGATATGATACTGCTGTCATCTCCGGAACAATTGCTCAGGTTAGTCAACTTTTTCAACTGGATGCTTTGCAACAAGGATGGTATGTGGGATGCGCTTTGATAGGTTCTATTGTTGGTGTCCTTTTTGCAGGGATTTTGAGTGACAAACTGGGACGAAAATTAACGATGGTTATTTCGGCTGTTTTGTTTTCTACATCTGCTTTGGGTTGTGCTATTTCTGCGGATTTCACTCAACTGGTTATTTATCGCATTATCGGTGGAGTGGGTATTGGAGTCGTTTCTATTGTCTCTCCTTTATATATATCCGAAGTCTCGGTGGCACAGTACAGAGGGCGTCTGGTTTCTCTGTATCAGTTGGCGGTAACTGTTGGATTTCTCGGAGCTTATCTGGTCAATTATCAATTACTTGGATATGCGCAAAGCGGTTCGCAGTTGAGTATAGACTGGTTGAATAAAATATTTGTGACTGAAGTATGGAGAGGAATGTTGGGAATGGAAATGTTGCCGGCTGTGTTGTTCTTCATTATTATATTTTTCATTCCTGAAAGTCCCCGTTGGCTGATCGTAAAAGGAAAAGAAGAAAAAGCTGTCAATATATTAGAGAAAATATATAATTCTGTTTCAGAGGCAACAAGTCAATTAAATGAAACGAAATCCGTTTTGACGTCTGAAACAAAATCTGAATGGGCTTTACTGATGAAACCGGGAATTTTTAAGGCAGTCATCATTGGTGTGTGCATTGCGATTCTTGGTCAATTCATGGGCGTGAATGCCGTACTTTATTACGGTCCTTCTATTTTTGAAAATGCAGGCCTTTCCGGAGGGGATTCTTTATTTTACCAAGTTCTCGTAGGACTAGTTAACACCT
>NZ_KV804344.1:0-266 GCF_001811315.1 Bacteroides sp. HMSC067B03 | reverse complement strand
ACCGCATCGATATACAGGTGGTCTTCCCTGAATTTATTGACCATCTTCTGTGCCTCTTGTACGGCTACAGTGATTGTTTCGTCCGCAGTCAGTGAGCAGATACCGATGGTGTTTACTCCGTTGATGGTACGTACCGCATTGACGAAATCTTCCTTCGTCAGCAGGCTTGACACCTTTTCAGACTTCGGAACCAGCATAAGATACAGTGAACGTTCCGGAGACAGGCGGAAGACTTCGCTGGTATGGTAATGCACCAGTTCCTTGTT
>NZ_KV804343.1:0-291 GCF_001811315.1 Bacteroides sp. HMSC067B03 | reverse complement strand
GTTGGATGCTGAAAACGTCTCTGTCGTGATTGCACAAGACCCGGCATGGGCGGCAAAGGACGAAGCATACCGGACACACGCTGCCGTGGGCAGCGCACTCGGAATGCTGTCTGTCCGCTATGTACATGAAAATATGGGCAGCGTTGATATTGAAAACCACCCACGGACGGCAAAAGGGACAAAGGACTATCCATTGACTGACAAACTGAACGGGCTTTGGCTGGATGCAGCCTTGAGCAATGGCAAGCCCTTCTCACAGTTGAGCGTATCCGACCAGAAAAAACTGACTGA
>NZ_KV804342.1:0-6638 GCF_001811315.1 Bacteroides sp. HMSC067B03 | reverse complement strand
AACAGCATTTGAAGAAATTCATTTGCTGTTTTTTGGTATATTTGCACCGCATTTTCTAAGAATTAGTAATATAACGGTTTTATACTCTTATTCTGAACATCCAGTAAAGAGTGTTGATTGTTGAAATTATTGACTGAAGCATATTGAATTATGGATTATTTAGAAAATGTTACTAAAGAAGCAGGTGTTGTATTAACTCGTGAAGAATCAGCCAAATTGTATGGTTTGTGGTTTAGTGAAGATGCTACTCCTGATGCTCTAGTATCTTGGTGTACAAAATGAATTAAACTATACGAGGCTTGGATTGAAAACTGTAAGAGGTTAAGGTCTAAGAATCAAATAGAATTGTTAAAAGATGTACCCAAAGACATTTTGGAGAATTATTTAGCAAATCTAAATGGTGGTACAACCAAGTAATTTGGTGGAGGGATATCTTTGGATGTCCCTTTTTTGTTAATCTCCCATTGTGTGTAATGTATGTTATATATGAGTAGACCTATTAAATTTTCAAAACGATATTGTAAAGTGTTAGGTAGTGTTTGTACTGATAAGCACTATTCTGTATATTTATTTATGTATATTATTATTACGTATGCTTTAGAAAATAATGCGGCTTTTAATACTTTACTAAAGAATAAGAATAAACTATCTGCCATACATTTTATTAGGATGCAGGTGGATTGCTGTTTGGAAGTTTATGCTTGCCTCTTATATAAAGATAAGGAGCGATTCTTCAAATATTTCATGGACGGTAAACCTACTAATAAACTTTGTATCGGTAAACAATATCTTACTGCTGGTTATCTGTGTGGAGAATTGAATAAAAGATATTCCGGAATATCGGAAATATATAAAGAGGGTTGTCGGTGGATTCATCCCAATAAAGTTATATTTAGATATACTTCTCCTCAATGTGACCCCAATAAATCTGATATGTTTTTTATTGGTTATAAGGATAAGCACTACTATGAAGACGGAGAACAGATAAAGGACATATATAAAGATATGCTATTAGTAAATCAGATACTATATGAATTGTTAAAGGAGTTAGCAGAACCGTATAAAGATGTGAGTAATTCTCGGAAATTAAGAATAGGACAATTCTTTAAGTCAAAGAAAAAAATGTCATTCAAACTTTATGAATAGCAGATTTGTTCTAGTAGGGTAGAATCTACCATAATTAATCTTTTCTATTAAAATTTGAAAGTAAAATAGTATCTTTGTAGAGATAAAATTTGTTGAACCATGTTACATTGAATTTGACGCTAGCGCAAACCATAGCGCAAACCGGAGGTAAAAAAGAAAAAGGCACCCAGAAGTGGAAGCCTCCCAAATGCCTTATTCTTATCAAGTAGCGGGACCCGGGATTGAACCGGGGACCTCATGATTATGAATCATGCGCTCTAACCAGCTGAGCTATCCCGCCATCGTTTCTCGATTGCGGGTGCAAAGATAGATGTTTTTCTGTAATCTCCAAAACAATTCATAACTTTTTTGTGTTTTTTCTTTAGAACGAGGTTCTCTTTTTCCTATAAATAGGGAGTTTGAGGCCTTGAAAAGAAATAAGTTTTAAATAAAGTGTCTGATTTATGCCACATAATTAGAAAAAAGTATCTATCTTGGCACACGTAAAAACAATTCGAAATTGCTATGAAAAAAGAAAAGATTCATTTGGAGTATTTGTTGAATGCAACATCTAAAAATATTCTTTGGGCAGCTATTAGCACACCGACCGGGTTGGAGGACTGGTTTGCTGATAAAGTAATATCTGATGATAAAGTCGTAGAATTCCATTGGGGGAAGACGGAACAGAGAAGTGCCGAAATTATTGCAATCCGTTCTTTCTCATTTATCCGGTTCCGTTGGCAGGATGATGAAAACGAGCGCGATTATTTTGAGATCAAAATGACTTATAATGAGCTGACAAGTGATTATGTATTAGAAATTACAGATTTCGCAGAGGCGGACGAAGTAGATGATATGGAAGAATTGTGGGAGTCACAAGTGGCGAAATTGAGAAGAACGTGTGGTTTTTAGTTAACTTTCAACTAAAAATTTTCTATGCTACTTTTTTTGTGCTAATTTTGCGTCTTAATTGCACGAACCTATTAAGATGCTACGCATAAAGAAATTAGATATATTTATCGTAAAGAGCTTCCTGATGCTCTTTGTAGGTACATTCTTCATCTGTCTCTTCATCTTCATGATGCAGTTTTTGTGGAGATATGTAGACGAATTAGTCGGAAAGGGGCTGGATATGAGTGTGATAGCTCAATTCTTCTTTTATTCCGCATTGACATTGGTGCCGATATCGTTGCCGTTGGCAATATTGCTGGCTTCCTTAATAACTTTCGGCAACTTTGGCGAACGTTATGAGTTACTTGCAATGAAAGCTGCGGGTATTTCTTTGCTTAAAATTATGCGCCCGCTGGCTTTCTTTGTCTGTGGTTTGGTTGCTGTCTCTTTTTATTTCCAGAACGTCGTGGGACCTATCGCCCAGACTAAGCTATACACACTGATTATTTCGATGAAACAAAAGTCTCCGGAATTGGATATCCCGGAGGGAGTGTTTTATTCGGAAATACCGGATTATAATCTGAAAATAGCTAAGAAAAACCGAAAAACAGGTATGATGTATGATGTGATGATTTATAATCTGAAAGACGGATTTGAGAACGCACATATTATTTATGCCGATTCCGGACGAATGGAGATGACTGCTGATAAACAGCATCTCTGGCTGCATTTATATAGTGGAGATTTGTTTGAAAACCTGAGAGCACAGAATATGAAATCTCAGAATGTGCCGTATCGTCGTGAAGAATTCAGGGAAAAACATACGATTATTGAGTTTGACTCAGACTTCAATATGGCAGATGCCAGTATTATGAGTAATACATCCGCTGCCAAGGATATGTCAATGCTGCAAGCTTCTATCGACTCTATGAAAATGGTGGGAGATAGTATCGGAAGACAATATTACCGGGAGGTTTCGGAGGGGAATTTCCGTACAACTTATGGGCTGACAAAAGAGGACACGGTTAAGATTATGGAGGCGAATATTACTGAATATAATATCGATAGTCTTTATGAGGTAGCTCCTTTGATGCAAAAGCAGAAGATCATTTCAGCTGCTACAAGTCGTGCGGAAAATCTGAGCAGCGATATAAACTTTAAAAGCTACACAATGGGTAGCCATGATTATAGTATGAGGAAGCATGAGATAGAATGGCATAAAAAGATCACTATTTCGCTTTCTTGTCTGTTGTTCTTCTTCATTGGTGCTCCATTAGGCGGGATTATCCGTAAAGGTGGACTGGGGATGCCGGTTATCGTTTCGGTAATGGTTTTCATCATTTATTATATTATAGATAATACGGGCTATAAAATGGCGCGTGACGGCAGATGGGTAGTATGGATGGGAGTGTGGACCAGTAGCGCTGTGCTTGCCCCGTTGGGTGCTTTCCTGACTTATAAATCAAATAAAGACTCTGTAGTGCTCAACGCCGATGCATATATCAACTGGTTTAAGAAGATTGTCGGTATTCGTAACGTACGCCATCTATTTAAGAAAGAAGTGGTGATTCATGATCCGGATTATAATCGTATACCGGTTGACTTGCAGGTGCTTACTGATAAATGTAAAGAGTATGTGGCTAAAAACCGCTTGATGAAAGCTCCGAATTATTTTAAATTGTGGATGTCGGGTGAGAAGGACGATGAGGTGATGTATATCAATGAAAAGTTGGAAACACTGATAGAAGAGATGTCCAATACGAAGTCTGTGACTTTGTTGAATACATTAAACAATTATCCGGTTATTTCCGTTTCTGCTCATATACGCCCGTTTCATATATATTGGCTGAATCTGGCTGCCGGGGTTATTTTCCCTGTCGGACTATTTTTCTATTTCCGTATCTGGGCATTCCGTGTTCGTCTGGCTAAGGATATGGAGCGGATCATAAAAAACAATGAACAAGTTCAATTCATCATACAGAATATTAATAAATAAGTGTTATGGAAGAGATTAAAATGGATAGAATAGAAGATGCAATTGCTGATTTCAAAGAAGGCAAGTTTGTCATTGTAGTGGATGATGAAGATCGTGAGAATGAGGGTGATTTAATCATAGCTGCCGAAAAGATAACTCCTGAGAAAGTTAATTTCATGTTGAAACATGCACGTGGTGTACTTTGTGCTCCTGTCACTGTGTCTCGTTGTAAAGAACTGGATTTGCCGCATCAGGTCAGTGATAATACTTCTGTATTGGGTACTCCTTTTACGGTGACAATCGATAAGCTGGAAGGTTGCAGTACCGGAGTTTCTGCTTCCGATCGTGCTGCCACTATCCTGGCATTGGCTGACCCGGCTTCTACACCGGCCACTTTTGGACGTCCCGGACATATCAATCCGTTGTATGCACAGGAAAAAGGAGTGCTTCGTCGTGCCGGACATACGGAAGCTACCATTGACATGGCACGTCTTGCCGGACTTTACCCCGCAGGTGCTTTGATGGAAATAATGAGCGATGACGGTACAATGGCACGTCTGCCGGAACTTCGTGCAATGGCTGATGAACATGGATTGAAACTGATTTCCATTCATGATTTGATTGCTTATCGTTTGAAACAGGAATCGATTGTAGAAAAAGGTGTTGAGGTAAATATGCCGACCGAACATGGTATGTTCCGTCTGATTCCTTTCCGTCAGAAATCAAATGGTTTGGAACATGTTGCTTTATTCAAGGGAACTTGGAATGAGGACGAACCGATCTTGGTGCGTGTGCATTCTTCTTGTGCTACCGGTGATATCTTTGGTTCCAGACGCTGTGACTGTGGCGAACAGTTGCATAAAGCGATGGAAATGATAGATGCAGCGGGAAAAGGTGTGATTGTTTATCTGAATCAGGAAGGTCGTGGTATCGGCTTGATGGAGAAAATGAAAGCATATAAACTTCAGGAAGACGGAATGGATACTGTGGATGCCAATGTTTGCCTGGGACACCTGGCGGATGAGCGTGACTATGGAGTAGGAGCTCAGATTCTTCGTGAACTGGGAGTGCATAAAATGAAACTTTTGACAAATAATCCGGTGAAACGTGTAGGACTCGAAGCCTATGGATTGGAGATTGTGGAAAATGTACCTGTTGAAACAGTTCCTAACCCCTACAATGAGCGATACTTGAGAACAAAGAAGGAAAGAATGGGACATACTTTACATTTTAATAAGTAAAATGCCATTTTGTTTTTATATATCGAATATTATCGCTTATTTTGCAACGATTTTCACTCAACAACAATAAAATAGATACAAAATGAATCAATTATCAGACCGTTTGAACAGCTTGTCGCCATCGGCGACACTTGCCATGTCGCAAAAGAGCAATGAACTCAAAGCGCAGGGTGTTGATGTTATTAACTTAAGTGTAGGAGAACCGGATTTTAATACTCCTGATCACATCAAAGAAGCTGCGAAAAAAGCCATTGATGATAACTTTTCTCGCTACTCTCCGGTACCGGGTTATCCGGCTTTACGCAATGCGATTGTTGAGAAGCTGAAAAAAGAGAACGGTCTTGAATATACTGCCGCTCAGATTTCTTGTGCGAATGGTGCCAAACAATCTGTTTGCAACACTATCCTGGTTTTGGTAAATCCGGGTGATGAAGTGATTGTACCGGCCCCTTACTGGGTAAGCTATCCGGAAATGGTGAAGATGGCAGAAGGTACTCCTGTTATCGTTTCTGCCGGCATTGAACAAGATTTCAAGATTACTCCGGAACAACTGGAAGCTGCTATTACTCCGAAAACCAAAGCTTTGATTCTTTGTTCTCCGTCTAACCCGACAGGTTCGGTGTATAGTAAAGAAGAACTGGCAGGATTGGCAGCCGTATTGGCCAAGTATCCGCAAGTAGTGGTTATTGCCGACGAAATTTACGAACATATTAATTATATCGGTGCACATCAAAGTATCGCTCAGTTCCCGGAAATGAAGGAACGTACAGTGATTGTGAACGGTGTATCTAAGGCGTATGCCATGACTGGATGGAGAATTGGTTTTATCGCCGGTCCGGAATGGATTGTGAAAGCTTGCAATAAGTTGCAGGGTCAGTACACTTCGGGTCCTTGTTCTGTATCTCAGAAAGCTGCTGAAGCTGCATATACAGGTACACAGGAACCGGTGAAAGAAATGCAGAAAGCATTTGAACGTCGTCGCGACCTGATTGTGAAGTTGGCGAAAGAGGTTCCGGGATTCGAGGTGAACGTACCGCAGGGTGCTTTCTATCTGTTCCCGAAATGTAGCTACTTCTTCGGAAAGAGTAATGGTGAACGTAAGATTGAAGATTCGGATGACCTGGCGATGTATCTGCTCGAAGAAGCTCATGTAGCTTGTGTAGGCGGCGCTTCTTTTGGTGCTCCCGAATGCATTCGTATGAGCTATGCTACAAGCGATGAAAATATTGCAGAAGCTATTCGCCGAATCAAAGAAGCATTGGCTAAATTGAAGTAAGCAATCTTATATAATAAGAACGGTAGACTTTTTTCTTTTCAGGAAATAGTCTGCCGTTTTTTTATGTGTTTTTCCTTTTGTCCGAAGGAATAAAATAAAAAAGAGGTTGTGTCAAAACGCTGGCACAACC
>NZ_KV804341.1:2654-4273 GCF_001811315.1 Bacteroides sp. HMSC067B03 | reverse complement strand
CGTATTTTTTCCAACTTGGAAAGAATACGTTCCAGCATGAAAAGCCATTTTCCACAGGTGATGATGAAATATGACCTTTGCCCCAGTAAACGAAAGGAAGCGATATGCCAAGTAAAGAGTACTACCGTAAATTGAAGAAGGAAGCGCACGACCTTTATGTACGTGAAGGAATGACGTGCAAGGAGATTTCCACACGAATAAACGTGTCGGAAAGGTCTGTTTCAAGCTGGATTAATGAGAATGACGCACTTTGGAAAAAAGAACGTCAGGCATCTGTTATTTCGTCACAAAAACAGGGTGACAACCTAAAACAGATTATCAACATTCTTGCAGACCAAAAACTGGAGCTGCTGCGCATGATTGACGAAGCCATTGCGGAAGGTGATAGCGACAAGGTGCTCGAACTACGGAAACAGGCGGCTACACTTGACAACAGTGTAGCGCAATGGGGGAACCAGCTCAAAGAGGTGGACAAAAAGAACCGGATTACGCTCGCTATTTACATTGATGTCATGAGCCGGATATTTGATGCGATGAAGGTGTACGATGCAGACCTTTATTTTAAAACACTGGACTTTCAGGAGAACCACCTTTATGAAGCCGCAAAAATGTTGGGATAATGAAAGTCGAAGATAGCAAAGCCTTCAAGGAGTATCAGGAGAAGTTAAAACGTGCGCGGTGCACGGGCAACCTGATTGATCCGGACGAATCGCTGACAGTTCGGATGAACCGCATACAGCGTGCGAAGCGGGATGTCAAGTATCTTGTCGAAACCTATCTTCCCCATTATGCGACCGCAGACTGTGCGGACTTTCAGATCGCTCATGCCAATAGGGTGATGAACGATCCAATTTATAAAGGATATGCCGAATGGGGACGCGGACTTGCAAAATCGGTATGGAACGATGTGATCATTCCCCTATGGTTATGGATCAATGGCGAGACGCATTATATGTGTATCGTTTCCGACACATTTGACCGCGCTTGTGACCTGCTGGAAGATTTACGTGCGGAATTCGAGGCAAACGAACTTTTGAAACACGACTTTGGCGAGCAGTATAATCCGGGATATTGGGAAAAGGGAAACTTCGTAACGATGAACGGCTTTATTTGCAAGGCGTTCGGTGCGAAGCAGAAGGTTCGCGGGCTTCGTAAAGGCGCACACCGTCCTGACCTGTGGATAATTGACGACTTGGAGACACCGCAGACCATCAAAAACAACCGGATGCAGGATGATTATGCGGACTGGATCGAAGCGGACATACTGGCAACCATGACGGGAAAGCGCAGACGTCTGATAGGTGCTAACAACCGTTTTGCATCCCGGATGGTACAGACGATTCTCAAACAACGGCATCCCGACTGGGACTGGCATCTGGTGAAGGCTTATGATCCGGTAACGTATGAACCAGCGTGGAAATCGATGTATTCCCCCCAGTTCTATCGTCAACAGGAAAAGGACATGGGTATTCTCGCGGCACATGCGGAATATAACCACGTACCGCTTGTCAAGGGTAAAATATTCAAGCCCGAAATGGTGAAGTGGGGAAAGCTCCCTGACCTTCACACGATGAATGCGATCGTGGCACATTGGGACATTGCGTATGCCGGGACAGATA
>NZ_KV804341.1:0-2554 GCF_001811315.1 Bacteroides sp. HMSC067B03 | reverse complement strand
GTGACTTTAACGCATGTAAGATTTGGGGACGGCATAAAAATGATTTTTGGCTGATAGACGGATTCGTAAAGCAGTCAAAGATGAAACTCTGCGTACAATGGATGTGCATGAAGCAGGCTGAATTCAGGGCAAAGGGCATTATTTGCTTCTGGCAGTACGAGTCCCAATTCTGGAACGACGAAGTCAAGCGTATCATAGGGGAAGCCGAGACGGAGACAGGTGTAGAGTTGAACCTTGTTCCGGTACAGACGCCTAAAACAACGAACAAGATACTTCGTATGATAAGCATGCATCCATATTATCAGAATTCCCGGATGCATGTCAACGAGGAACTGAAAGCAAGCCCGGACATTACTGTCGGCTTGAAACAGTTGTATGCTGTTGAACCGGGCATGACAGAGCATGATGACAGCCCGGACGCTGACGAACAGGCTGTGAGGAAACTTGAAATATATACTGATCCTCCACAGCCAGAGGACGAGCCCGCGACACGCCCGTGGAAGGCGGGAAGATATAAACGTAAATACACTTGGTAACTATGAAGTATATCAACATGGATGACCTGACGACCGTCATACAAAATCGGTTGCTGGTTGAAAGTATCGAAAAAGACGAGGAAGTTTTGAACGGGATTGAAGATCTTGTCATCAGTGAAGTGTCCGCCTATATAAGCGGGCGTTATGACGTGAAAAAGATATTCGGTATTCCCCCAATACGAACGGGGTTATTAATCCGGATAATATCCTGCATTACCGCTTTCCGTGCGGTAAGTCGGAACGCAGCCCGGAAAACGGGAAATAACCCGTTATCAGACATGAACGACTGGGCTGACCTTATACTTGCCAAGTTACGTGACGGAATCATGTCACTGCCACCTGAAATTCCTTTGGTAACAGATGAAGAAGGCAATGTTGAATCTCCCATTCTGTTTGGTCATACACGGAACAACGGATGGTTTCTTTAAATAGTTTTTAAACCGCTTTTAAAAGGTATGTTATGTACAAGAAGTTAAGAGAAATATTCAACTGGTTTCAGCAGAAAGCAATTCGTCGAATGAGTCTGAAGAATGTACTTAATGAGTATTATTTTCGGATGGATAGCAGTGGGACACAATCTTCGTCAAGTGCTGCTTATAAAAGGCAGGCTGTCGTCTACCGGGAAAAGACCATTGATGATTGGATTATGGCGGTAACTTCGGCAACCGATCCGGATGATCCGCGACGTGGCTTGCTGTACAGGTTCTACCAATCATTGTATAATGACGAACATTTACAAACGACGATTGACAATCGTGTATTACCTGTACAACAGGCAGAATTCAACCTTGTCGATGACAATGGCAATGAGGACGAGGAGGCAAAGAAACTGCTGGATCGTCCGTGGTTTCACCAGCTTATCAGAATTTGTTTTCTACATCAGTTACAGGGAGTATCGCTTGCCGACATTTCCCATCTTGATGAAAACTTGGAAATCAGCCATGTAGAAGAAGTTCCCATGTCCAACTATATCCCGCAACAGATGATAATCGTCAAGGAAGAGTCAGACAAAACCGGATGGTCATATAAGGACGGTGCACTTGAACCCTATTATGTCCAGTTCGGAAACGCATGGGCTTTGGGGATGCTCAATGAACTGTCAATTATCATCCTTGCAAAGAAACTGGGTTTGGGATCATGGATGAATTACATTGAAAAATATGGCATTCCTCCTGTTTTCGTTACTTCAGACCGACAGGATAAAAAACGGTTGGACGAATTATTCGAGATGATGTTGGATTTCAGGAATAATTTCTTTGCAGTCCTGTCCGGAAATGAAAAGGTCGAGTATGGGAAAGAAGCCGGAGGAAATACAACCAATGCCTTTTTACCGTTAGAGGAACGATGTGACAACCAAATCAGTAAACGTCTGCTTGGTCAGACGGGTACAACTGAAAACGGGGCGTGGGAAGGTACGGCAGAAGTCCATGAACGTGTTGAAAAATCACGGCACGAATATGACAAGATGATTTTCCAGTTCTATTTTAACTATATTATCATCCCTAAACTGGTAAAAATAAGCCCGGTATATAAACCACTTGAAAGGCTGAAACTGAAGTGGGACGACACGGAAAGTTTGTCTATCACAGAATACATCGAAGCGATCAACAAGCTGGCTTATACCTTTGAATTTGACCACGAAGAGGTCGCAAAGAAAACGGGGCTTCCGATCATTGGTCAAAAGAAAAATCCCGGTGGTGAGCAACAGGGAGGAACATTGCCGAATCAGCCCAAAACAGACTCTCAAAAAAAAAAGACCGAACCGGACGATGAAGCGGTAACGTCACCCGTCATGGAAGCCGGGGAGTATGATTTCAGCGGCATCATCGGCAGGGTGATGAAACAAGTTTATGAACGAAAAGTCAAAACGGGAGATATTGATGAGGAGTTATTCAGGAAGACATACGGGGAACTGAATAAGAAGGCGGCTGAAGGATGGGGAAAAGACGACTATAATGATCCGGAACTGGCGGAAGATACCCAGCGGATACGTGACAACTTGTTCAAGTTCTCCGGAG
>NZ_KV804340.1:0-8660 GCF_001811315.1 Bacteroides sp. HMSC067B03 | reverse complement strand
TACGGTTATTTATTTAATTCCGCCAACGGGTTATTACTGTATCTAAGGATATGTATCAAGATGCCAAAGGCAAAGAAAAGGTGGATGAAAAAATATTGCGTAATTATATAAAGAATATTTATGCTACTCTTTTGGAAAGAGGTATGTACGGAACTTATATCTATGTGTGCAATGAATCTTTGAGAGATTACTTTCTAAGATTCTTTACCTTTGTTCCTCATCGCACCAAAGGCTAAAATATTCCTCTTATTTGAAACTTTATATATGAATCAATAAAAAGACCTTCACTAAAGGATCATTAATGGTTTTAGTGAAGGTCTTACATTGTAATTGATATTATCCTATATCCTATCGAGCACAGTCTGAATCAGTGTATCGATCGTATTCTTATATCCGGTATTAGCCTCTTTGATTAGTCGGTTGGCTATCACCATACAGACGGTCATCGCCTTATGTCCCATCAGTCGGCTAAGTCCTGCAAGTGCCGAACTCTCCATTTCGAAGTTGGTAATCTTAAAGCCTTTATATTCAAATGCTTCAATCTTATCATTTTGTTTCGGGTCTGCTAATGGAATGCGGAGTTCACGTCCTTGTGGTCCAAAGAAGCCTCCTGCAGCGATAGTTACACCGCGTACCATATCTTTTTTAGCGATCCGGTCAATCAGTTCTTCACTGGCATCGATAACATAAGGCGCAGGGGCACACATATTTCCCGACCAGCCCATGTGATTAAGGAAAGCACGTTCGAAAGGAAGATCGCATACCGCATTACGTCCGGCATAGAAATTCAATAATCCGTCGAAACCGATAGATTTCTGTGAGCAGACGAAGGTGCCTACCGGAGTATTTGGCTGCAATCCGCCACATGTACCGATACGTACTAACTCCAGTTGGCGGAACTTTTCTTTTTCTTCCCGTGTCTCGAAGTCGATGTTGGCAAGCGCATCCAGTTCGTTCATAACGATGTCGATATTATCGCAACCAATTCCGGTAGAAACCACTGTGATTCGTTTACCTTTATATGTACCCGTGATTGTTTTGAATTCGCGGCTTTCCACTTCGCATTCTTTGTTTTCAAAGTGAGAAGCTACGAGTGCTACACGTCCGGGATCTCCTACAAGGATCACTTTATCTGCCAGCCATTCAGGCTTTACGTGAAGATGGAATACCGAGCCGTCTTCGTTGATAATCAGTTCAGAGGATGGAAAGTACTTTTTCATGTTATTGAACGGTTTTAGTTTTACAATAAGTCGTATATAAATAGAAACGCCGGAACCGGATTTTAGTTCGGAAGAGGTATCTTTCTTTTCTTTTGCAAGTTTGTCAAAGAGAAGATACGCTGATGAACTGAATAGGAATCGGGTTCCGGCGTTTGGTAGACTATTTACTCAACGGCTGGTTGGTGGCACCACCAGCCGTTGGTTTGGCAATGTTTTCGCGCATTGAAGTGTCGGCTTCGATATTTTTCATACGGTAATAATCCATTATACCCAGATTGCCGTTACGGAAGGCTTCTGCCATTGCCTTAGGTACTTCCGCTTCCGCTTCGATTACTTTGGCACGTGCTTCCTGTGCCTTAGCTTTCATTTCTTGTTCGGAAGCGACAGCCATTGCACGACGTTCTTCTGCTTTAGCCTGTGCGATGTTTTTGTCTGCATTAGCCTGGTCAATCTGCAAAGCTGCACCAATGTTTTTACCTATATCGATATCCGCGATATCAATAGACAGAATTTCAAAAGCGGTCCCTGCATCCAATCCCTTACGAAGTACAAGTTTAGAGATAGAATCCGGATTCTCGAGTACAGACTTATGGTTTTCGGAAGAACCGATGGAAGAAACGATACCTTCACCTACACGGGCGAGAATTGTATCTTCTCCGGCACCACCGACCAGCTGCTTGATGCTGGCACGTACCGTTACACGAGCTTTTGCTATCAGCTGGATACCATCTTTGGCTACCGCAGTAACAGGAGGAGTATCAATCACTTTCGGGTTTACAGACATCTGAACAGCTTCAAACACATCACGTCCGGCAAGGTCAATGGCAGTTGCCATCTGGAAAGACAGTTCGATGTTCGCTTTCGATGCGGATACTAGCGCATGAACAACTTTTTCTACATGTCCTCCGGCAAGGTAGTGGGCTTCCAGTTCATCGCGGGTGATGTTTTTCAGTCCGGCTTTGTGAGCTTCAATTATGCCCGGGACAATGATATACGGCGGAACATTACGGATACGCATCAGGAAGAGTTGAATCAACGAGATGTTAACGCCTGATACTTTAGCCGACAACCAAAGGAAGAACGGCACATAATGGAAAAATAGTATTAGGAAAATAATACCTCCAACAATCAGAACGATAGGTAAGTACAAAGATGTTTCCATTGATAATTATATTAAGTGAATATTATATTTTGTGTTTCTCAACCAGAATGGTGCCATCGGTAATGCGGCTTACGATAATCGGTGTTTTCTCATTAAGGAAACCATCGATGGATCTTACTTCCACGATATTACCGTTGATCTCAGCATAACCGATTTGGGCCAGACGGGTAGTGCTGATACCTTTATCGCCTACCTTTACACTTTCTTCCGCACTCCGGTCTACCTTCGAATCGATATCTTTTTTCAAAGCCAGCTTATCCAGCATTTTCGAACGCATGAACCAGATCAGTGACCCGATGCAGGCAAGAGCTGATATTCCCAGAGTAACGAATCCTCCCGCCATGCCCATATTGGCAAATGCATAGTAGTTAGCATAGAGGATGCAAGCCAATGCCGAAATACCGGCGAGGCTGATTCCGGGTATGACAAACAGTTCCACTAAAAATAGTATCACTGCAGCAATAATGAGAACGGCGATAATTAGTATGTCCATAACTCTGTATTATTTTGATTTTGTTTTTTCAGCATTGCGCACACTCACTCCGAGAGCATCCAGCTCTACATTCATTTGCAGAATCCTTTTTTCCAGATCGAGTATAGCGGGAGCCAGTTTTTCTTTTCCTTGTTGGTTGGCAGTTGCGTACTGTTGACGGAGGCCATCCAGCTTATCTTCCTGTTGCAGATAATCTTTTTCCAGTTGCCGGTAACTTTGGAAAAGTTGTTTGGCTTTAGGAGATTGGAAGTCACTCAGGAGGTAATAAGTTGTGTTGTCATCAATGACAAATTCGAAGTCAACTACACGGCGTTCCTGCGGTTTATGATTGATTGCTTCTTTCAGACGCTGCAATGCTTCTGCAACTGTATTTTCATCTTTCCATGTTTCTTTTAGCGAATGAATCTGTGCCAGACGGATCATTTGCTGCGGGTCCATCGCTTCATAGTTATAAGTCTGTTTGGATGAATTGGGAATGAATACATAGATGCAGACTTTTTCTTCGGGTTGGAAACGATCGGAGGCAAACCAACCTAGATTATTGTATTCGTCGATGACGTACATGTAATCGTTGTAAGGAGAATTGAATGGCATTCCTACATTTTCCGGTGTTAAATACGAATCTGTATTTGTGTTATAGCGAGTGACAAAGATGTCGTACCCTCCTAATCCTTCACCATCAGTTGCATAATAGATGGTAACACCGTCCGACAGTACAAACGGGTAGTTGGCATTTCCGGACTCGTTGATGCTACCGGGTAACGGACGTCCGTTGCTCCATTCATTCAGCAATTTGTTTTTGGAGAAAATGTCCAGATTTCCTCTTTCTCCCTTTTCACTATAATAGATTTTATTTCCGATTTCTGTTTCATAAACTGTTCCCGGATGATCTCCTTCAGTCTGGAAAAACTCATTAAACATGAACAACTTGCCCGACTCTTCGCTGATTTTGTACGCACTCAGGAAGTTTGCCTTGTCTACCACAAAGCTGTCGATGATACAAACATCCTCTACTCCTTTGAGCATACGCAGATCGGCTTTGCTTTTCTCCAGCAGAGCTTCGGCCTCTTCTGTCGATCTTTTGCGTTTAGTGAGGTCGGCAATATATTCCTCGAAACAGTTGACTGCATCTTCGAAGCGGTACGTATCGTTGTAGGCTTGTCCCAGATACAGTTGTCCACCGGCTACCCGTCTTTTTACGGCAGTCTCAAGATACTTGACTGCCTCTTCCGGCTCGCCGGTTTTCAGGCAGCAGACACCATACCAATAGCTGTAGTTGCCATTGGACGGTTGAGATTTGGCATATTTCTGAAATACAGGTTTGGCTTGTTCATAGTCGCCTTTTGTGAATAAGGCGCGTGCCTGTTCCAATGTTTGTGCAGATGCTCCGCCAAGGAAGAAGCTGCAAATTAAAAATAGAATATATTTTCTTTTCATTGTTTTATTCAATAATCCATGCATCAATTGTTCAAAAGTACAAATTTATTAGAAATAAACCCTTTTTCAGAGATTCTATTATGTTAATTCTTCTTTAAATCATTCTTTTCGCTTACTTTTGCAGCCGATTTTTGAAGATATGACACAATTTACGGAAGAAGAGAAGACGATCCGCCGTATTGAACGGCGATTCAATAAAGGAGTGGTGCAGTATGGATTGATAGAAGAAGGGGACAAAATCCTTATCGGACTGTCAGGAGGGAAAGATTCGTTGGCACTTGTCGAGTTGTTGGGCAAGCGAGCGCGTATTTACAAACCTCGTTTTTCCGTGATAGCTGTCCATGTGGTGATGAAGAATATTCCTTATCAGAGTGATATCGAATATCTGAAGACATATTGTGAATCTTTTGGAGTGCCTTTCGTACAGTACGAAACCTCTTTTGATCCTGCTACGGATACACGTAAGTCTCCCTGTTTTCTTTGTTCCTGGAATCGACGGAAAGCTTTGTTTACGGTTGCCAAGGAGCGAGGGTGCAATAAGATTGCCTTAGGACATCATATGGATGATATTCTGGAAACATTGTTGATGAACATTACTTATCAGGGAGCTTTCAGTACAATGCCTCCCCGGTTGGTTATGAAGAAATTTGATATGACAATTATCCGACCGATGTGTATGGTGCATGAGGCTGATTTGGTTGAGTTGGCTATGTTGCATGACTATCGGAAGCAAGTGAAGAACTGTCCATATGAATCACAGTCCAGCCGAAGCGATATGAAAGGTATTCTGCGGCAGTTGGAAGCGATGAATCCGGAAGCTCGCTACAGCTTATGGGGGAGCATGACAAATGTGCAAGAAGAATTATTACCGGATAAAATAGAATGATAATTACCCAATTAATATAATAAGATGAAAGGTTTCTATACAATTTTATTACTCATTGTATCCAATGTCTTTATGACCTTCGCCTGGTATGGTCATCTAAAGATGAAGCAGGAGTATTCTTGGTTTGCAGCTCTTCCACTGATAGGTGTGATTACCTTTAGTTGGGCAATTGCTTTCTTTGAATATAAATAGTCAAAAATACCCATGAGAAAAAATAAAATTTCAATATACTTATGTAAATAAAAAATATATATGAAAGCTGTTTATACAATATTATTGCTCATCGTGTCTAATGTCTTTATGACTTTTGCATGGTATGGACATCTTAAAATGAAACAGGAATACGGTTGGTTTGCATCTTTACCTCTAATTGGGGTAGTTGCATTCAGTTGGTCGATAGCTTTCTTTGAGTACCTATTTCAAATTCCTGCAAATAGAATTGGTTTCATTGATAATGGTGGTCCATTTTCTTTAATGCAATTGAAAGTTATTCAAGAAGTAATTACTCTTATAATATTTACAATATTTACTACGGTTCTTTTTAAAGGGGAAACTTTACATTGGAATCATTTTGCTGCGTTTATATGTTTAGTATTGGCGGTGTACTTTGTTTTTTTGAAATAATTAGAGAATAAAAAAGCCGATTACCATTTCTGATAATCGGCTATAAAATATGCACTTTATTAGGTAGTTATTTTTTCAGTTCTAGGCTATATGTTCATTTCACTTAAACCATATTCCTGCATTTTTCTTTATCTCCACCTTTGTAAACTTTTCCAGTTCTGTTACAAGTACTTTCGCTTCGTTTGCTGTTGGCTCTGGCAACTGTACTTTTCTGTTCGTATTCCGTCCTATATTTACTTGTAGAGGTTTACATCGTTTTATGTACTCCACCATTTTATCCAAATCAAACTGCATCAAAGGTTCTGCCGTAACATAGGTATCTATACCCAAATTTGCAATTTTCTCCATTGCTCTTACCCTTTCTTCTATCTCTGGTGAGTTACGCATTATTTCTGGATAAAACCTATTGGTTTCTATGGTCGTACAAACCACTGAATGATGAAATACAGGATGAGCTATAAAATCTAATATTCTGGAAGGATTTTTGCTTTGAAACAAGTATTTATTGGCAGACCTATCACAATAATCCAAAACCATTTGAATCCAATGGCTAGGTATATCTTCTGCCCACATATCAATACTACTTCCTACAAAAATAAAGTTCAAGCACTCAAGATAGCAGGTTAATTCTGCCGCATCCAATCTGGGGGTATTCAAACGAGAACACATTTTTTTCATATAGCAATAGGTACAGCCATGAGAACATTTACCCTTAATAGGATTCCATGTGTGTGTCACAAATTCATACATATTGCCTTTACTCTCCTTAATCATGATATATTTTTATTAGTTATTATTCTTGTTGGAAAGCCAGCAGGAAGCACCTACTGGCTTTTTGTCTCTACGGATTATTTTTCAAATTCTTCCCATAATCCACTCAATTTATTATTTATAATATTTTCTTTCGTATCACCTCCTCTAGTTCCCTTGGCTTTTTCAATATAATCAGCATCTTCTTTACTAATATTTTTCAGAAAACGCACCATTTTGTTTGTAAATTCAGGTTTGAGATTATCACTAGTTTTTTCATACTTGGATATTATCCAGTCGATTACTGTTCGTGCCTGTATTGTCGTTTCTTTAAAAATACCTTCTGCCGCTTGCAAAAGTCTTAACCCTCTTTCCAAGCCATTGGTATTTTTCAACTCATCAACAATGTTACCGTCTATGGCACAATCCATGACTTTTTTATTAATTTTCGAGGTGAAGGTCAGCCACTTCGACGCTGAAGTTAAAGAATAACCTTTATTTACTAAATTATTCATAGCATCCAACAAAGGTAGTTTTTTTTGCTGATTGTTTATTTTTGCTCCTTTCACATAGTCGCTGCCCTTCCACGGATTAGTAGCAATATTGATTTCTGATAACATCTTAGCTATTGGTAGTTCCGTATTCAAAGCATACAATAACTTAAATTCTCTCTTATAACGTTTTTGCTCATCCCGTTCTTCATTACTCGCTATAAGTCTAAGGTGCGCTTCATAGCGATGATTACCTTCCACCAACACCAAATAATCCACAGCTTCTTCTTCTCTTATAATATTACCTGTAGTAAAATCAACAACTTCCAGCCCTTGATTTATAACATCAGTAGCATCTACCACTATGGCAGGAATTAACTGTCCGCACTCTTCAAGTGTTTCCATTTTAGCCTTCACAATCTTTTCATTCAAATCACGATTACCGCTTAAACGTGCAATCTTTTTTCCTTCATTTACTAACGAGGTTAATGTTGTTACTTCGTTTTTCTTCATATAAATCTTACCGCTGCCCTGCGGACTTATTTTGGTATCTGGCTCACCGATTATTTTTATACTACAAAGATTGCCCTTTTCTTGAAAAGCTAACGGGAATAAAAAAACACTGCTTTCTTATTCCCCCACTTCACAAGTTGTAGAATGAAGTATTTAAAGAATAAGAAAGCAGAAATAAACAATAAAATAAGTTTCAATCAATGATAAAATGCGTTCAAACTCCTTATGTCCTTGTCTTTATATTGTTTCAACAAAGACTTCAAGTAGTCATTATCAACCAACACACTTTCGTTGCTCACGATGCCAGTGAAGTATAGTAGATGAGAAATCAGCGTCTTTTCCTTGTCAGACATATTAGCTCCCTTCTTTCTCTTTTCTTTTACCTGTTCTTGATAATTCAAGGCAGTGATAATCATTTGTGAGAAATAATAAGCGAATACGGAGAATGATTCAGTATGTGGATTACTCAAATCAACGCTACCAGTATTCATTTGGTCTGAATTTACTGTTTCCAATCCGTCTGCACAAAACTTCGCTATACTAGCAATAGCCGTCTTATTATCTATCACGATATTCTTCCTACCTATTTTCAAGGTAATACAAATTGGGCTTTTAAAGACTGCACCAAACGGAGTATCTCTTTTATAATCCTCACTGATAGCATTAACAAATTTTTCTATCTGTTCTTTAGGGGATTCTTTTATTTCTATACCTTCCATACATTTACCCCAACTGCAATCATAACAGAAAAGCAATAGATACCAAAACTTTTCAGCATCTAAATCTAATGTAGTAAGTAAATCCTGCAATTCACGATTCTGCAAGTAAGCATCAATGGAAAATCTACCTTTCAATATCCCTCTGTTGTATCTTCCTTTAAAAGTGTCTGGCGTTTGTGACGGCAACATATATGCCTGTCCTGTTTCTTCATCATAATCAAAATCAGGGAAATATTCTTGTGTCACTGGATATATATACTCTAGCAACTCGCTATACTGGATTGAGAACTTATCTACTGGTTTCATAGTGTTTTTGTTTGCAATGATAATAAAAAAACAGCAAATGAATTTCTTCAAATGCTGTT
>NZ_KV804339.1:0-7118 GCF_001811315.1 Bacteroides sp. HMSC067B03 | reverse complement strand
TGCCAGTATAAAGAACAGCAAACAAAATTATGAATATCTTAAAATTTCTTTTAAGTAGCTTTTTATGGGCTATGGGTGGAGTTTTTGTATTAGCAATCTATGCGTATAGTGAACTAGTCTATTTGATTTTTATTTGCATTGCAATAGTAGGATTAACCATCTACTACAGAAAATCCATAATAAAAATGTACGCAGAAATCTTTAATGAGCTAGGAATCAATAAGTATGTTATACAAATTAAAAATCTAAAGAAATACAAAGAACCTATTTACAAACTAATCAATACAATAGGTCTATGATGATTGTTTTTTCTCTATCTTTGCTAAATACATCAGCAAGATAGCTATATAAAATTAGAAAATAAATAGTTATGGAAACTAATCAAACATATCAAAATGAACTTGGTTCGGCTATGCTCCCATTTGTTATGAGAGAATTGGTTGATACAGTCATGAAAAGAAAAACGCTACCTTTAGAAGATGCGTTATACTATATATATTCCTCCAATTTGTACAAGGCATTATTGGACGAGAATACAAAACTGTGGTATTCAAGCACATTATCACTTTATGAAGCATTAGAAAAAGAGAAAACAGAACAGAAGAAAGTACAAAAGGACAATCCAAAGATATTGCTTTTTCAAATGTTTTGTGCTGAAAATTACAGGGAAACTAAAAATATAAGTGCTAAAGAAACTCTTTTGCTGTTTTCCAATCATGGCGTTTTTGAATTTCTATATGAAAATTTTGAAATGCTGCACACACAAGATACAGAGTATATATTAGATACTATAATAACTTATATCAATAAAAAGGCATGAAACTATATCACGGCTCAACAGTTACCGTCAAATCCCCTAATATACAGAAAGGGCGTAAAGCTACTGACTTTGGAAAAGGATTCTATACGACAACTAATTTTGAACAGGCTAAGAAGTGGGCAATACTCAAAAGGAATCGGGAACATGGTAAAAAAGCTGTCGTTTCAGTTTATGAAGTCCCCGATAATATTCTTGATAGAGAGTTTTCAGTCCTTCGATTTGATGGGGCTACAAAAGAGTGGCTGGAGTTTGTAGTTAATAACCGCAGAGGAAAAGGAAAAAACAGCTATGATTTAATAATGGGCCCCGTTGCCAATGACCAGTTATATGCAACAATCCGGCTTTATGAACAAGGTGTTGTTACGGCTGATGCAGCGATTGAAATGCTAAAGACCCATAAGCTTTTTAACCAACTTTCATTTCATACAGTGAAAGTTATTCCATTATTAAAATTCACAGAATCTATTGAGGTATAAATCATAAAACTATAATGAACCATGAATAAAGAAATGAGTTTGGATGTTGCGCTCGACATTATCGGGACACTCCGCATGATGAAGATAGATGAAATATCAGAAGAGAAGGATGAAAACAGAAAAAAAATACTGCAAAAAGAACTTTCTGTTCTCAACACAGAAGAAAAAATAGCAAATGGATTGTTGCAGTTTGAAGTTTCTGAAAATGTGCGCTTATCAGTCATGGATAAGATACAAAACTATTACGCACCTAAATTGAAAGCATATTATGCAACGCTATGAAGTAGAAGCCATCTTTGAACAAAAAAAAGATGGCTTATTTGAGGACATCAATATATCATCACAAAAGCCTATTGCTATAATCTTAGGTGGACAACCAGCTTGCGGAAAAAGCACTCTTATAAATGTTGCAAAGAAAGACCATCCTAACTTAGATTTTCTCACTGTTAATGGTGACCTTTACAGACAGTTTCACCCCAATAAGGAACTAATAAAAGACCCTATTAAATACCCCATTGAAACCCAGATTTTTTCTAGCGTTTTTACAGAAAAACTAATAGAAGAAGCCATTAAACGGAAATGCAATATTATTATAGAAGGAACTATGAGAAATCCAGATGTACCTTTAAAGACAGCACAAAAATTTAAAGATGCAGGGTTCACTGTTGAAGCATATATTATTGCAGCTCCCAAGGAGTTTACCCAACTGGGACTTTACAATAGGTATCAAGAAGAAGTACTAAGTAAAGGACAAGGAAGATTAGCCGACATTGATTCACATAACAAAGCCATAAATGGACTAATGAAATCCGCAAACCAATTATACAGTGACAAGGCTGTAGATAAGATTTCTATCCACACCTACTTAGCGAAAGAAAGAATTAAAGATTTTAACCTAGTAAATGGTGAATGGAGTTGTAAAAGTATGCCATCTATTTTTATAGATGAAAGTCGTGCAAAACAGATGAAGAATAAAGAAATACTTAAGACTAACATTCAAACAGGAAAAGAACTTATTGAATCCGTCACGAATCCTGAAGTAAAAAAAGGAATGAAAGAAGCTCTGTCACAACTTCAATCTTCATTAGAAAAAGTTCAAAGACAAGAAAAAGGATTAAAAAAAGGTTTTTTCTGATTCAAATAAAAAGAGAGGACTGGTTTTTCCAATCCTCCCTTTCTATTTATTTATTTGCGTCTTAACTCATTATCTATTTGCTGTGAAATTTGTCCTTTAACGGTTCTGATTACCTCATTAATATAATCAAGAATTGGCTTGGGGTCTATAGTCTTATCTTTGTATTCCATTTGAAAATGTAAGTGTTCTCCTGTGCTGCGCCCGGTACTTCCACTAATGCCTATTGGTTGCCCAGCTTCAACAGCTTGTTTCGCATTTACAAGCACACTGTATAAATGCCCATAGATAGAAGTAAAATCACCATGACGCACTTCTACATAATTGCCCAACCCTTTATTTTTTCCTGTTTTTACAACCATTCCCGGCATTATCGAATAAACATAGTCGTTGTTACCTTTAAGGTCTATCCCTCTATGATTTGCTATTTTTCCAGTAAATGGGTCTTTTCTTTTACCATAATGGGAAGTTATCACCATTGAATCAATGGGCAAAGATAAATACCTTCTTTGCTTCCAGTATGCAAGCCGTTCTGTAGTCAAAGCATCATTGACGACAACAGCCTTTTCTTTTTCTTCTATCAATTTATTTTCTGTCGTTGCTAATACTGGTTCTGCTTTAGGAATATCCTTTTTCTGTAATACCGTATTAAACTGACAGTAGCCATTCACTGAAAAAAACAATGAATAAGCAAAAAACATGATAATTTTATTCTTCATATTGATATTTTTATTACTTTTGAGCAAAAATATACATTACATGGATAAAAATCAAGCTATTTTTAATGAAAATGATATTCCATATAAAGAATTAGAACTAATAGGAATATCAAAAAAGCAGATATGGTCTTTGGATAAGGCAAATATCACAGCTCTATTATCTGGAAAGAGAACCAGTTTACTAGACCTTTCTTTTCACGATAACAATGGAGAAGAAATAAGTATGAAAGGAAAAATAAGTTTGTACTGGAAAGACAGTAACAATGCTGGCGTTAAAATTCATCCAGTCAGACCAGAAATAATGAATGATATAAATCTTAAGCCAAAGGAGTTAGAACGACTTCAAGATAACGAAATAATAACAAAAACTATTAACAATGAAAAATATCTTGTACAATTAGACCCTGAAACAAACGAATTGCTTAAAACAAAAATCAAAAGCATTTCAATACCTTCAAACATAAAAGGTGTTGAGCTGGATAAGCAACAAAAGGAAACTCTAAAATCAGGTAAGGAATTGATTTTAAACGTTGACAAAGAAAAAATTGCCATAAGATTAGATTTAAATAATCCAAGAGGAATAAAATTCCTAGACTTCGAGCAGCAACAGAAAATAGCTTATGACCGGCATAACCCACAAATTATAGGAACTATTCATACTGATAAAAACAGAAATGAATATATAGAATACATGAAAGGACAAAAGCCGTCACTTGGAAATGAATCTCAATCTAAAGTAGAACATAAATTCAAATTATAAAATGGAAGAAAAGAAAAGTTTTGAAGCCCTGCAATATAGTTATGAAAATGCCGGACAATTCCGAGCCATAGCAGCAGTTCTTGGATATTCAGAAGAATATCGAAATGGTGATATTATCTTTTCCAAAGGTAATGAAACATATACTTATCCACTGAATACACTTAAACTTGGCAATTTAGGAGATAATAGAGAATCCTTGTTAGAGCAATCTAAAGAAAGAATAATCAGTTTCTTTGATAAAGAACAAGCTAGCAATAATTTCCAAGAATATAGCCAATATTTACGAGAAAACCACAATGTTGCAATTATAAAATGGGATGATATAAAACAAGGTGCTAATAAGAATGAAGGATATAAAGACGGATTTACAGTCATTGACCTTGAAAATAAAATTGCATATAAAGGAGAAGACCTTTATCGATATGCTTATGAACAAAACCAAACCCTAGATGGTAAAGGTTCATATGTTGATATAGATTGGAACAAGTTTAATGAAGTAGGAGTTAAACCGGAAAATTTAAGCCCCGAAGATATTGCAAATATCAGAAATGGGAAAAAAACTGGTATGCTAAATTTTTCCATTGAAGATACTCCTGATAATAGAACACTTCTAGACAATGAAAAAGTGTCTTATAAAACAGAAAATGGGAAACTCCATTTTGAAGGGAAAGCAACAACTCTTAAATATATAACAGCCGAGAATACACCTGAAAATAAATCTAAATTAAAAGCCAACGAAATTGATTTCAAAGAAGAAGGTAAACGCATCAAAATTGATGGTATCAATGCTAGAAAACTAGCAATCGCAGCTATTACTGTAGTTTACCCAATCGCTGGGATTGCTATCTTACTCATTCCTAAACGACAAGAAATAAAAAATGATTTATCCTTTACTAAGGATGAAATAAAAGCCCTAAAAGCTGATAATGTCGTAGTAAAGACTAATTCAAAAGGAGAAAGAACATTGCACCAACGTGACAAAGATACTAATGAGATTGTATCAATAAAAGCAAAAGACATTCATATTCCCCAAAAACTTGGAGGAGTAGAGCTAACTCCTATGCAGCAAGAAAATCTCAAAAATGGAAAAGAAATTACCATTGTAAACGAGGAACTAAACAAAGCTGCAAAAGTAAAACTAGATTTGAATGCCAGAAATGGATTATCAATCAAAGATGCAAATACTATAGAAATTAAAGCGACTGAAAATAAAGAACAAACAATAGGGAAAGAAAGACATATATCTGATAAAGAAAGATTAGAGTTTGTAGCCCAAAAAGGAGCTAAAGGGATTGATGAAATTTTTAAAGATAAACCCACCGAAATGGCTGCCTTTTTAGAGAAACATAAACTTTCTAAGGATTATGCTTCTTACAAGGAAGTAGAAAAAACATATTCCAGCTCTAGGGAAGCTACTAAACAAACTGTCGGAGAACAAATATCTACCCAGATAGATAAAATAGATAGTTCTATTAAAGCAACAGCGAAGCAAGAAGCATCTATTCTCGGATATGGTAGAACCTACGGAAAAAATAATGATACTCCAACAATGAAACTATAATATTATGCTAACATTTGACGATTATAAGGCTAAAATATCCATCATTCAAATACTTGAAGATTTAGGATATAAACAAGACATTAGCAAAGGAAAGGTTTCGCCTGTTTTTAAACTAACAGACGGAGCAGGTAACAAGTTGGATGAAATCATCATCAAGAATCCTCATAGTGTACAAGAACACTACTATGATAGGAATTATAAAGGTGGAGATTTAATTCAGTTCATCAAAAATCATATTAACGACTTCCCACAATTCCAACATCAAAATACATTTGTGCGAATTAATATGATTTTAGGACATTACGCAAATGAGCCTTATAGTCCTAAATATGAAGCATTCAAAGTTGTAAAAACAGAAAACAAATCTTTTGACAGAGATAGGTATAAAGAATTTCCTACTACACTCGCTGATTTAAGATTTCTCACAAATGAAAGAAATATAAATCATCAAGTCGTAGAGAAGTTTCTCCCATTTATCACAAGGGTTAAAGACTTACAAGGAAACGGCAATTATTATAATATAGGTTTTCCCTATATTAATCCAACAGATAAAGACAACAAAGTAACAAATTACGAATTAAGAAACTATGGATTCAAAGGAATGGCTGCCGGAGGAGATAAAAGTAACTCGCTTTGGATTGCTGATTTTTGCCCACACCCCCAAATGGCAAAACATATATACTTTGCAGAATCCGCTTTAGATGCTATGAGCTTCTATCAGCTCAATGCTAACAAAATCAAATTAGAAGAAAGTGTTTTTTGTAGTGTAGGAGGGTACATTTCAGTTAATCAAATAAAAAACACTTTATTGCGATACCCACAAGCTAAAGTACATACCTGTTTTGATAATGATTTAAACGGTAATTTGTATGACATTAAAGTGTCTGGAATCATTAGTAATACAGAAGTGACAATAAAAGAAAATAAAGATGATGTGCTGTTTAAAACTAAGGGTAGAGAATTCACTATTAACAAAAATGACGTTTCACTAGAAAGTTTTAGGGAAAAAAGCAAAATAATAGCTCCTATGATTTCTCATAAAGCAGAAAAAGCAAAAGATTTCAATGAAATTCTAATGAAACAACATGAACAAAAAAAAAGTATTAAGTTATGAATGATGGAACAAACATAGCTTCTGATGATATTATATTAAAGCCTAAATTCCGATATTGGTTAATGAAGAATTTCCTTTTAATCACATTAGCGATTTTCGTGTTCATTTTTAGTAAATATATAAGAGAACATGAATTATTAAAATTTATCAGTGGAACGATATTAGTATTGTTGATATTTATAATTTTCTACAGATATATTTCAATGTTACTTTGTACAAAATGGATTATAACTAGAGAGCAAATAAAAATATATCAAGGAGTACTTTCAAAAAGGATTAACTACATAGAATTATATCGGGTATATGATTATGAAGAAAAGCAAAGTTTTATCCAGTCTTTAATAAACAACACCAATATCTACATTTATTCTGGCGATAAATCAACACCAGAACTACTGATGAATGGTCTTAAAGCTAATAGTGACATAATTCAAACTATCAGAAATAGAGTAGAAGAACAAAAAAAGAAAAAAGGAATATATGAATTTACAAACAGATAATGATATGAAAAGAGTGCTTTTATTTTTTTCCCTAAT